>JASHPY010000079.1 GCA_030037855.1 Thermoplasmata archaeon | reverse complement strand
CGGTCGCCGAGGTCGCGCTCGCCAAGAATCGCTCCCCGGCCCAGGTCCTGATCCGCTGGGGGCTCCAGCACGGCGTGGTCGAGATCCCGAAGTCCGTCCACGCGGAGCGGATCCGGGAGAACGCCCGGGTGTTCGACTTCGAGCTCTCGCCCGCGGAGATGGCTCGCCTCGACGCGCTGCGGGACCGGCGGCGCGTGACGAAATGGGACCCGGCGGAGATCCCGTGAGACCCCGTTCGAGCGGGGTCCCGGTCGCGTGCGATCCGACCGCCGGTGCCGCCCCGCCCGAGTGTTAATATATGGTCCATCGGTCGGTACTACAGGACGAGCCATGGTAACGGTCGAGGTCGCGCACGAGAAGTGCACCGGCTGCACGCACTGCCGAGATGTCTGCCCGGTGACCGTGTTCGAGATGCAGCCCCGCGAGAACTGGCCGGACGTGGTCGACGACCCGGCGGTAGCCGCGAAGTTCCAGTTCCGCGCCGAGAAGTCGGCGGTCATCCACGGCCCGGACTGCATCATGTGCGAGGCGTGCCTGTTCGAGTGCGAAGGCGAGTGCATCACGATCGTCGACGACGAAGGCACGACCCACCAATCGACCTACAAGTAGGCCCCTCGTCCCGGGACCGGGCGCGGGGCGCGTCCGCGCGCTCCGCTCAGAGCGGGCTCTGGATCGGACGGTAGAACGCCGACTTCACGACCGGCGCGGCGCCGCCGGGCGGGAACCGGACCCGGACCGCGGAAGCGCGGCCGAACGCGGTGAACTCGAGCGAGTACCAGACCGCGACCCACTCCCCCGCCGCGTCGAGGAACGCCTCGCCGAAGTGGTAGGTCGACGCGATCACGTCGCTCGCGCGGCGCGCGAGGCCGTACGACCAGTCGAGGGCCTCGCGGGCCGAGGTCGGCGAGCCGGTGTGCGACGGCGGCTCGAGCGGCGCCTCGACCTCGTGCGGCCCGTCGACGATCCCGCGCCCGAACGCGTACGTCGCCCAGCGGGTGCGGACCCGGCCGCCGCTCGCCTCCTCGGAGAGGAGGACCCATCGGAACGGGTTCCCGGTCGGGACCACGGCCGAGTACCCCTCCGGGGTCCCGACCTTCCGGCCGACCACCGCCCGCCCGACGATGCGGATCGCGAAGTACGCCGCGAAGAACGCCATCAGGAGGTAGACGGTGAGGAGGTACCAGGCGAAGGCGACGTGGTTGCGCTCGACGCCGAGGAGGAGGTAGAACGACGCGATCGAGACCGCCATCGTCACGAAGTTGATCGCCCGGTCCGCGTCGAGATGCAGGAGCTGCTTCGAGAACGGGAGCAGCGGCGGGACCGCGAAGTTCGTGAACCCGTCCTGGAGGATGTGGCAGATCCCGCCGATCATCATCACGGCGAAGTAGATGTACGGGGAACCCGGGGCGAGGATCGGGCCGACGAACGCACCGACGACCGCGACGATCGTGACGCCCAGGAGGGAGTGCGTGATCCCGTGGTGGCGCAGGATCGGGAACCGCTTCGCGAGCGGGAAGAACAGCGCGTCGGCGTCGGGCAGCCCGCCCGCGAGCGCGCCGGCCGCGAGATACGACGGCTGGAACCCGACGACGCCGAAGGTGACGAGGTAGGCGACGAGGACGTGGGTGAAGAGGTCCACGGCGGGGAGCGCGAGGGCGCCCGGCTAGAGCAGCCCCTCCTCCATCACCTCGACCGATTCGACGTGGGGGATCTTCGCGAGCGCGTGCTCGGTCGTGTCGAGGACCCCGCCCGTGTCGTCCATGACGACCGACACGAGCAGCGATTTCAATCCGTAGGCGATGTCCTTCACCTGCATCCCCCGGACCGTCACGCCGGCGGGCACCGACTCCTTCACGGCCTTCGCGACCGTCGCGAGGTCGGTCTCGACGCCCTGGGGCATCAGCCGGAAGAGGACCGCGACCTGACCCATCGGCGCGACCTCACGGACCTTCGAAGCCGCACTTCGGGCAGCGATACGGCACGCTCTGGTCCCGGCAGCGCGCGTCCCGGCCGATCGTCGCCTCGCCGCAGCTCGGGCACGGGAACTGGGTCGCGCCCTTGGCGGGGACCGCCCGGCCGCAGCTGGTGCAGTGGATCGTCGGACTGCTCGGCATCTCGAGATCGCCCTACTTGCGCGTCGGGTTTCGGCGGCGCGCGGCGAGCCGGGTGATGAATATAAAGACGGCCCCGAAGAACGCGACCGCGCCGGCGATGTACCAAATCTCGTAGTTCGGGGGCGGACCCGGGACGTAGAACGTGGTCGAGTACGTCGAGCCGCCGCCCGCGAACGTCACGAGCCCGTGCTCGTTCGCGAGCGACACCGTGAACGTGTGGTACCCGCTGCCGAGCCCGAGGGTCGCGTAGGCGAACGTCGCGACGTAGCTCTCCTTCCCCGTCAGGGCCGGGATCGAGATCGTCCCGACCGGGACGCCGTCCAGGTCGACCGCGAGCGTGAAGCCGAGGATCGTCGCCGACGTCGTCGAGAGGAGCGTCATCGTGAGCGTGTACGGCTGGACGACGTTCACCGTGTAGGTCAGGTTCAGCGACTCGTTCGCGCCCTGGTAGGTCGACGTGACCTCGACCACGACCGTCAGGACCTCCGTCACGTTCCCGACCGTCAGGAGCGTCGACTGGGGCGTGGTGTTCACGATCGCCGCCTCGTCCGGCACGATCGAGACCCCGGTGAGGTTGACGCCGGTGACCGACGCGTAGTACGTCAGGTTCCCGACCCGCGTCCCGTTCGACGCGAACGCCGGCCCGCCGGTCCCGTTGATGAACATCGTCCGGTGGTCGTTGTAGCCGAAGACGGTCGGGCCGGTGACGTTCCCCTTCAACGGGAACGTGGCCGACGCGGACGGAATCTCCCGCGCTCCGGCCGCGCCGCCCGAGGGAACGGCCAGTGCGCCGGCGACCAGGCAGATCGCGACCACGAGCCCGAGGGCGGGCAGGACCCGGGCGACCCCGCCGAGCGTCACCGCCGCGTCCACCTCCGCGTCCTCCACCAGCGGATCGTGATCACGCCGATCACGAGCGCGATCGCCGGAACGAACGAGAGGAGCGGCACGACCCAGTCGGGGAGCACGGACGGGGGCGTGCCGACCGACGGACCCGTGACCGTCACCGGCGCGGTGCCGTTCGTCGTGCCGGTCTCGACCGCGACCCGCGGGACCGACAGCTCGCCGATGCCCTGGTACGCCCCGCTCGCGTTCAGTACCGACGCCTGGACGGTCACCTCGATCAGGGGAACGAAGACCGGCCCGGTCGCCGTGAGGTTCACGAAGTAGGTCGAGTTCGAGAGCGCGTCCAGCGAGACGACCGGGGACGAGAGCGCTCCCGAGACCGACCGGAGCGACGCCGTCCAGCCGGTCGCCGCGAGCGTGTTCGCGTTGACGATCGTGAGCCGCACCGACTCCATCACGTTCCCGGTGTTCGCGAGGTAGAACGGCACGAGCGCGTGATTGAGCCCGACCTGCGGGGGCGAGCTCGACGTGGAGCCGACCCCGACGCCGTAGTAGGCGACGATGTCGATGGTCGGCGCGACCGACCCGATCGACGTGCCGTTCGCGAGCTCGAAGCTGAGCACGACCGACGGTTGCGCGGTCGTCGTTCCCCCGGGCACGAAGATCTCGACCGAGGCCGAGAACGCGGGCACGGACGCGCCGGGAAGCAGCGTCACGTTCGCGAACGAGAAGTTGAACGTCCAGTAGGCCGGGCTACCCACCGGGTGGATCGTCACCGGCACGTTGCCCGTGTTCCGCACCGTGAACGCGAACGACGCCGACCCCGGCGAGTTGATCTTCGCCGACGTCGACCCGACGAGGGTCCCCGTGACCGAGTACGTGGCGACGTACGCGAGCGAGAGGGTGACCCCGACGTTCCCCTGCACGACCCGGAGGGTCGACGTGGCGGTCGCGTTGGCGAACAGGCCGTTCGGCGTGCCGAACGAGGTCGCCGAGAGCGAGTACGTCCCCACGGGGAGCGCGATCAGGAGCGACGAGGTCGTCGTGACGTTCGTGTAGACCGCGACGTACCCGAACGGGTTCGTGACGGTCACGTTCACGGGACCCCGGAGCGGCGACCCGCCGGACGGCGTCGCGACCGAGATCGTCGCAGCCCAGGTCGGGGCTAACGCGATCGACACCGGGGCGGTCGACGTGGCGGAGACCGACACGGTCGCGAAGCCGGCGAGCGGCTCGCTCCCGCCCCCGCCCGAGGCGTAGATCGAGTACTTCCCGGGCAGCACCCGGGCCGAGAACGTCCCGTTCGTCGCCGGGAGGATCGTGGTCACGGCCGCGGTCGAGGGGCCGTAGAGCCGGACCGAGCCCGGGACCGCGCCCGGTACCCCGGTCGCGGTGAGCGTGCCGTTCAGCCAGACGAGCTGCGTCGTGCCGATCATCGTCACGTTGCACGACGCGCCGGTCGCGCCGAGGGTGCACGTCGCGCCGGGGGTCGATACCCACGCGACGTAGAAGCCGCCCGCCGGTCCCTCGCCGAGCGTCACGCCCGCGGCGCTCACCGAATACGTCTGGTTCGCGACCAGCGGGGCACGGAACGAACCGCCGGTCGCGGCAACGATCGCGGTCGCGCCGGTGGCGGACGTGAGGGTCACGGTCGTCGTGATCGGGAGAATGGCGCCGCTCGAGTCGTCGAGCGACCCCGAGAGCACCGCGCCGCGGGTCGTCAGGGCCAAGGTCGGCGACACCACCCCGGCGCTCGACACGTTCACCGGACGCAGCGTGGTGTACGTGATGTTGGAGAACGACTCGACCGTCGCGTAGCCGGAGTAGCTACCGACGGGCACGTAGAACCCCTTCGTGAAGTTCGTCCCGTTGAGCGTCTCGTTGAACGACGGCGAGTAGAGGGTGACGGTGACGTCCGGCAGCGCGCCCCCGCTCGGGAGCGTGATCGTCCCCGTCGAAAGGGTCTGCCCGACCAGGGAGAGCGAGAGCCGAGCCGAGCTCGCGCCGAACGCGATCGACTCGACCGGCCGGGCGACCGGGAGGTAGATCTCGGCGCCGCTACTGGTCGGCGCCCAGCCCGAGATCGCGTACGAACCGGGCGGGAGGTTGACCGTCCAGCTCGGCCCCCCGGTGAGCGTTCGGTTGACCGCGGTCGCGCTCTCGGCCGTGAGGTTGACGGTAATCGACGGTCCCGACGGAACCCCGCTGACGGTCACGGTCACCGGCACCGTGGCGAGCGCGAGCGGGAACGAGGTCATGGTCTGGAGCCCGCTCGGGCTGATGCCGCAGACCGACGAGCTCACGAAGCCGGCGACACCGGCGGAGACGCAGTACGACGTCGCGGGCATCGGGAGCGCCGCGGGAACGTAGAGCGCCGCCGCGCCGTTCGACGCGACCAGCGCCGTCACCGTCGGCCCGCCCGAGCCCGCCGAGACGCTCACGACGGCTCCGACCGCGGCGACGCGGGTCGTGCCGGCGAGGCTCGCGCCGACGAAGAACCGTGCGTCGACCGCGACGGACGGCGAGAGCGCGAGGGTCGTGGGGAAGCGGAGCACGACCGACGTGAGCGCGGAGTACATCGTGCCGACCGACGTGTTCGACCCTTGGAGCGCGAGGACCGAGTAGGTGCCCGCGGGCAGGTAGAACGTGTACGCGCCGCTCTCGGCCCACGTGTAGACCGGGCTCCCGCCCGACGAGTACGCGATCACCGCGGTGCGGGTCGAGTTCGTCGGCGGGCCGGCGGTCGATACGGTCCCCGAGAGACGGATCGCGGGCGTGAGCGTGAGCGCGGTCGCTGCGTTCGGGTTCAGCGGCGAGGCGGCGATCTGGCCGACGCCCGCGTACAACGTCGACCCGACGTACCCGAGGGCCGTGACCGAGTAGTTACCGAGCGGCAGCGACAGGGACACCGCCCCGTTCGGCCCGCTCAGCGCGGTCGTCCCGTTCACGCCGGCCCACGCGATCTCGGAGAGCGGCGAGACGGTCCCGTTCGCGTACGACGCGATCGGTAAGAACTGCACCGGGACGTTCGCCGCGGGCGCGCCGTTCGCCGAGACGGTCACGGAGATCGTCGAGGTGTTCGCGAGCGTGAGGTTGGTCGTGAAGCCATCGCCCGGCGAGGCGATCGGGACCCGGACGCCGACCGACCGCTCCGCCGTGCCGGGCAGCGTCGCGGTGAGGGTGTAGTTTCCCGGCGCGTAGCCCGAGATCGTGAAGTTCCCGGTCGCGTTCGTTCGATTCGAGAACGAGAATCCGGACGACGAACCGAGCGTCACGACCGCACCGTTCGCGAGCGCACCGGACGGGGTGAGCACGTGCCCCTTGACCGACCCGACCGGGAGCCCGACCGTGGCGTTGGTCGTCTGTCCGGGCCGGACGGTGATCGGCGACTCGGTGTAGTTGTAGCCGTTGAAGATGACGTTGTAGTTGTACACGCCGGGCGCGATGTTCGAGAGCGAGTACGTGCCGCTCGCGTCCGTGGTCGCGGTAACCTTCGAGAGGTTGTTCGAGCTCCAGAGGATGACCTTCGCGCCCGAGAGCGACGGGTCGGGCGGGATGTACGCCGAGTTGTTCGCGATGTTGTAGAAGACGATGCCCGAGGCCGTTCCTCCCGCGAGCGTGATCGTCTCCTGGATGCTCGGGGCGTTGAACGAGAGCCCGACCGCGTTCGAGACCGTCACGTTGACCTCCTTCAGGAGGACGTTCCCCTCTTGGCTCAGCCCGACGAACGTGCCGGTCGTGACGTTGATCGTGTCGTTCCCCGGCGGCAGGATGAGGGAGAACGAGCCGTCCGGCGCCGTCACGGTCGTCATGTGCGGGATCCCGTTCTGGTCGAAGACCGTCACGCGCGCGCCGCCGACCGGGGCGCCGTTCGGAAGCTGCACGACGCCCACGAGCGGCTGGCCGGGGTAGTACTCGAGCATCGACTCGCCGCCCGAGAAGTACATCCCGGCCGAGGTGTTCGCGGTCCCGACGCCGCTCGCCGCGAGCGCGAGCGCCTCGGGAGTGTTCGTCGCGACGAAGCAGCCCGAGGTCGGGGCGACCCCGCTCGCGTTCGCACAGTAGTAGGCGGTCTGGTAGACGACCTCGAAGTGCTGGAGCATCCAGCCGGGCTCGACCGGGTCGCTCGCGGCGTCGCCTTCCAGGCCCGGAATCCCGTTGGCGAGCCCGATGTCGGTGCCGTTGTACCCGAAGTAGGTACGGTAGATCATCGAGTTGTAGAACGGCGCGAAATAGTTGATGTAGTAGTTCACGGCGGAGACGTCCGCGGGCACCGCGCCGAGCGGATAGTAGTTCCCGTCGGAGCCGAGCACGGTGACGTTGAAGTACGTCACCGGGAGGCCGGCGGCGTTCACGATCCGGCCGGTCAGGTCGGCCGGCGCGTAGTAGATGCCCGTGTCGTCCCCGCTGAACGGGATCAGGCGGCTGTCCGCAAGGTCGTAGCCGATCCGCCAGCCGGTGTACGACTGGACGTCGTTGTAGATCTTCGCGACCCCACCGAGCGTCTGGGTGGTCGCGAGGTAGTAGGAGACCGCCATGTACATCGCGTTGTCGAGCGTGAGCGTGGCCGGGTTCACGGGCAGGTAGCGCTCGGGGTGCGCGACCACGAGCGCGTAGTCGTAGCTCTCGTTCACGAGGAGGTTGTGGAACTGCGTCAGGTTGACGCCGTCCCCGGCGAGGACCGAGTTCAGCGCGGACGGGAGGTACGGCAGGCCGGTCTTGTCCTGCTCGGCGGCGAGCAGCGTGGTCGCGAGCACCGCGATCGCGCTCGACTCGTTCTGCGCGAGGAGGAACTGCCCCGCGGGGTCGATGCCGTTCTGGAAGTTGTCGGCGACGCTCGGATGCTCCCCTTGGTCGATCGTCTGGAAACCGTAGTCCCACCAGCTCACGACCGCGGGACGCTCGGACTCGGGGATCGCGGAGTCCTGCTCGGCGAGCCAATTATACCCGGCGCTATCGTACTGGTTCGACGTGTCGATGGACGTCCCCGCGGCGCCGAAGTAGTTCGACGCGGTCGAGCTATTACCCTTGAGGGCGGCGGGCAGCGAGTCGTAGACCTGGGCCGAGACCTGGTCCTTCGTGTTCCCCGGAATGCTCGCGTCGATCGAGATCCAGACGTTCGGCAGCACGATCACGAGGATGAGGACCATCACGAGCACCTGGCGCGGCTTGAACGCCTTGCGGAACGCGGCCG
This sequence comes from Thermoplasmata archaeon, assembly GCA_030037855.1. Classification (GTDB taxonomy): domain Archaea; phylum Thermoplasmatota; class Thermoplasmata; order Lutacidiplasmatales; family UBA184; genus Lutacidiplasma. The sequence goes on along the minus strand of JASHPY010000079.1, from coordinate 2,942 downwards.
CCTGGCTGCGCCGGTCCGAGAGCGACGCGACCGTGCGACGGAGCTCGGCGTAGCCGCCGACGTCGAGCGCCCGGCCGATCGCCTCGGCCGGGAGGAGCGCGAACGCCGGCGACCCGAGGAGGAAGAACTTCGCGGCCGAGATCGGGAGGTAGATCGAGAGGATCGCGAAGACGAGGAAGACGATGTGGTGGCGCTTGAACCGTCCTTTCGCGAGCAGGTAGATGAAGATCGCAAGGCCGACGAACGCGAGGAAGAACGTCACGACGCCGTAGCCGACGACCAGCTCGTCGATCGAGGGCGCCTGCGCCTCGGCGACGGTCGAGTAGATCAGCGTCTTCGCGAAGTAGCCTTGCCCGGTGACGATGTTCGTGAAGTACGACGGCTCGAACGCCGCGAGGAACGCCGCGGCCGCGACGACGAGGAGGCCGAGCGTCGGGATCGAAAACACCCACGGCCAGTCCCGGAGCAACAGGAACGGGAGCAGGAGCGCGAGCACGCCGAAGTAGAGCAGGAGCGGAAGGTCGAACCAGGCGGCGAACTGGTGCTGGACGATGTAGTACGGCATCGCCATCGGGAAACCGATCAGCCCGACGATCCACGTCACGACGTAGAGCCCGAACGAATCGACGCGGCGGATCCGCTCCACGATCATCGCGATCAGGAGCGTGATGCCGATCACGACGACCGCGTAGGTGTACCCCTGCCAGGCGAGCGCGAGCGCCCCGAGGGAGACGCCGGTGAAGACCGCCCACTTGACCGCGGTCCGCTCGGTCCGAAGGAACGCCCGTAAGCCCGGGACGTACTGCGACGGATGCCGGTAGCTCTCGATCCACCGCCGCGAACCGACCGCTTTGACCGTTCGAATGTAGGCGTAGACCGTGACGAGGATCACGAACGTGTAGAACGAGAGGTAGTTCGCGTAGCCGAAGATCGACGAGTCGATGTTCGCGCTCAAGAACGGGAAGATCAGGGCGGCGATGAGGGCCATCCGCTTCCCGCTGACCTCCCGGCCGATGAGATACACCGGGAAGACGCCGAGCGCCGCCCAGAGCGGCGCCTGGAGGTCGAGGAACCAGGCGCCCGCCGTGACGGCGTTACCGCCGAACAACGGAGCGAAGACGATCCCGAGGATGGCGTTCATCCAGTCGAAGAGCGGCTCCCGCGGGTTGTACCCCCCGACCGGGTAGTGGAGCAACGGGTCGAACACCAGGTTCTGGTGGTTCAGGATGATGTACGTCGTGACGCGCGAGTGGTAGTAGGAGTCCGATCCGCCGGCATAGCTGAACAGGGGCCCGAACTGCTCGATGATCGGGTAGGTCCAGATCGTCCGAATCGCGAACGCGAGCCCGAACGCGGCGAGCAGGATGGCGACCGTCCATCCGTGCCGGCGCCACCACCCACCGAACGACGACTCCATCCTCTCGGCTCTCCCGAACCGGCGGGCCGCGAGACCTGGGAGGGGTATAAATAGCCTGCTTCAGAGTTTCGGCGAGGCGGCGACGGTCGCGCGCCGTCCGTCTAATCGGTCGCCCGGAACCGATAGAAGACCCGATCGCCCGGGACCTCGTAGGATTCGACCCGCACGCTCCCGCCGACGCGGAGTTCGGTCCACGGCTTCCCCTCGATCCGGCCGAACAATCGCAGCGGAGAACCGGCGAGATCGACGAGTCCGACCGCGAACGGCACGTCGGCCTCGAGTCCGAGCGGGGCGCCGCCGAGCACGGCGCTGAACGCGTAGATCGTCCCGGTCTCGGGAAGGTCGACCCACTCGAGCGCTTCGGAGTGGCAGCTCGGGCACGCCGTGCGAGGTGGCCAGTGCCACTCGCCGTCCTTCGGGCACCGGGTGGTCGAGAGCCGGCCCTCCCTCAGGCGGTCGTAGAAACGCGCGAGCCGGGTTTGATCTGGACCCTCGAGGGGGAAGAAGTCGAGCAGGAACGGACGCGGCTCTCGCGGCGGCTCGGGCGGCGGACCCCGCGGGCTCGACTTCCGACGCGTTGCGGGCGCTCCCTCCGAGCGCGGCTCCGTCCCCGGCGCCCGCACGTCCGCGCTCACGCAGCGCCCCCGGCCTGGTAGACCATCACCGAGTGGACGTTCGCGCTCCCCGAGAGATTGTGGACGAGCGCCCACTCGGCATCCGGCGCCTGACGTGCGGGCGGCACCTCCTTCGCGAACTGGCGGTAGATCTCGACCGCCTGGGCGATACCGGTCGCCCCGAGCGGATGCCCGCAGCCGAGGAGGCCGCCCCGCGGGTTGACCACGAGGTCCCCCCCGACCTCCCCGCGGCCGTCGGCGGCGAACTGCCCGCCCGCACCGGGCGGACAAAGACCGAGCGCCTCGTACTCGACGATCTCGGAGATCGTGAAGCAGTCGTGGATCTCCGCGACGTCGATGTCGCCGATCGATATGCCGGCGCGGTCGAGCGCCTCGCGGGCCGCCCGCGTCATTCCGGGCCACTCGCTGAGCGAGCCGGCGTGGGCCAGGTTGTGAAAGTCGGAGTACTGACCGGTACCGCGGAGCCACGCGGGCGCGTCCGTGTACTTCGACACGAACTCCGCGGCGGCGAGCACGACCGCGGCCGCGCCGTCCGTCATCGACGAGCAGTCCCCGAGGCGGAGGGGCGGAGCGACCAGCGGAAGCCCGAGGAGCTTCTCCTTCGAGAACTTCTTCGCGTAGAACTGGGCGTGGGGATTCGTGTTCGCGAAGCGGTGGTTCTTCTCCGAGACCGCGGCGAGCTGTTCGGGGGTCGTCCCGTGCTCGAGCATGTGGCGCTGGGCGACCATCGCGAAGAACGGCGGGGCCGTCGCGCCGTGCGGGCCGTCCCACGGGCGGTCCATCACGCAGCCCATCGAGCTGTTCGCTTCCGCCATCGACGGGAGGTTCATCTTCTCCACGCCGACCGCGACCGCGACGTCGGAGAGTCCCGCGGCGATCGCGGCGTACGC
>JASHPY010000078.1 GCA_030037855.1 Thermoplasmata archaeon | reverse complement strand
TCGCCCGGTACGGGCTCGAACCCCATCGATTCGGTCGACCAGAGGACCTTCCCCGCGGTCGCGCTGCGGATGTCCGACGCGAAGCCGAACATCTCCGCGACCGGCACCTTCGCGACGATCGTCTGGAGGTCGCCGACGCTCGTCATGTCGAGGATCTCCCCCCGGCGCCGCTGGAGCTCCCGGGTCGCGCCGGCGAGGACCTCCTGCGGCACGTTGACCGTGACCTTCTGGAACGGCTCGAGGAGCATCCGGTCGCCGAGGACCATCGCGCCGTAGATCCCCGAACGGGCCGCGGGGATCGTCTGGGCCGGGCCCCGGTGGATCGAGTCCTCGTGGAGCTTCGCGTCCACGAGCCGCACCTTGAGGCCGTAGACCTTCTCGTTCGCGAGCGGGCCGCGGTTGACGGCCTCCTTGAACGCGTCGACGATGAGGTCCATCGTTTCGTTGAGGTACTGGATCCCCTTGGTCACGTCGAACAGGATGTTCGTGCCCTCGACCGCGATGATCCCGCGGCCCTCCTCGCGAGGGACGCCGAGCGCGTCGAGCTTCGTCACGAGCGTCTTCGTGTCCTTGAACGACTTCCCCTGCGGGATCTCGCCGTCCTTGATCGCCTGGACGACCGCGGCCGGCAGCGCCTCGACCTCGAAGTAGAACTTGTTGTGCTTGTTCGGCGATTTCCCCTCGAACGGACCGCCCGCGTGCTGGACGAGCTCGCGGTAGACGACGATCGGCTTCGAGGCCTCGATCTCGACCTTGTAGTCGTTGACGATGCGGTACTGGGTGATCTCGAGGTGGAGCTCACCCATGCCCGAGAGGAGGTGCTCCCCGGTCTCCTGGTTGATCTCGACCCGGAGGCTCGCGTCCTCCTTGCCGACCTTGCGCATCGTTTCGATCAGCTTCGGCAGGTCCGCCATCCGCTTCGGCTCGATCGCGACCGTCACGACCGGCTCGGAGACGTGGCGGATCTCTTCGAACGGTACCATCTCGGGGGCCGTCGACGTGGTCGTCCCGGCGAACGCGTCCGTGAGCCCGATGACGGCGCCGATGTTCCCGGCGGTGACCTCGTCGACCATGAGCCGCTCGGGGCCCATGAACAGCGACACGTGCTGGATCCGGTTCTTGAGCTTCGTTCCGACGATCTGGAGCTCCATCCCCTTTTGGAGGCGGCCGGAGAAGACGCGGCCGGTCGCGATCTCGCCGGCGTTCGGGTCCATCGTGATGTCGGTGACCATGAACGCGGTCGGGCCGTTCGTGTCGGTGTTCATCATCGCCTGGCCGATGCTCGAGCCGATGTCGCCCTTCCAGATGTTCGGGATCCGGTAGCGCTGGGCGACGTGCGGGCTCGGGAGGTGCTTCACGACCATGTCGAAGATCACGTCGTTGATCCGCGCGCGCTGCGCGATCTCCTTCGTGCGGCCGGTCGTGACGTACTCGATGATGTCCGGGAACTTCACGCCCGTCCGCTGCATGTACGGCACGCTGATCGCCCAGTTGTCGTAGCCCGAGCCGAACGCGACCGACCCGTCGCGCGGGTCGACCGACCACTCGTCGACGAACTCCTCGGGCGCCATCTTGCGGATCAGCTCGTTCACCTCGGAGATGATCGTGGTGAACCGCTTCTGCAGGGCCTCGGACGTCAACTGGAGCTCCTTGATCGCGCGGTCGACCTTGTTGATGAACAGGACCGGCTTCACCTTCTCGCGCAGCGCCTGGCGCAGCACCGTCTCGGTCTGGGCCATCACGCCCTCGACCGCGCAAACGACCACGACCGCGCCGTCGACCGCACGCATCGCCCGCGTCACGTCGCCGCCGAAGTCGACGTGGCCCGGCGTGTCGATGAGGTTGATCAGGTAGTTCTCCTTCTCGTACTCGTGGACGATCGTCACGTCCGCGTTGTTGATCGTGAGGAGCCGCGCCTGCTCCTGCTCGTCGAAGTTGAGGAGGAGCTGCTTGCCCGCGAGCTCGTTCGAGATCATGCCCGCGGCCGCGAGCAGATTGTCGGAGAGCGTCGTCTTCCCGTGATGGATGTGCGCGACGATCCCGATGTTGCGGATCTTGTCGACGCTCCGCATCATCTCGGGAATGGCCTTCGCCAGTTCGGCTCGGATGTGGGTCATGCTCTCGGGACCTCCCGCGGCCTCAGCGGGCCGACTGCGCGACGCGCTCGACTTCTTCCTTTCGTCCGACGGCGAAGCTCGACAGGTTCCCCTTCGCGGCGAGGCTGATCTCGTCGGCGAGGCACGTGTGGATCGGCTTCGTGGATTTGCGCGACGCAGTGATGGCGCCCTGGGCGATGTTGCGGATCGCGACGTTCAACCGGCGCGCGGGAGAGGCGTCGACCGCGCGCGGCACGCTGATCCCACCGAACTGAAGTCGCGTGACTTCCTCGCGCGGCGACGCGTTCTCCACGGCGTCCACGAGCAGCTGAAGGGGGTTCTTCCCTTCCTTGGTCGCGAGCTCGTCGAATGCCTCGCGTACGGTCGCGAGCGCCTTCGACTTCTTGCCGGTGAACTTCTCGCCCTTCATCAGGTGGTTCGCGAGCCGTTCCACGAGGTGCATGCGCGTCTTGAGGAACGGCTTCCCCGAGAGCCGGCCCTCGCTGTGCGGGGAGTACACGGGGTGGAGGTAGAGATACGGCACGAGCCCCACGTCGTGGACCTCGAGCCCTTCGTACGGATACTTACCGAAGAGCGGCGGGACCGGGAACGGGGACGGGGCCGCGGGCTGCGGTCGCTGCACGACCGGCCCGGGCTCGTCCGCCGACGGGTCGGGCGGCAGCATCGGTTCGGGGGTCCCGTTCATCGCGCCGGCTTCTCCTTGCGTCCGCGGACGAGCTCGTCCAACGACACGCCGTTGACCTGAATAACCTTGTACCGCACGCCCGGGATGTCGCCGTACGAACGGCCCATCCGGCCGCCGATGCCCTCCACCAGCACCTCGTCGTGTTCGTCGATGAAGTTGATCGCCCCGTCCCCGACCGCGAACGCCGTCACCTGGCGACCGTTCTTGATCAGTTGGACCTTGATGCACTTGCGGATCGCGGAGTTCGGCTGCTTCGCCTCAACTCCGACCTTCTCGAGGACGATCCCCCGGGCCTGCGGAGCCCCCTCGAGCGGGTCGGAACGCTCCTTGAGATGCAGCGTTCGGCGCTTGTAGTATCGATCCGACCAGCGTCGCCGCTGGCGGAGCGACGCGAGGCGGCCGGCAGTGTTGATCCCCGAAGGCGGCGACATCGGTAGGGAAGGGGCCGAGCCACTGGGCCGTCCTATTTAAGCGTGAGGCCGACTGCAGGACGATGGCACGCCACCGACGCGTCGACCGACCGTGAGCGCGGGCCACCGAGCCGGTCCGACGCGTACGAAACGCTCGTCGCGACCGGCGCGTTGGGCGCGACTGAGCCGCGAGATCCGGACCTGCACTCGCTGCCCGCTCCACACGACCCGGACCCAGGCGGTGGTGTACCGGGGCGGACTCTCGCCGCGCGTGGTGTTCGTGGGGGAAGCCCCGGGCGCGGCCGAGGACCGAACGGGCCTCCCGTTCGTCGGTCGATCCGGCCGGAAGCTCGACGCAGCGATCGAGCGGCTCGGCCTCGCGTCGGACGAGTTCGGCGTCCTCAACCTCTTGAAGTGCCGGCCCCCGGAGAACCGGTTCGACCCGAGGGCCGCCGCGACCTGTCGACCGTTCCTCGACCGGCAGCTCGCGTTCCTTCGGCCGAGCCTCCTCGTCTCGCTCGGCGCCCACGCCTTACGGGCGCTCGACCCTCGGGCGCCGCCGATCCTTCGCGCGGCCGGAGTTCCCCGTACCGGCGGCCCGGTACCGGTCTTTCCGTTGCTCCATCCCGCGGCCGCGCTGCGTTCGCGCCGCTGGGCGGAGCGCTGGGACCGCGATCTCGTCGAGCTCGGAGCCTGGCTCGCGGGCGGCGTCGCGCAACCCGTTTAACTCGCGCCGGGCTCCTCGGACCGTGCGCACGGTCGAGCTGTTCTTCATCGAGGGCTCGTACCAGGCCGTCGACGACGGGGTCGTGGTCGAGCTGTTCGGTCGGACCCGGGACGGGGTCGCCACCGTCGCACGGTACTACGGGTTCCGACCGTACTTCGTCCTGACCGAGCCGACCGCCGAGTCGCGGGCCCGGCTCGAGGCGGACCCCGAGATCGTCCAGGTCGAGGAGATCGAGACCTGGGTCGGCGGCCGGAACCGCCCCGCGATCAAGGTCACCCTCCATCGACCGTGGCTGGTGCCGGACTACCGGGAGAACTACCGGCGGTCGGGCGACGACACCAGCGTGCTCGCCTGCGACATCCCGTTCGTCCATCGCTTTCTCTACGACAAGCACCTCGGTCTCACGGTCGCGTTCGAGGCCGAGGACGAGCCGCCGGAGGTGCGCGCCCGGTACACGGTGCCGAACGTGGTCCGGATCGTCACGTCCGAGCGGGACATCCGCCCGGCCGAGCCGTTCCGCCCGTCGTTGCGCGTGCTCTCGTTCGACATCGAGAACGCCATCCGCGAGCGGACGATCTACACGATCTGCGGCGTCGCGGAGGGCGGCGGGAAGGAGCGTCGAACGTTCCGCCTCGGGGACGGCGGCGAGCGGCGGATCCTCGAGCAGTTCGTTCGGATCGTCGAGGAGGATGACCCGGACGTCATCACGGGCTACAACATCGGGGGGTACGACATCCCGTTGCTCCTCGAGCGGGCCAAGGCGCTCGGTCTTCCCGGGATCCTTCTCGGGCGCGAGCGGACCGCCCCCCGCGCGAGCGGGGGTGGCGACCGCCTCTGGAAAGTGACCGGGCGGATCGTCGCGGACGCGTGGTGGGCCGCCCGACGTGAGCTCCGTCCGAAGCAGGAGTCGCTCCAGTACGTCTCCCGCACGTTCCTCGGCGACGCGAAGCTCGACGTCGACCGTCGGAACATCACCGCGGAGTGGGAGCGGGACCGCGACCGGGTGATGGAGTACTGCGAGCACGACGCCGACCTTGCGCTGCGCATCCTGCTCAAGCTCCGGTCGATCGACAAGGCGGCCGACCTCGCGACCGTCGCCCACCTCCCCCTCGAGGAGGGTCTCAACGGGCGGACCTCGGTGTTCGTCGACTCGCTCTTGATCCCGCTCGCCGACGCCGACTCGGTCGGCGTCCCTCCGACGCACCGCGCGGGACGGGACGCGCCGATCGAGGGCGGGTACGTCCACGGGATCCGACCCGGGATCTACCGATGGGTGGTCGTGCTCGACTTCAAGTCGATGTACCCCTCGATCATCATCGCGGACAACCTGTGCTTCACGACCCTCTCCCCCGAGGGCACGATCGTCGCGCCGTCCGGTGCACGGTTCCTCCGCCCCGAGGTGCGGAAGGGGATCATCCCGAAGATCCTCAGCGACCTCCTCGCCGACCGGGACCGGTTCCGCCGCCTCGGGCGGGAGGCGTCGGCCCCCGAGCTCGCGGGGTACTACGACGGGCTCCAGAACGCGGTCAAGGTGCTGATGAACTCGTTCTACGGCGTCCTCGCCTCGAGCTTCTACCGGTTCACCAACAAGGAGATCGGCTCCGCGATCACCGCGTTCGCCCGGGACGCGATCACGACGATCATCAAGGCGCTCGAGGCGGACGGCCACGAGGTCGTCTACTCCGACACCGACAGCGTGTTCGTCCGTTCGCCGGTCGCCTCGCTGGAGGGGAGCCGGGAGTTCGGGGAGTCGATCGCGCGCCGGTTCACCCACGAGGGCGTGACGTTCGAGTTCCAGTCGGTGTACGAAGCGTTCTTCTCGCACGGCGCGAAGAAGCGGTACGTCGGACGGACGGTCTGGCCCCGCGAGGAGACCGTCGTCCGGGGCTACGAGACCCGGCGGACCGACGCGTTCGACTATCAGTCGGACGCGCTCCTCGAGGTCTTCGACCTCGTGATGAAGAGCGACACCGAGGGAGCGGTCCGTCGCTCGCGCGAGCTCGTCCAAGCGGTCCGGGAGCAGAAGGTCCCGGTCGACCGCCTCGTGATCGCGCGATCGGTCCGGGCGGAAGGGGAGTACAACGCGTCGACCAAGGACGCGCTCCCGTTCCTCCGGGTCTTCCGGCAGCTCCAGAAGGAAGGGTACGACGTGATCCCGGGGATGCGCGTCGCGTGGGTCGTGACCGACTCCCGGAAGAGCCCCCAGGAGATCGAGCCCTGGATCGAGGGTCGGCCGTTCACGAAGGAGCCCGACTGGGAGTACTACGCCGACCGGGTCGCGCAGACCCTCGCCCGCGTGACCGAGGTGTTCGATTGGGACGCCGCCGCGCTCCTTCGGGGGAGCCACCAGCGGCGGCTCGCCGAGCCCGAGCCGCCGCCCGAGAGCGGGGGAGGCCCGCCGGCGACGCTCGACACCCCGGTGACGGACGTGAGCCGCGCGCCCCGGCGCCGGACGACGAACCGGCAGCTGAGCGACTGGACGTGACCCCGGTTCACGGGAGCGAGGCGTCCCGCCCCGGGTCCTCCGGGGCGGTCTCGCCCCGGAGCGCGATCAACGCACCGACGACCGCCACCGGGATGCCGAGGATCCCGAGCCACGGGATTGCGATCCCGAGCACGCCCCAGGAGAGGAGCGCGGCGAAGACCGGGATCCCCGTCATCATCATCGGGGGAAGGACGAAGCCGGCCCGACGGATCGAGTCGAAGTAGAGCACCGGTGCGAGGAAGAAGCTCGTCACGCCGGTCGCGACGAGCCCGAGGAGCGCGAGCGGCGTCGCGACCCCGAGTCCCCCGAGCCCGCCCGGCACCCACGGGGTGACCGCGATCCCGACGACCCCCGCGACCAGCATCGAATGCGAGACGACCGCGCTCGCGGGGGTTCGCTCGTTCTCGCGGGCGGTCGAGAGGAAGTACAGCGCTACCGTGACCGGAATCGTTCCGAGTACGACGTACCCCCAGCCGTGGAGCGCGGAGAGTCCGTGCCCGCCCGCGATCGCGAGGCCGCCCCCCACCGTGCAGAGGATCATCCCCATCCAGAGCAGCGGCGCCCCGATCCGGGCGCGATACGCCGCGATCCATACTCCGACCACGACCGGCGTGAGCACGACGTCGCCGATCAGGGACAGGAGCGACGTGTCGACCGCGCCGGCGATGTACGTGGAGGCGAGCACCGACAACTGCATTCCGAGCAGTAGCGCGACGCGCCCGTACGCCGCCGGCGCGAGAAAGAGGCGCGCGAACGCGCGACCGTGCCCCTGGAGCGCGCACCAGACCGCGTAGAGCGCGCCTCCGAAGAGGAACGGGTAGACGAGGACCGCCGACGGAGGCGCCGCGGGCGTGATCGCGAGGACGAAGATGTAGTAGGTCGCCCAGAGCAGCGCCGCCGTGAGCGAGAGAATGACCGCGGCGCGGGCGGCGTCGGGGGGGATCTTCACGAAGGGACCTCCCGCGCGGAGGGCGCCACCGTTCGACCTTCCGCGTGGGGGTGGCTCACGCGTAACCGTGGTAGGATAGTCCGAGCGACGGGAGCGTCACACCCTCGCCTCGCTCGACGCGGCCGATCGGCACCGCGTCCGGGGCACCGGCCCGGGCGAGGCGGCGACGCGTCTCCGCGAGGTGGTCCGGCGCGACGACGAGCACGAAACCGATCCCCATGTTGAACGTCTGGTACATCTCCTCGTCCGAGACGCCGCCGAGGCGCTGCATGTAGTCGAAGATCGCGGGCGGTTCCGGCCAGCGATCGAGTACGAACCCGACGCCGTCGTGGAGCCGCATCAGGTTCCGGACCCCCCCTCCCGTGAGATGGGCGAGCCCATGCGTTTCGGTGCGCGACGCGAGTGCGTCCACGGCACGGGTGTAGATCCGGGTCGGGGCGAGGAGCTCCTGGGCGAGCGGGATCGTCGCTCCGGCGCGGGGACTCCGGAGGTCGATCGCCGCTTCCGAGAGCAGTTTCCGCACGAGCGTGAACCCGTTCGCGTGGAGGCCCGCGGACCGGATCCCGAGCAGCACGTCGCGCGGGCGGATCCGGTCCCCGGTGACCGGCGCTCGTCCCCGCGGGAAGAATCCGATCGCGGTGCCGCCGAGGTCGATCCCTTTCACGATCGAGGGAACGACCGCGCTCTCTCCGCCCAGGAGCGCGCAGCCCGCGGCGCGAAGCCCGCGGTCGATCCCGCGACCGATCGCACCGAACGTCGCGGGGTCGGGTCGTACGCAGAGGATCGTGTCGACGAGACCCGCCGGGCGCGCGCCCACGGCCGCGAGGTCGTTGACGTTCGCTCCGACCACGTCCTCGCCGACCTCCTCCCACCGGCCGGCTTCCTCCGCGAGCAGCACCTTCGTTCCGACCGTGTCGGTCGTGACCGCGATCGTCTCCCGGCCGATCCGGATCAACCCGGCGTAGTGCCCGGGAAGGGGGACGACCCGACCGTGACGGGGCGGCGGTCGGTATCGAACGGCACGGAGGAGCTCGGAGAGCGATCGGGAGACCCCCGCCCGGTCGACACCGCTCGCCGCGTACGTCGGACCCGCGGGAGACGCGCCCACGCGTCCGGGGAGAGAACCGGACGGAAAAGGACTGCTCCGCCGGGAACGGTGCCTTCTTTATCGACGCGACCGTGGGAGCGACGGATGGTGCCGCCCCCCGCGCGCCGCGCCCGATCCCGGGAGGCGGAGCCCGTTCGCCCACGGACGGCGTCGATCCTCGCGGGCCGCGCCTGGATCGGCGGACGGCTCCAGCCGGTCGAGATCGCGATCGACGAGGACGGCCGGATCCAGTCGGTCGGCAAGGTGAGGGTCGGCGCACCGAGGCACGACGTCGGCGACGCGGTGATCCTGCCCGCCGCGACCGACCTGCACGTGCACTTCCGCGACCCGGGCGGCCCGGCGGACGCCGAGAGCCTCGCGACCGGGACGGTGGCGGCCGCCCTCGGCGGCGTGGCGCTGGTCGGCGAGATGCCGAACACGCTCCCTCCGGTCACCGACGTCGCGACGCTCGAGGAAAAGGCGGCGCGGGTCCGAGGACACGCTGCGATCGACGTGCTGCTCTACGCGAGCCCGACCGTCGCGCGGGAGCGCGTCGCGCTCGCCCGGACCGCCGGTGCGTTCAAGCTCTACCTGAGTCCCACGACGGGAATCGCTGCCGCACCGCCGCTCGACTCGGTCCCCGGGCTTCTGCGGGAACTCGCTGAGCTCGACCTCCCGCTGTCCGTGCACGCCGAGGACCCCGGCCGATTCGGTGCTCCGGAACGGCCGCGCGACGCCGCCGAGTGGGACGCCCACCGTCCGGTCCCCGCCGAGCTCGCGGCGCTCGACTCCCTCGCGAACGCGCCCGTGCGGCTGCGCCTGCACGTGGCGCACATTACGACCGCCCGCGACGTCGCACGACTGCGCGAGCGGGCGATCTCGTTCGAGGCGACCCCGCACCACCTCCTGCTCTCGGTCCGATCGGCACCGGGGTCGCTCGTCAAGGTCAACCCTCCGCTCCGGTCGGAGGCCGAGCGGGTCGCCCTGTGGGAGGCATTCCGTCGCGGGGAAGTGCCGTGCCTCGCGAGCGACCACGCGCCCCACCCCGCCGCCGAGCGGTCGCTTCCGTTCGACCGCGCCCCGAGCGGTGTCCCCGGGGTCGAAACCATGCTTCCGCTCCTGCTCTCCCGGGTGCGGTCCGGCGAGGTCGACCTTCCGACCGTGATCCGGGCGGCGTGCGACCGTCCGGCCCGCTGGTTCGGTCAGCCGCACGGCCGGATCGCCCCCGGCCACCGTGCCCATCTGATCGTCGTCGACTTCCGGTCGCGAACGAAGCTCGAGGGGAAGCGCCTCCACAGCGCCTGCGGCTGGACGCCGTTCGAAGGGTGGGAGGCGATCCTCCCGCGCGAACACTACCGCGACGGCGTCCGCGTCGTGGACGCCGGGGAGTACGTCGGTTCCCCGAACGGGCGGGTCGTGCGGCCGGAGTTCGCGCACGGGAAGCTCGGACGGCCGGACTGATCGGCGCCCCCGCCGTTCACGGTCGAGGCGAGGCCGACGACGACGCGCTCGACTCTCCGGTCGTGGGGGCGCTCGGAGGCGGAGCGGTCGGACGGACCCGCCGGGGCGGCCAATCGCGCGTGAGCACCCCCGCCGCGATCAGGCCGAGATAGACGGCCGTGGCTCCGGCGAGGGCGACGATCGCCACGTCGATCGGGAAGAAGTACTTCGCGAGAGCGTCCCAGTTCGACCCGAGCAGGATCCCGGCGTACAGCATCGCGAGGGTCCAGGGCAGCGAGCCGACGAACGTGTAGACTCCGAACCGTACGGGGTCCATCCGAGCCGTTCCGGCGGGGTAACTGATGTAGCTGCGGATGCCGGGAATGACGCGAGCCAGCGCGACCGTGACCTCCCCTCGCCGTGCGAACCAGCGGTCCATCCGTTCGAGGTCTCGCTCCCGCAGTCGGAGCTGGCCGACGCCGATCCCGAGCAGGCGGGCGCGCCACCACCGCCCGATGACGTACGCCGCGAATGCGCCGGCCAGTCCCCCGGCGAGCGCCGTGGCGAGCGCCCCGCCGAGCGAGAACGTGCCGTCCGCGACGAGGAAACCGGCGAACGGGAGAATCACCTCGCTCGGGATCGGGGGAACGCCGAAGCTCTCGACCGCCATCAACGCGAAGAGGCCGGGGAGACCGACGAGCGCGAGGACGGTGACCATCGCGTCGACGACGCTTCCGATGAGCGAGAACGTCATGGATGCGCGGGGGGCTCGGGCGGTCGATCCCCGGGCCTCACGTGGCGGCGGAGCCCTCGAAGATCAGCCGGAACGGTTCGCTCAGACGGGCGTTCGTCCGGGCCGGGATGCCCTCGAAGTCGAGCGGGTTCTTGCAGCCCCCGCAGGAGACCGACGGGCGGCGGCGACCGAGGGCGATCGAGAGCGCGATGCCCACCTCGATCTCCGCGGGGCGACCCGGCGCGTCCGCGACGGCCCGGCGGAGCTCGTTGAGGAGCCGTTCCTCGTCCGTGGGCTCGGATGCGGGCGCCATCGCAGTGACGACCGGGCCCGGGCTCTTAAGGAGCGGGGTCGCGGGACCCGCTCGGCCTAATCGTCGTCCGGGGTTGCGGGCTTCTTGTCGGTCGCGCCCTTCGGGCGCTTGAGGATCTCGCCGCTGATCTTATCGAGCTCGGCCATCAAGGAGTCGATGTCCGGCTCGCCCTCCGACGCTGCTCCCGCCCCGGCGGCCGCCCCCGCACCTCCCGCCACCACGGCCGCGCCCACCGGGGCAGCGGTCGGGACGTGCGGCAGGGTCGCGCCCACGTCCTCGGGCGTCTCGAGATACGCGGGAGCCGCGGCCGGTGGGGGCGGCGGGGGAGGCGCGGTGCCACCCATCGCCCCGGCGGTCGGCCCCTGCGAGGGCGTCGCGGACGGGGTACCCGAAGCGGGAGGGGTCCGGCGCCGGCGGAGCAGGACCAGCGCCGCCGCGAGCGCCGCGACGATCACGATCGCGATCACCCCGACGACCCACCAGGGGAGGTTGGTCCCTGCGACGCACTGGCCGTAGGGGCAGTTCGATTGGGCCGGCACCGCTCCGGTGTTCGGAGTGAGACCGGCCGCGACGATGATCGCCACCATGGCGACCCCGAGCGCGATCGGAACGATGCGGCCGGCGCTGCGCGTCGTACTCATCAAACCGGGGCCACCGAGCGTGGCCTGAGTCCGGCATGAGGCCGGGTTCTCTATAAACCTGACCATCGGCGACCGGCGAGGGGATTTCGACGCCGCCCGGCGCGGGTTATACGGTCGTGGTATGCTTTAGGTTCCGCGCGGCGCGTGAGGGGTCCGTGACGTTCCCGTACGTCCTCGTGTTCCTCGGGGTTCTGGTAGCGTACATGGTCTACTCCGAGTGGGCGGAGCTCGACTCACGCTACCTCGTGGCCGGCGCGCTCGGGCTGCTCGTCGTGACCGCGGTCGTGGACGCGGCGGGCGCCACGGGAGCGGCGAACACCCTCGCGGAGTTCGTCTTCTTCCTCCTCGCGGGCGGGGTCGTATTGCTCCTGGTCGACCACGTGCGCGAGCAGCCCCGACGAGGCGGCGGGGTCCGGCCCGCGGGCTCAGCTCTTCGGCCCTGGGATCCCGATGCGCCCGATCCTCCGAAGGAGCGGGAGGGGGCGGCCGACCAGGCCTTCGACGGCCCCGAGTAGCAACCGGTCCCCTTCGTCGACGCTTCGCGTGAGCAGCACGACCAGCACGATCAGCACGGCGATGCCGAACCCGATCGCCGGGAGGCTCCAGAGCGGGAAGGGGAACGGCCAGAACAGCAACAGGAGGGCGACCGGGATCGAGGTGACGACCAACGGCACGACGAAGTGGGGCCGGAACGGATGCACGCCCGTGAGGTAGGCGAGCTCGACCAGCGAGAGGCCGGTGTAGACGACGTTCGCGAGCGCCCAGGCGAGCGCCGCGCCGGTCATCCCGTCGGACGGAATGAGCGCGAAGGCGAGCCCCAGGTCGACCGCGGCGGCGACGGCGGCGTTGTAGGCCAGCAGGCGGGTCTGGGCGAACGCGACCTGCGCGTTGGAGGCGGGCCCGAACGCGGTCGTGAGGAAAGCGCCGGTGACCGTGATCTGGAGCGGGAGCACGATGACCGCGTACTTGGCGGTGTACACGAAGTCGAGCGAGCGACCCGGTAGGAAGACGAACAGGAGGAACAGCGGCAGCGAGAACAGGATCATCCACTTCGTCACGGTGACGTACGTGACCCCGATCGAGGCGGTGTCGTCCTTCCGCAGGAGGCGGGCCGCGACCGGCAGGAAGATGTACGCCGCCGCGCCGATGCCGACCTGGAGGAGCCGGGCGAGCGTGAGGGACGCGCTGTAGGTGCCGACCTGGCCGGGGAAGTACGCGCCGAGGACGAGCGTGTCCCCGTAGCCGAGCAGCGTGCTCATCAGCGTCACGAAGAACAGCGGGGCGGCGAAATTCATCAGGTGGCCGAGGGCGCGGGGGGCGCCGGGTCCCGGGGAGAGATGCCGGGGGAGACGGCGGAGCGCGTAGGCGAGCGTGAGGCCGAGCGTCACGACGTTCGCGACCACGTAGGTGAGCAGCGCCGAGAGGTAGTCGATCCCGAACGGGGGAACGAAGTAGGCGATGAACAGGAAAATGACGAAGAGCAACGGCGTGATCGTCTGGATGAACAGCGCGTTCGGGAGCACGTCCTCGTACCCCTGGAAGATCGACGCGATCAGGCTCGCACCGACGGACGTCGCGACCGCGATCGGGAACAGCTGGAGCGCCGGCCCGAGGTCGGCGAAGTGGAGGGTCTTCGTGATCCACGGCCCGAGCGCGAACAGCACGATCGAGGCGCCGACCGCGGCGGCCCCGCCGATCACGAGGGTCGCCCGGACGTACGTCCGTCGCTCCGGGTCGGTGGCGGCGTAGGGGAGGCTGCGGGCGACCGCGCTCGGAAGGCCGACGGTGCCGACCGCCGCGACCACGCCGACGAGGGCGAGCGCGAAGGAAAACGCGCTCCACTGCTCGGTCGAGATCGCGCGGATCAGGATGAACCGCGCGACGAAATTGAGCACGACGTACATCAGCGAGCCGATCAACAGGAGGAAGGTCCCGCGGGTGACGCTCGAAAGTCCGTCCCGAGCCCCGGACGGTGTGCCCACGATGAAGCGCTCCGAGGTTCGCGGGGCCCCCGGACGGTAAATACGTAGCGCTGGGGCAGCACGGAGTAATAGGAGGCTCCCCGATGCGCGTTCCGTGAACCTGCCCGGCCCGTCCGGGGCCGCGTGGGCCCTCGGACTCCTTGCGTGGGCTGCCGCGGCCGCGGTCGTCGGAGAGCTCGTCCGCGCCGTCGTCTCGGGCCGCGTCGGCTCCTGGCGCTCGCTCGACCCGCTCGAACGGATCGTCCTCGACTTCTACCTGGGAGGCGCCACGATGTACCTCCTCGCCGCGATCCCGGTCGGTGCGTTCGTCCGCCCGGCGGTCTACGGAGTACCCGTCGTGGCGGGCGCGCTGCTCGCGGTCCGCTGGGCGACGCAACGTGCCGCGTCGCGCGAGGGCGCGTCGCGGGGGCTCGCCGGACTCCTTCGGCCGGCGAGCGTCGTGGTCCTTCTCACGTCGCTCGCGCTCTTCGCGTTCGAGCTCTGGGTCGCGCTCCCGATCCCGACCGGGAACACCTACGACTCGAGCTTGTTGACGCTCTACGTTTCGTTGCTGCTCCAGCACCATTCCGTCCCGATCTCGTTCCAGCCGTACGCGTCCGTCGGCCTGCTGTATCCGCAAGGGACGACCGTCTGGCTCGGGTGGGCGCAGCTCGTCTTCTCCCTCCCGCCGGCGCGCACGGCGCTGCTGGTCACACCGCTCTTCATGGCCCTCGTACCGCTCGCCGCGTTCGTCTTCGGCCGACGGGCGTTCGGTAGCGATCGCGCGGGGGTCGCGTGCGCGATCTTCCTCGCCGCGGTGGGCTCCTGGACGCGAGTGCAGGTCGCCGGGAGCAACGACTTCGTCTTCGCCTTCCCTCTCGTCCTGGTCCTGGCCGGGCAATCCGTCGCCTGGATCCGGGGGACGATCCCACCGTGGACCGACGCGCTCGCGTTCGGGGTGCTCGTCGGCTACTCCGCCGCCTTGAACCCCGTCGGCGCGGAGTGGCTGTTGCCCACGCTCCTCGTGGCGGGCCTCCTCGTGCGGCCGCTCTTCGCCGGGGCGGCGGGTCGCTGGCTGACGCGCTGGGTGGCGGCGACCGGAGTCGCGCTCGTGGCGCTCGTGCCCACGATCGTCGTGCTGGTCGAGGGCTGGCGGAGCCCCGGACTCACCCCGGGCGCGGGAGCGGCGCCGCCCGGCTCCCCGATCGGCATCACGGGCGCCCAGCTCGCCGGTAGCGTGGACCCGTATCTCTTCCGACCGACCGACATCTGGCTCTCTCCGATCCCGCTCCTCCGACTCGAGCTCGCCGTCCTCCTGACGGTGGGCATCGCCCTCCTCCTGGTCGTCCGCCCGGACTCGGCGATCGGCCGGTACGTGGCCGCGTTCCGACGGTTCGTCGCCGCGGGCGCGGTCGTGATCCTCGCGCTGCTCGTGCTGCTGTGGTCGGCGTCGGTCGGCTTCGGCCCGGGGGTGAGCGCCGCGGCGATCACGAGCGCCGCGGAGCTCTCGATCTGGCTCTTCACTCTGTACACGTTGATCGGCGCGCTCGTGCTGGTGCTCCTGCTCGAGTGGATCGTGGCGCGCGCGCGCCCCGCGGCAGGAGTCGCTCCATCGCCTTCGCCGGCGACGGCCCGACCGGCGCGCCGGGGCGGGATTCCGCGGGGGACGGTGACGGTCCTCCTCGTGCTCGTGATCGTGGTTCCCGGGGTCGCGCTCACTCCGACCGAGCTCCCGCCGGTCCTGACGGCGCTCTACCACGATTTCGGGAACGTGTCGGGGGCCGACCTCGACCTCCTCGAGTACGCCGGCGCGCACCTCCCGTCGGGGGCGCGGGTCCTGATCGCCCCCGGCAGCGCGGCCGGTTTCTTACCGGGGTACGCGACGAACGTCGTGATGCTCTACCCGCTCGTCCCCGGATGGGAGTGGATCAACGCCTCGTACCGCACGCTCGTGAGCCAGCTCACGAACGCGACGCTCAACTCGACCGGGCTCTCCGCGTTCGCGAGCCTCGAGGTCCAGTTCGTGATCGTCACCGGCAACAACACGGTGCTCTGGCCGCCGTTCTCGCCCGCGCCGCTGCTCGCGGACCCGAGCGACTTCCCGCTGCTCTGGAACGAGGGAGACGCCTACCTGTTCGCGACCCGGGGCCTCTGAGCTGAGGGTCGGATCCGCCCGGAGACCGGGCGAGGCGCCGGGACGGCGTCGCGGGGTCGGGGTGCCCGGTCAGACGAACTCATCGAGGACGCTCTCGCGACCCCGCAGGCCGGCCGGCTGGTGCGCGAGGGGACCGGCCGCGAGGACCTCCTCGAGCTCCTCGTAGGTCGGGCGCTCGGTCCGGTAGAACAGACCGATCGGGATCTTGTCGCCCCACTCGAGCGAGCGCTGCCATGCCGCGACGATGTCGGTCGGGTCGTGCCCCGCGCTCTCGAGCTTGTAGACCCGCTGGCGGAAGAAGTCGAACGTGTTGATCTTGTTGTAGGTAACGCACGGGCTGAAGACGTCCACGAAGGCGAACCCCTTGTGCTCGATCCCGCCCGTGACGAGGTCGGTGAGCTGCTTCACATCGCCCGAGAAGCCCCGGGCGACGTACGTTGCGCCGCTCGCGAGGGCGAGGGCGATCGGGTCGATCGGGTGCTCGATGACCCCGGTCGGCGTCGACTTGGTCTTCTGACCCATGGAGGAGGTCGGGCTCGCCTGACCGGTCGTGAGCCCGTAGATCTGGTTGTCCATCGTGACGTACGTGAGGTCGACGTTCCGCCGCATCGCGTGGACGAAGTGGCCCGCGCCGATGCCGAACCCGTCCCCGTCGCCCCCCGTGCCGATGACCGTGAGGCCGTGGTTGGCCCATCGGATCCCCTCGGCGACGGGGAGGCAGCGCCCGTGGATGGCGTGGAATCCGTAGGAACTCAGGAAGTGGGGCAGGTTCGACGAGCAGCCGATCCCCGAGACGATCACGACGTTGTGCGCGGGGATCTTGAGGCGTTTCAGTGCGCTTTCGACCGCGGCGACGACGCCGAAGTCGCCGCACCCCGGACACCACGTGGGCTTGGTATCGGACTTTCCGATCGTGGGGAGGATCGGACCGGTCGGGGTCGGTAGGGGTCGCGCCGCGCTATCCGCCACGCTGCATCACCTCGAGAGCCCGCGCCACGATCTCGTGCGGGTAGAACGGTTCCCCGTCGTACTTGAGGAGGCGCTCGGAGAGGTAGACGCCGGTCTCGGCGCGCAGAAGGTGGCCGAACTGGCCGGAGTAGTTCGCTTCCACGAGGAGCGTCCGCCGCGCCTTCGCGAGCTCGGTGCGCGTCCGGTCGGCGTCGATCGGGTAGACCGTCGGGAAGTGCAGGAGGTTCGTCCGGCGGCCCTGGGCGGCGAGGACCGGCATCGCGTCCCGGATCGCACCGAGCGTCGACCCCCACGCCACGAACGTGAGCTCGGCGTCGGGCGGGCCTTCCCAGGCCGGCGGCTCGGCGCCCGCGAGCAGCCCCCGGAGCTTGCGCATCCGCTTGTCCATCATGCGGGCACGTTCGGTCACCCAGATCGGGATCCCCGACTTCACGTCCGAGACCAGGTGGCCCTTCTCGTCGTGCTCGTCCGAGCCCGCGACGAACTGGAGGCCGGGCTGGCCGGGCAACGCCCGCGGCGAGACGCCCGACTCGGTGTAGAGGTAGCGCTTGTACTCGTGACCGTTCGGCTCCACGGTCGAGAGTGACGGCACGTCAACGTCCATCGGAAGCTCCTCCCGGTCGACGGTCGCCATGTTCTCGGAAAGATGGAGGTCGCTCGCGACGAGCACGGGTGTCTGCCACGCCTCGGCGAGCTCGAACGCGCGGATCGTCGCGCGGTACGCCTCTGCCGGATGGGACGGGGCAAGGATCGCCCGCGGGAACTCGCCCTGACCCGCGCCAAGCATCAGGTTGAGGTCGCCCTGCTCGGTCTTCGTCGGAAGGCCCGTGGACGGGCCCGAACGCTGCGACTCGACCACGACCAGCGGGGTTTCCGTCATCCCGGCCATCCCGAGCGCCTCGACCATCAGGGAGAACCCTCCGCCGCTGGTCGCGGTCATCGCCCGGACGCCACCGAACGATGCGCCGATCGCCATGTTGATCGCCGCGAGTTCGTCCTCGGCCTGCTTCACGACGACGCCGAGCGACTGGGAGTGCGCCGCCATCCAGTGCATGATCGACGACGCCGGCGTCATGGGGTACTGGGCGAGGAATTTGCAGCCCGCCGCCGCCGCCCCCAACGCGATCGCCGCGTTGCCGTTCATCAGGAGCTTCGGCGCGCCGCGCTTGGAGATCGCGTGGTCGCTCGCTCCGGCATGCGCGCGCGCGAACTCGTAGCCCGCCGCGCTCGCACCGAGGTTCCACTCGACCACGTCGCCGGCCTTCTTACCGAACGAGTCCCGAAGGACTTCGTGCAGCAGTTCGAGCGGGATGCCCGCGAGGAAGGCGGAGGCGCCCATCCCGGCGGCGTTCTGGAGGATCGACTGGCTCGTGTACTTCCGGGCGAACTCGAGCGTCGGCACGCCGAGCGCCTTGACGCCGACCGGTAGCTCGCTCTCGGCGATCGCGAACTTCTCGGGGTCGTGGACGATCGTCCCGCCGCGCCGAAGCGACGGTGCGTGGACCGCCACGGTCTGCTTATCGAGCGCGTAGAGCACGTCGGCCTGGTCGCCCTGCGAGTACGGGCGTCCGTCCGAGGTCCGCGCCTGGAACCAGACGTGGCCCCCTCGGATGACCGACTGGTAGGCGTTGAGTCCGAAGACGTGCCAGCCCATCCGCGAGAAGCACCGGGAGATCGTCTCCCCGATCGAGGCGATGCCGTCGCCGGCCTGGCCGCCGGCGCGCACGGCGAGATCGGTCATCGGTCGTTCGAGTCCCTCGTGCGTATTAAGCGGTTATGCGCACCGGCGGCGGGGACAAGGATTTGATGGACCCCGGGGTGGGACCGTCGATGGCGCCCTCGGTCCGCGTTCTTCTCTTCGCCACCGCCCGCACCGCGGTCGGTCGCTCGGAGCTCGACTGGCCGGTACCGCCGTCGGGCCTCCCGGCCGGCGCGCTCGCGGCGGAGCTCGCGGCGGCTCATCCGCGCCTCGCACCGGTGCTGAAGGCGAGCCGACTCGTGCGGAACGGCGTGCCGGTGGGGCGACCGTCGGCGCGGATACGCCCGGGGGACGAGTTCGCGATCCATCCGCCGTACGGAGGAGGATGAACGGATCGCTCCGACTCTCACCCCGAGCACTCTCGTGGGCGGCGGCGGCGCGAGCGCTCTCCGGCCCGGATCTCGGCGGCGTCGCGCTGTTCGCGGGCCGGGTCCGGGCCGAGCGGGGCGCGGCCGGACGCGTCGTGGCACTCGACTACGAGGTGCACGCGGCGCCGGCGATCCGGGTCATGCGCGAGATCGACCGCGAGGCTCGGCGTCGGTTCGGGGTCGAGCGCACCGTGCTATGGCACCGCGTCGGGCGCGTGCGGGCCGGCGAGATCGCCGTGATCGTAGGAGCCGCGGCGGGTCACCGGGCCCCCGCGTTCGCCGCCGCGAGGTTCCTGATCGACGAACTGAAGAAGACGGTACCGATCTGGAAGACGGAGCGAGCCGGGCCCCGTTCGAATCGCTCCTCGCCGCCTCGCCCCCGGTGAGCCGAGCACGGCCGGCGCAACGCCGCGTTATAACCTCCCTCGGTGTTCATCGGACATGAGCGCGGTTCCGGGTCCGAGCGCGGGTCATCCGCCGTCCGCGCCGCCGCACGCCGGCCCACCGCGCGGTCGGCCGGGCGGCGTGCTCCAGCGGATGGACAAGGGACGACTTCAGCACGTGATCGCCGTGGGGAGCGGAAAGGGCGGCGTCGGGAAGTCGTCGGTCACCGCCCTGATCGCCGCGGAGCTCCAGCGTCGGGGGCAGACGGTCGGGATCCTGGACGCGGACATCACCGGACCCTCGATCCCGAAGCTGTTCGGCGTTACGGGACCGCTCACGGACGCGGGCGAGGGGATCGAACCCGCGAAGACGCGCTCGGGGATCCCGGTCGTCTCCTCGCAGTTCATGGTGGAGGACGAGCAAGCCCCCGTGATCTGGCGGGGCCCGCTCGTGACCCGACTGATCACGCAGTTCTTCGGCGGCGTGAACTGGGGGAAGCTCGACTACCTGCTCATCGACATGCCACCGGGGACCAGCGACGTCCCGCTGACGGTGTTCCAGACGATCCCCATCGACGGCATGGTGTTCGTGCTGACGCCGCAGGACCTCGCGGCCCTGATCGTGAAGAAGGCGATGAACATGGCTCGTGACCTCCACGTCTCCCTCCTCGGCGTCGTGGAGAACATGTCGTGGATCGTCTGCCCGCACTGCCACGAAACGATCAACCTGTTCGGTCCGGGAACGGTCGCCCGGGTCGGGGCGGAGTACGGGATCCCGATCCTCGCGCGGCTGCCGCTCACGCCCGAGGTCTCCGAGCTCGCGGACGCGGGACGCGTGGACGAGTTCCGCTCGCCCGAGCTCTCCGCGCTTGCGGAGGGCCTCGTGCGCAAGGTCGACGAGCTCACGAAGGGCTCGGCGACGATGCTGTAACGGCGCGCAGGCGCTGGAACGGGATCGTCTCGACCGGCACCCCGCGTCGCCCGAGCGCGGAACGCAGCCCCTCGAGGTGGGCGTCCCCGACGACGACCGCCATCCGCCCGTAGCCCCGGTCGCGGAGCGCGGCGAGGCGCGCCGCCATGTGCTCGTTCCGGTCGTCAAGCAGCACGCGCGCGAGGGTCGGGCTCGCCCGTCGAAGTTCGGCCGTGTACGCGGCCGGCTCCTCCGCGTACCGGTCGAGCTCGCGCCGGACGATGCGCGAGGGCACGAACAGCGCCGCGACCGCGCCGGCGAGCAGGGCGATCCGCTCCTTGAACGGCATCGTCCGAATGAGCTCGAGGAGCGTCAGCCGGATCGGGTCGTCGATCAGGAAGAGCGGGAGGTTCCGCTCCTTCGCGAGCTCGGCGGCGACCTTCATCTCCGCGCCCGGCTCGCCGCCGCCGATCTCCGCGCCGAGGCGGCGCTGCACGTGGCCCCAGAGTCGTACGAAGAGTGGACCGCCCCGGCGAGCCGCACCGGGCTTTGCGTCGGAGAGCAGGGAGGCGGCCCGCTCGGGGTCGAGCTCGATCGCGACCCCGTCGAGCGTCCGCTGGGAGAGCTCGCGCCGGAGCGGTTCCTCGAGGTCGATGACGTGCGCGGCCCCGAGGAGGAGGACGGGGGACTGCGTGGTCGACGCGTACACGCCGTTGCTAGCGTGCCGCCCCGTATCTGCCTTCGCTCCCCTCCCGCACAATCCCCATATAGCGAGGCGCGGTCGGGCGCCCGCATGGCCTGGACGATCTTCTCCGTGCCCGCGTCGAAGCGCGCGGAGCTCGACACGGTGCTGAAGGACGACCTTCTCTCGCGGCAGAGCCAGAAGGTGCGCGAGGCGAGCGCGGTCGGAGGGCCGGCGGGCGCCGTCTACGTGCTCCTCGAGGGCTCGTCGGGCGCGGTCGAGCGCGCCGATGCGCTGCTGGCGCCGGTGGGAACGAAGCTCCCGCCGGCCGAGGCCGACCCCCTCTACCGGCGGTTCAAGGACGAGGAGGAGTCGGCGTCCGCGGGAATGGGGCTATTCTTCACGGAGGAGTAGTCCGTCACTCCGGCGTCGGGGTGTGGGACGGCTCGAGATCCTCCCCGCCACCGAACACGCGCTGCGCCGACTGGTAGAACGCTTCGAGACCGGTCCCCTCCTTCGAGGAGCTGGCGAGCAGCCCTCCGAGAGGGCCGACGGACTCGATCGCCCGGAAGAGCTCGGTCGCGAGCTGGACATCGGGTGTCGGACTCTCGCGCGTGACCGCTTCGTAGAGCTCCGCGGGGTCCTGCGACCAGCGCGAAAGTTCCGCGAGCTGCTCGGCGGTCAGCACGTCCGTCTTCGTCAGCACGTTGAGCATCGGAAGGCGGAAGCGGAACTCCACGGTCGCGCTGAGGAGCAGGAGCGACACGAACCCGGACGGGGAGCGGGCGAGCGCGGGGTCGAAGAGGAAGGCGATCTGCGAACGGTCGCCGCTGAGCGCGTCGACGATCGCTTTCGACGCTTCGCGGAAGGCGAACAGCTCGACCTGACCGGGCGTGTCGACGAGCACGTAGTCGGTCTTCAGTTCGTCGATCGCCTGCTTGATGTCGAAGACCTTGAGCGCGATCATGTCGGCGGCGGCGACCTGCGCCCCGTTCGGCCCCAGGCCGTACTCGTCCTGGACGTCGGCGAGCTGGACCCACTCCCGAACGTCCACCGCCGGGTCGAGCGCGGTCGACTCGCTCCCCGGGTCGAGGTTGACCACGGTCGTCTCGTACCCGGCGCTCTTCATCCAGTCGGCGAACGCGCGGACGAACGTGGTCTTCCCCGCGCCGGCGGTACCGGTGAAGTAGATCGTGCCGGGCTCGTCCATCGCTACTTCTTCGCGCCCGCCGGGCGATGTTTCTTCACGTCCGCCGCGACCGCGCGCAGGAAGCCGATCTTGCTCGTACCCGCCCGCTTCGTCACCTTGACGCGTCCGGCGTAGGTGAAGAACCGACGCGGGTACTGCTTGTCCGCTTCGAGCTCCGCCTTGAAACCCAGGCGGCGGGCGGAGTCGAGAATCTCCTGGCTCGTGACCTCGACGAGCGCGTCCGCTTCCGGGAGCCGGCGTCCGTCGCTCCGGGCGAGTCCGCGCCCGAGATAGGCCGGGTAGACGTAGAAGTGGTCGGGCATCGACGCCCTCGGGACGGACCTACGCCGCGGTCGGGAGGCGAACGCCGTTCAGGACGCCGTCCTGTCCGGGCCGCGAGCGCACGCGCACGAGGCCGAGCTCGGTCTCGAGGATCGCGCCCTTGGTGATGATGTTCCGCTGCACGTAGTTCGGGTTCGCGGGGTTCTCGCGGACGGTGATGACGTTCGTCCGCTGCGTCTTCTTGGTCGCGGGGTCGTACACGTTGATCGTGCGGGTCGTCAGGATCCGGAGCTTCACGTTCGCGCCCCGCACCCGGTACGGCTTCACGGTGCCCGCGCCGAGCGTCGCGTGCTGGAGCTCACGGGAGATCTCGAACCGCCGCTTCTTGCGGATCGGGCGGAGCCTCCCCCCGGTGCGCTTGCGCCGCGAACGGCCCTGCCAGATCCCCATCGGTGCCCTCGGAGAAGCCGTGCGAGCGGGGTGCGCTATATGAGGTTTATCGCGCGCGGCGACCGCCGGTGGGACGCCGACGCGTCGTCCGCTCGCACGGCGGACGTTAATTCCGGGAACCCGTGGGGGAGGGCCGGGGTGCCACGACGAGCGACCTACGGGTCCTCGGCCTCGACGAGGCGGGGCGGGGCAGCGTGCTCGGTCCGCTGGTCGTGGGCGGGTTCTGCTGCCGAGCGTCTCAGCTCCCCGAGCTCGTGGCGACCGGCGTCCGGGACTCGAAGCTCCTCTCCGCGGCGCGGCGCGAGGAGGTCTACGCCCGCCTCGCCGCGCTGGGCGAGCGGCACTCGCTCGCGCTCGCCCCTCGGACGATCGACCGGTACGTCACGGTCGGCGGGCTCAACCGCCTCGAGCTCGAAACGTTCGCCCGGCTCGTGTCCGAGGTGCGCCCCGACATCGCGTACGTCGACGCCTGCGACCCGAACGCCGAACGGTTCGGCCGGCAGCTCGCCGACCTCGCGGGCGGCGGGGTCCGGATCGTGAGCCGGCACAAGGCGGACCGGGACAATCCGGTCGTCGGCGCCGCCTCGGTCGTGGCCAAGGTCCGGCGGGACGCCGCCCTCACGGAGCTCCGTCGCCGCGTCGCAGAGCACGTCGGGACGGGCTACCCCTCGGACCCCGCGACGCGAGCGTGCGTCGAGCGGCACGCGCGCGACGGCGGACGCGTGCCGCCGTGGATGCGACGGTCGTGGGAGACGGTCCAAAGGGTTAAGCGCGCCCGGCCGGCTCGCACGCTGGACCAGTACGGACGATGACGGTGGAGGAGACGCTCGCGTCGCTGGTCGACCGGTTCAACCGCAAGGCCGAGGCCACGCCGGCGATGCAGGAGGAGCTCGGAGGGCTCGAGCGCACCATCCGGATCCGCCTGACGGACGAAGCGACCTACGCCGTCGACCTGCGCCAGGGCCGGCTCACGAACCTCCGGACCGCTCCGAACGGCGGCGCCGACGTCACGATCACGACCGACGTCGCGACGTTCCACGGGCTCGTGCGGAAGGAGATCGGGCCGATGAAGGCGCTCGTCACCCGGAAGCTCGCGATCGACGGGAGCCTCGAGGACAAGCTCCTCTTCCGTAAACTGCTCTAACGCCGCGGGCGCTCGCGATCACGGCAGGAAGACGCAGGCGGCGACGCAGACGCCGTAGTGGTCCATCGGGATCGAGAGTTCTTCGGTCCGGTAACGGATCCGGCGGAGCTCGACCCCGCGAAAGTGCGCGATCTCCTGCATGCGCCAACGGAGGAACTCCTTGAGCGACTTCTGGGTGCCGTGGAGATGGGCCTCGGCGACGTAGCCACCCTGCCCGTCGGCGCGGAACCCGTAGGCGATCCCGGCGCTGATCACCTCGCCCTCCCCGCCGCCGTAGCGGGCGAGCACGGCGTGCGTGATCGCGCCGCGGGCGATCGGCACTCGATCGATCTGGCGGATGCCGATCGGGAGCACGGACGAAACGCTGACGAGGTTCGCGTCGCCGATCCCCGCCTGGAGCAGCGCGAGGTCGAACGCGTTGAGCTCGCTGGTCTTGTTGATCCCCTTGCCGCTCGTGACGAAGAAGCGCGTCGGTACGGGCACGAGGGTGGACGAGGCGGGCGCGGCGCGCGGGGGCACGGCGCGCCGGAGCGACGCACGGGCTTAACCTTTGGCCGCAAGAACGCGCTAGACCATGATCGCGTGGCGCCGGCGCATCGACTCCTCGGTCTCCCCGCGCGCCCGCAGGAGCTCGGCGATGAGCGCGTCGGTCAGGCGGAGGCTCGCGGCCTCGAAGAGCGTCCCGAGCGGCGCGAGGTGGGGGCGGTCGGCGTCCTCGGGAAAGTCGAGCGAGAGGAGCGCGGTCGCGATGTGCGCGAGCTTCGAGGACGAGCGCCCGGTGAGGACGATCAGCTCCGCTCCTTCGCGGCGTACGATGTTCGCTGTCTGGATCGACGACGAGCTCTCGCCGCGGCCCGACAGGATGAACACCGCGTCGCCCCGCCGCACGATCGGTGTGACGCTCTCGCCGATCACGTAGGCGGTCAGCCCGAGCTGCACGAGGCGCATCGCGAACGCCCGCCCGATGATCCCGCTACGACCCGCCCCGTAGACGAACGTGGCCGGCGCGCGCGCGAGGATCACGACCGCGTTCGCGACCGCGACCGCGTCGAGCCGATCGAGCGCCTCGCTCACGCGCTCGGCGATGTAGCGCTGCGCGCGGTGAAAGGTCGTTCCGTTAGCGTCGTCGGCCGGCATGCCGGTGCGCCTCCTTCCGGTGCGGGCGCGGGCGGGCCGGCCGCGGCACCGGCCGCGCGGGCTTCGCGTGCGCCGGCTTCGGCGGGTGGCTCGGTCGGGGATGCGCCGCCGGCGGCGGGGCCGGTTTCTTCGCGACCTTCGCGAGCGGCGGGGCGTGCAGCTTCGCCCAGCGGCGGGTGAGCGCGCGCTCGTAGAGGAGCTTCATGTACATCGCGTCGTGCTCGAGCAGCGGCGAGCTCGAGATCACCGTGACGTCGTAGTCCCGCTCCGCGAGGATCTCGGCGAGCGGGTCGAACCGGACGAGCCCGCGCTTGATCGGCGTCAGGCGGAACTCCCCCGAGCCGTAGAACTCGACGCCCGAGAAATTGAGGTAGAGCGGGCCGTCGGTCGCCGCGACGAACTCCTTCAGGATCGGCTCGAGCTGTTCCGGCTCCTCGAACGAGCGCCGCTCGCGGGCCGCGAGATGCGGAAGGTTGAGGACGGGGACCGTGCCCCGCACGCGGTGCACGAGCTCGAGGATCTCCTCGCGCGACCCGAAGACGTCGGGATGCCCGCTCGGCTCGATCGCGAGCCGGACCGCCCCGCGCGAGAATTGCTTCAGCCAGTTCGAGAGGTCGGTGACGATCTCGGTGAGCTCCTGGATCGAGTCCGCGCGCTCGCCGCCCCCGTAGAAGCCGAGGTGCGTGACCGCGAGGCGGGCGCCGAGGCCCTGGGCGAGGACGCCGGCCCACTGGATCTGGCGCGTCGATTGTTCCCGCGCGTCGCTCGACCCGAAGAAGTCGACGTAGTACGGCGCGTGGAGCGTGAGATCCGCATCGAGCGCGCGCGCGAGCGCCTTCGTCTGCCCGAGGTCGGCGGCGTCCTTCGCGAGGCTCCACGTGAGGGTCGTGAGCGAGTCCCGTCGCTTGATCGGGGACGTGAGCGCCGAGAGGGACGGCGCGCCCCCCTGATGGTCGGGGGAGCCGACGTTCATGACGAGCTGCAGCGGGAGGTCCCGCGGGAGCTTCCCGACCTCCTCGTCGAGCGCGAGCCGCGTCAGCGGGTTGACCTTGATGAACTGGACCTCCATCGCGGTGAGCCCGAGAT
Organism: Thermoplasmata archaeon; assembly: GCA_030037855.1. Classification (GTDB taxonomy): domain Archaea; phylum Thermoplasmatota; class Thermoplasmata; order Lutacidiplasmatales; family UBA184; genus Lutacidiplasma. Next base: position 5,136 of record JASHPY010000078.1, on the reverse strand, counting down.
GGTGCACGTCCGCGATCCCGTCCCGCAGGGTACGCCCCTTGCACGAGAGCGGGATCCCCGCGGGTCCGAACCGGATCACGAGTAACCAGCCTCAAAAACGGCGGACTTGCGGGAGGTTTCGGTCCTACATAGCGGTTGTCGGCCGCGTCGCGTCCGGGGCCCGGGACTCGCCTCCGGCCGCGGGCGCCGGACGGAAGCCCCGCGCCACGAAGTATAACTCGGAGGACGGCTCGCGCGAGGCGGGAGGCTTCGTCCGACGGACCTGGTCGAACGACGCCGCGATCTCCGTCTCGAGCGCGTCGACCAGGTCGCCGTCGAAGACCTTCGCCACGAACGCGCCTCGGGGCGCGAGCGCGACCCTCGCGAGGTCGAGCGCCTCGCGCACGAGCGCCGCGCTTCGGGCGTGGTCGGTCGCGTACGCCCCGCTGACCCGGGGGGCCATGTCCGAGAGCACCACATCGAAGCGGCGCCGCCCGAGGCGTTCGATCAGCCGGGAGTCCCCGACCCGGCCCCGGACGACCTCGACCCCGTCGATCGGCTCGATCGCGCGGAGGTCGACCGCGACCACCGCACCGCGGGCTCCGACCCGGTCCCGGGCGACGAGCGACCAGCCGCCCGGCGCGGCGCCGAGGTCGAGCACCCGCGCCCCCGGACGGAACAGCCCGAACCGCTCGTCGAGGTACGCGAGCTTGAACGCCGCGCGCGAACGCAGCCCCTCCCGCTGGGCCGCGCGGTAGTACGGGTCGCGTCGCCGCTCGCTCACGAACCGCCGGGGCATGCCGGCGCGAACCGGCCACCCTACATGAACGGGGCGGAGTCGCCGCGGAGATGCCGGGGTCCGGGGCGGATGGGGCCGTCCGAATTTGAATCGGAGTCTCTTGCACCCCAAGCAAGAAGGATGGTCCAAGCTACCCCACGGCCCCACGCCGCGCGGTGGCGCGCCGACCGGCGCGGCTTAGATAATGGTTGCCCGGCGGGCGGTCCTCGCTAGTGGTGGACGAAGAGGAGCCACGCCCCGATCCCGAACGCGGCGATGATCGCGACCGAAGTGATCGTGACCCAGAAGCCCGTCCACATCTCGGAGACCCCCTCCTCGGGGCCGACCTCGGGGCCGGGCGTCGAACTCCCCGCGGTCGGCGTGTAGGGGGAGCGGAACGGCGCACCCGGCTCGGACATGGCGGACGCTCGAGCCGACGAGCCGGGCGCGATTCTTAACGGCTCGGTTCGTCCGGCGCGTCTACGCCGCGAACCACGGGAGCCGGGCCGCCGGCCCGGTCGGCTTCAGGACCAGGAGATGCAGGTTCGTCCCGGGGTCCCCCGGCGCGTAGGAGTCGCGCTGGGCGAGCTGATAGAGGATGAACAGCGCGTCCTCGTCCGAGCGGACGCCGAGCGAGCGGGGCACGTCGATCCCGAACCGCTGCTGCAGCAGCGTGAGCATCTCCTCGAAGTCGATCTGACCGGACTCCTCCGCGCCCTGCGCCCGGCGGAACAGTCCAACCACGATGCCGGTCGCGATCCGGAGCACCTCCTTCGGCTCCGCCACCCGAAGATGGAAGTGGGGGGGCGTCGGGTCCGACCGCTCGCCCGCGGGCACGACCAGCACGGCGACCTCGTTCTCGATCGCGCTGCCCGCGGTCCGCGAGAGCCGGGCCCAGGTCTCCTCCGCGGCCCGGTCGTTCGCGACCACGAAGATCGCGCGGTGCGGCGGCGTCGGCGCGGTCCGGACGCCCGCGACCCAACGGTCGACGCCGTCCTCGGCGCTCTCCGTCGGGCTCGCCCCCACGAACACCGGGAACGTCCGGCGGGGCACGCCGGACTCCTGGACCCAGAACGCCGGCCCGCTCTCGAGTTCGCGGCGGGCGGGCGGGACGCGGGAGAACCCGAGCTTTCGGAGCACGGTCTCCGCGGTGCGCAAGCGGTCGGCTGCGCCTCCGACCCGGTCGGAGTCTGGCATCGGACTAGAGAGAACGGGAAGGCGAGATAAGCTCGACGTGGGAGTTCCCGACCGCGCTCAGAGTCCGATGGGCACCCCCGCGCGCAGGAGCGGCGCGTTGAGGACGATCGCGACCACGACCCCGACGAGGTACGGGCCCGAGTAGATGAACCCGCGGCGCGCCGTCGACCGCGTGACCTCGCTCCACAAGGGGAGGGTGAACCCGACGAACGCGGCCCCGAGGGCGAGGAGGACGACGAGGACCGGCCAGGCGAGCGTGCCGGTGAGGCCGATCACCGCCGCCGCCGGGACGAGCAGCGCGGCCGAGACGACCACGACCTTCCCGGAGAACGCGACGTCGTCCATCCGAGGGAGCATCGGGAGCCCCGCCCGCTGGTAGTCGTCCTTCAACAGGAGCGCGAGGCTCCAGAAGTGGGGCGGGGTCCACAGGAACACGAGGAGCGCGAACGCGAGCACGCCGGTCGTCCAGTCCCCGACCGCCGCGGCGCTCCCCGCGAGCGCGGGGGCGCTCCCCGCGAACCCGCCGATCACGATGTTCCAGCTCGACCGGCGCTTCAGCCACGCCGTGTAGACGACGACGTACGTGAGACCACCGAGGAAGATCGAGAACCCGGTGAGCGGGTTGAGCTGCCAGCTCGCGACCCCGATCCCGGCGCCGAGGAGGACGAGCCCGAGGGCGGCGACGATCCCGCTCGGGGCGATCCGTGCGTCGGGGAGCGGCCGGCGGCGGGTACGGTTCATCCGGGCATCGAGGTCCCGGTCGAGGTAGTGGTTCAGCATCGCCGCCCCGGCCGACCCCGCGGCCCCGGTGACGAGCAGGATCGCGAGGCGGGCGAGGTCGATCGACCGCGGCGACGCGAGGAGGAAGCCGCCGAGCGCGACCGTCACGATCAGCGCCGTGATCCCGGGCTTCGCGAGCGCGACGTAGTCGCGCGCGGTCGCCCGGCGCGGCGCGTCCGGCACGGCGGGTTCGGGAGCGGCGACCATCGGGCGGAGCGAGGGAGGGGCGCGCGGCGCTTAGCCTTCCCGGGACGTGACGCCCGGGACCGAGCGGTCGGCGGGCCGGGGTCCGACGGGGGCCGCCTCCCGGGCCGCGGCGGCTCGGGCCGCCACGGCCGGATCCTCCTCGGCCGCGCGCCGGGCCCAGTCGACCCAACGGCGCGGGACGTCGCGCAGGTTCGCGAGCAGCGCGACGATGAGCAGGATGCCGAAGAGCACGGTCGCGATCGCGAGATGGAGCAGCACGACCCCCGCGAGCAGGCTCGTCTCGATCACGACCCCTCCGAGGAGCGCCTCGGTGACGACGAGCGCGAGCGCGCCGAGGGAGAGGCGCAGGAGCGCCCGACGTCCGCGCTCGAAGGCGACCGCCAGCACCGCGAGCCCGAGGACCCCGACCGAGAGGACGAACGCGGAGACGCGGTGCGCCCACTCGACCGCGGCGCCCCCGGTGAACGCGGGAAAGAAGTTCCCGTTCCCGAAGCACGTCGGCCAGTCGGGGCAGGCGAGGCCGTTGTCGGTCGTGATCACGTTGCCGCCGAGGATGATCGTCACGTAGCACAGGACGACCGCGAGGAGGGCGGCGTACCGGAACAGGTCGTGGCCGCGCACGGCGCTCCTACGGGCTCTCGGCGGGGGTCGCGGTCGGCACCGGCAGCGGCGCGGGGGCACGGGACGGGAGCGGGGCCGCGGGGCCGCTCATCGTGACGGGCAGCTCCTCCCCCCACGGGTCGGAGGTCGTCACGGGGTCGCCCGCGTAGTAGCTGTAGACCATGTTGAACAGGAAGACCAGTTGACCTATCCCGAGGATGTACGCACCGAGCGTCGAGATGAAGTTCAGTGCCTGGAAGTTCCCCTGCCAGAGGTAGGTGTAGACCCGGCGGGGCATCCCCTCGGCCCCGAGGATGAACATCGGGAACAGGAGGACGTTCACCCCGACGTACGTCAGGAGGAAGTGGAGCTGGCCGAGGCTCTGGTTGTACCAGCGCTTCGTGAGGATCGGGAACCAGAAGTAGATCCCGGCGAAGATCGCCATCAACGTCCCGCCGAGCAGGATGTAGTGGAAGTGGGCGACCACGAAGTACGTCCCGTGGTAGAGGTAGTCGATCGGGATCGACGCGAGGAAGAGGCCGGAGAGCCCGCCGATGACGAAGCCGGTGATGAACGCGAGGCAGAACCACATCGGCACCGCCATCCAGATCCGGCCGCCCCAGAGCGTGGCGATCCAGTTGAACACCTTCACCGCGGACGGGACCGCGACCGCGAAGGTCGCGAGCATGAACACGAACCGGACGTCCGTCGCGATGCCCGTGACGAACATGTGGTGCTCCCAGACCGCGAACGAGAGGACCGCGAACGCGCCGAGCGCGATCGCCATCGCGCCGTAGCCGAAGATGTCCTTGCGTGCGAGCTTCGGGAGGACGGTCGAGACGATCCCGAACGCCGGTAACACCATGATGTAGACCTCGGGGTGGGCGAAGAACCAGAACAGGTTCTGGTAGAGCAACGCGCCGCCGAGCGGCGTCCCGTCGACCGCCGCGAGGATGTGCGTGCCGAAGTTCCGGTCGGAGAGGACGAACGTCAGCGCGATCGAGAGCGACGGGAGCGCGAAGATCAGGAGGACCGAGTTGATCAGCGTCGCCCAGACGAACAAGGGCATGTTCCAGTAGTGGACGCCGGGGGCGCGGTGCTTCAGGATCGTAACGAGGAAGTTGATCGCGCCGAGCATGGAGGAGATCGTGAGGATGTGCAGGCCGAGGATCCAGAGGTCGACCCCGTACGGGTTCGGGCCGAACGACTCGAGGGTCAGCGGGACGTAGCCCGTCCAGCCCGCGTACGCGTTCGACAGGATCAGGATCACGCCGGCGGGGGGGATCAGCCAGAACGCGATCGCGTTGATCCGGGGGAGCGCCATCTCCCGCGAGCCGATCATCGACGGCACGAGGTAGTTGCCGAACCCGGCGAGGGTCGGCATCACGAACATGAAGATCATCAGGACCCCGTGCATGGTGAACAGCGTCGAGTAGACGTTCGGCGAGATGCCGAGCGTGGTCTGGGGGTCGAGGCCGAGGCCCTGGACGAGGCCGAGGTCGGTCCGGATCAGCGTCGCGTAGATCCCGCCGATGAAGAAGAACATGATCCCGGTCGCGATGTACATGAGGCCGATCTTCTTGTGGTCGGTCGTG
>JASHPY010000077.1 GCA_030037855.1 Thermoplasmata archaeon | reverse complement strand
GCACGACCGTCGCGCGTACGGTGCGACCGCGATAAGTCTTGCGAGCGCGCCCCATCCCGAGGGAAATCGAGGCGTCGGGGCGGGCAAAAAGCCTTGTACGGAGGCGCGGTGGGCGGCCTCCCATGCGCGCCGCGCGGGGTCCCGAGGCCGACCCGCCCGGGTCGACGGTCTTCATCGGCTTGAAGCCGACCATGACCTACGTCTTCCAGGTCGTGACCCAGGTCAATTCGGGCGCGCCCGAGGTCGTCGTGCGCGCCCGGGGCAACGCGATCGCGAAGGCGGTCGACGTGGTCGAGGTCGTGCGTCGTCGGTTCCTCGAGGGTCAGGTGGAGGTCGGACCGATCGCGATCGGCACCGAGCGCCTCGTGAACCGCGACGGCCGGGACGCGAACGTCTCGTCGATCGCGATCCCGCTCACCCGGACCGGGCCCCTGCCGACCCCGCCGGACCGACCGGCGCCGGCGTCCGGGGCCGGGTCGTCCGGATGACCCAGGTCCCAGCGATGAGGTCGCCGAACCGCTGCCGCTCGGCGGTGAGCGCGATCCCGAGGACACCGACCGCGCCGAGGAGGCCGACTCCGCCGACCACGAACGCGAGGATCGTGGCGAAATCGATGAGACCGGCCGGGAACGGGATCCCGCCCGCGGCCGTCAGGGAGCCTCCGGAACGAAGGAGGTCGAGGAGCGCGACCGCGAGCCCGACGCCGAGCACGGTCAGGGTCGGGAGCTTGGAGGAATTCCGGAGGAGCGCGGCGGAGAGCCCCGGCCGGTCCATCCGCCGGTCCCGCACGGCGATCGCGACCAGCGCCTTGCCGACGGTCCGGCCGGCCAGCCGCTCGCAGAGCACGAAGTAGAGGAACGCGAGCGCGGCGTAGCTGTAGATCGCGGTGTTGAGCGGAACGCTCTCCGCGACCGTGGTCAGCGACCCCGGCGTCGTCGCGATCACGTAGTAGCAGAGCAGCGCGAACGGCACGGTGAGGATCGCGAGGTCGATGACGAAGGCGGCGACGCGCGCGCCGAGCGAACCGAATCGACGGAGCCCCATCTCGCGACCGAGCACGACCAACCACCGGGCGGTGAGGAAACCGCGGAACCCCTCCCGGCCGTCGGTCGAGTCGGACCGGGCCGCCGCTTCGAGATTCGCTTGGTCGCTGACGACCCAGCCCGGTACCGGGAGACCCTGCCACGGTCGATCCGGGGACGGGGAGCTGTCGGCGAGAAGTCGGTGGGCCTGGAGCGCCGCCTCCCGGCTCGCCGTGGCCGACTCGACGAGCGAGTCGTGGATGCGCCCCTCGATCCCCGCGCGGAACGCTCGCCCGAGCCGGCCGATCGGGGTCGGCGCCGCCTCCGCGAGCGGGGCTCCGATCGGGTCGAAGCCGCGACCGAGCACGCGGTGGCCGACGTACGCCGCGCCGAGCGCGAGCAGGCCCGAGAGGTAGACGAGGTCGAGCACGCCGGCGCCTCCGATCGCGTAGAGGCCGGCGGGCGAGCCCGGAACGTAGAGCGGCGGCTGCCGGAGGACGTCGGCACCGACCAGGACGCCGAACGTCCCCGCGACGAACGCGACCGGTAGCGCGAACCCTTCCGCCTTCGGAAACACCCACTCGGCGGCGACGGCCGCCACGACCCCGGCCACGATCGGGGGGAGGAGGTAGATCGGGAACGTCTCCTCGATCCCGACCCCCGGGATCGGCGTCGCGGCGGCGAACGTCAGCACGAGCACCCCCGAGGTCAGCGCGAGGACGAACGCCACCGCCGGGGCGCTCGGGTCGTGGCGCGCGAGCCCCCAGACGCCCGCGATCACCGGGACCGCCGCGGCGACCAGGACGATCGACGCGAGACCGAGGGCCTCCGACGGGATCAGGACGACCACGCCGAGCAGGACCGCGGCCTCGACCCCGAGGAAGAGGAGATAGCGGCCCGCGCTCCGCGCACCGGGCGGCGCGAAACGCTCGAACGCGAGCGCCCCGACGATCATCGGGAACAGCGCGCCGGCGAAGCTGATCGCGACCCAGTCGTTCGCGATCGGAGCGATCGGGAGCAGGACGAGCGTCGCGAGGAGCGCACCGGGGAGGAGGATCCAGAACGCCCGCCGACCCAAGCCGAGGCTCGTGGCGAACGGCCCGTGCTCCCAGGCCAGCAGGTAGAGCAGCGCCCAGAACACGGCGGGGAACGCGAGCGCGGTCACGTCTCCGGCGATGTCGTTCGTGAGCTGGAAGGGGTCGACCACTCGAACGCCGTCCGTCCGCGAGGCGCGGAGACGTCGGGGAGCCGCGACGGAGTAAAGGGTTTTGTCGCCACCCCCTCTGCCGCGCCCATGGCCCCGCCCCGCACGGAGAAGGACTCGCTCGGTGCCCGGGAGGTGCCCGACGATGCGTACTGGGGGATCCAGACGCTGCGCGCGCGGGAGAACTTCCCGGTCAGCGGCCTCACGGAGTCGCCGCTCCTCGTCCGCGCGTACGCGCTCCTGAAGCTCGCGTGCGTCCGCACGAACGTCACGCTCGGGGCGCTCGACGAGCGACGCGGGCGCGCCCTCGCCCAGGCCGCGGAGGAGATGGCGACGGGACGGTTCGACCGCGAGTTCGTGGTCGACGTCTTCCAGGCCGGCGCCGGGACCTCCTTCCACATGAACGTCAACGAGGTGCTGACGAACCGGGCGCTCGAGGTGCTCGGGAAGCCCCGGGGCGACGCGACCGAGCTCGGACCGAACGACCAGGTGAACCGCGGCCAGTCGACGAACGACACGTTCCCTTCCGCCGCGCAGGTCGCGACGTTGCTCGCGCTCCGCGCGCTCCGCGGGTCGGTCTCCGCGCTCGCGGAGAGCCTTTGTCGGAAGGCGACCGAGTTCGCCCGCCTCCCGAAGGCCGGGCGGACCCACCTCAAGGACGCGATGCCCGTCACCCTCGGGGCGGAGTTCGCCGCTTGGGCCGCCGCGCTCGAGCACGTGGTCGAGGCGTTGCCGGCGGTCGAGCGCGCGCTCGCGGAGATCCCGCTCGGAGGGAGCGCCGTCGGCAGCGGCGTGAACTCCGTTCCCGGTTTCCGCACGGCGGCCGTCCGCGAGTACGCGCGGCTCACGGACCTGCCGCTCACGGTCGCGCGCGACCCGTTCGAAGCGATGCAGAGCCGCTGGCCGCTCGGGGCGGCCGCCGGCTGGTTGCGGACGCTCGCGCTCGAGCTCGTTCGCCTCTCGGGCGACCTTCGCCTCCTCGCGAGCGGCCCGGCGACCGGTCTCGACGAGATCCGGGTGCCCGAGATCCAGCCGGGCTCCTCGATCATGCCGGCGAAGGTGAACCCGTCCGCGGCGGAGTGCCTCTCGATGGTCGCGTTCCACGTCCTCGGCGCCGACGCGGCGACGGCGTACGCCGTCCAGGCGGGTCAGCTTGAGATCAACGTCATGATGCCGCTCGCCGCGTACGAGGTCCTCTTCGCCGCCGAGATATTGACCCGCTACCTCCCGGTCTTCGCGCGGACCTGCGTGGACGGGATCACGGCGAACCCGGGCCGGATGGAGCGCTTCCTGGCCGAGTCCGCCGCGCTCGCGACCGTGCTCACGCCGAAGCTCGGCTACCTCAAGGTCGCCGAGCTTCTCCACGAGTCGGAACGCACCGGCCGTCCCGTGAAGGAGCTCCTCGTTGAACGAAAGCTCCTGACGGCGGCGGAGGTCGACGCGCTGCTCGGCCCCGCGGCGCTGCTCCGGCTCACGGACCCGGTCCCCTGACGGACGGCCCCGGGCGCAGGGTTAAGACGGGCGCCCCCCGTCCGCCCCCGGCACGCGCATGTCGACGTTCGAGGAGGCCGCGATCGCGCTCGGCAACCAGTCGTCGGAGGAGTTCCGTCGCGCCGCCGAGGTGCTCGGAAAGGTCGGCCTCACCCAGTACGAGGCCCGGGCGTACATCGCGCTCGTCGCGCGGGGAGTCGGCGACGCCGCGACGCTCGCGACCGCCGCCGGGATCCCGCGGACGAGCGCCTACAAGGTCCTCGAGTCCCTCGCCGCGAAAGGGTACGCCGAGCCGACCGGCGGGAAGCCGATCCTCTTCCGCCCGACCGCGCCGCTCGACGTCGCCGAGCAGCTGAAGGCGGCGATCCAGGAAGTGTTCGAGAAGCTCGCGCACCTCCATCGGGTCGTCGCGGAGCACGGAGAGCCGCAGCTCGTCTACCTCCTCTCGGGCCACGACAAGGTCGTCCAGAAGATCGGCGAGCTGCTCGACCAGTCGGCGACAACGTTCATCCTGACGACCCCGCAGGTCGCGGAGGTGCGGGACGAGCTCACGAAGAAGATCCAGCACGCGGTCAAGCGCGGCGTCCACGTCACGTTCGTCACGGCCCCGCTCCAGCGCGTTCCCGAGGGCGTGGAGTACGTCGCGCGCGAGAACCTCCTCGCGACCGAGGTCCTCGCGGACGGGGCCCACGCGCTCCTCGCCGCACCGGGTCTCGAGGCGTGCGGGTTCACCGACAACCCGATCCTGACGGCGCACCTCAAGCAGTTCCTCGAGGTCATCCTCGAGGCCGGCCCGGCGCGACCCGCCGCGTAGGCCGGCGCGCGCCGATGTCACCGCCCGCGAGCGTGCGGGGGCCCCGACGGCCTCCCGCCGAGCGGGTGCGCGAGCGCCTCCGCGCGGTCGCGGGGGACGAGCTCGCCGCCGGCATGCCGAGCGGTTACCAGCGACTCGGCCGCGTCCTCCGGCTCCGACTCCCCGACCGGCTGCGTCCGTACTTTCCGCTGCTCGGTCGCGCGTGGCAGGAAGAGCTCGGCGTCGCGACCGTGATCACGCAGGTCGGCCCCGTCGAAGGGGAGCTGCGACGCCCCCGGGTCGAGCGGATCGCGGGCGAGACCACCGAGACCGAGGTCGTCGAGCACGGGGTCCGTTGGCGGTTCGACGCGGCGGAGGTCATGTTCGCCGCGGGGAACCGGACCGAACGCCGACGCGCGGGGGACCTCGTGCGTCCGGGCGAGGAGGTCGTCGACCTCTTCGCGGGGATCGGCTACTTCGCGATCCCCGCCGCGGTCCGAGGCTCGGCCGCCCGGGTGGTCGCGGTCGAGAAGAACCCGATCGCGTATCGTTACCTGCTCGAGAACGCGGCCCGGAACGGGGTCGGGGACCGGGTGGATGGCCGCCTCGGGGACAACCGCTCTGTCGCGATCGCCCCGGAGCACGCGGACCGGGTCTTCCTCGGCTACCTGCCGGACGCGACGCCGTGGATCCCCCGGGCCGTCCCGCTGCTTCGCCCCTCGGGCGGCTGGCTCCATGTGCACACGGTCGAGGACGCCCGGCCGGCGCTCGAGCGCGCGGTCGAGCGGACGGTCGAGAGCGTGCGGGCGGCCAGGGCGGACGTGATCGGGGCGCCGCTCGCCCGCGAGGTCAAGCCGTACGGACCGGGGCGCGCCCACGTCGTCGTCGACGTTCGCGCCCGGCCACGACCCTAGGCCGCGGGGGCGATGACGCCGTGCGCGACCGCGCGGACCGCTTCGGGGAATGCGGCGACGAACCGGTCGATGTCCCGCGGCGGGTTCGAGAACGAGACGCGGACGAACTTCTTCCCGTGCGCGGGCGACAGGTAGTTCCCCGCCCGGACGAACACGCCGTGGCGCTCGAGCAGCTCCTGCTGCAGCGCCTCGGGGGAGAGCCCGAGACGGGCGACGTCGATCACCATCATGTTCGCCTGCGACGGGTAGACGGGAAGGGACGTGCCCGGGACGCCGTCGACGCACGCGCGGATCCGCGCGCCGTTCTCGCGGGTCTGCCGGCGCACCGCGGCGAACCAGTCGCCCTTCGTTCCGAGCGCGGCGATCGCCGCGACCTGGGCCAGCACGTTCACGCCGAGGTCGTTCGTGTTGAACCGGGCGATCGTGCCGAGGAGCTCGGGGGGCGCGAGGAATCCGCCGATCCGGAGCCCCGCGATCCCGCAGTTCTTCGAGACCGACCACACCGTGATCGTCGACTCGGGGGCGTACTCCGCGGCGAGGGCCGGCGCGTCCGCGAAGTCGCGGTACGTCACGTCGTTGAGCAAGAGGAGGTGATGGTCGTGCGCGATCTCGGCGATCGCGCGGACCTCCTCGCGCGGGTACCCCGAGCCGAGCGGGTTCAAGGGGTCGATCAGGAGGATCATGCGGGTCTTCGGTCCGATCGCCTCCCGGACCCGCTCCGCGGTCAGCCGGTACGGCGGCGCGTAGATGTCGAGGTTCTTCGTCCGCGCGCCCGAGAGCTCGACGAACCGGTGGATGATGAGATAGCTCGGGTCGGAGGCGACGACCTCGTCGCCGGCCGCGAGCAGCGCGCGCGTGATCATGTAAAGCGATTCGGTCCCGCCGGCGGTGAGGAACGGGCGCTGACCGGGAAGCCCGAAGTCCCGCGCGACGAGGTCCAGGAGCTCGGGATCGCCGGGGCCGTACGGATACCCCTCGTAGCGTCGCTCCCGGATCGCCTCCGCGAGCGCGGGCCCGATCACCTCCGGTGGCACGAGATGGTTCGTGTTCTGGCTCAGCCACGCGATCTCGTTCCGATGCTGGTGGGCGTATCGGAACGGGTCGAACGGCATCGCTCTCCTCGGACTCCTAGCGGGGCGCGGAGCGACTTAACGGCTATGGTCCGGCCGCGGCGGCCGGACGACGTAGGGTAGGCGGTCGGGGCTCGGTGGCGCCGCCGGCCTCCGCAAGGAACGCCGTGACGATCCCCCCGGACTGCGTCCGAAGCTCCGCGCGAGCGAACCCCGCGTGCTCGAGCGCGGCGCGGAAGGCGGGCCGCGGGGGGAGCCGGCGGAGCGACTCGGGAAGGTAGCGGTACGGCCCCGCGCTGTCGATCGCGGCGCCGAGCCAAGGAACGACGTGGTCGAAGTACGCGTGGAAGAGCGCACCGAACGCGGGTGCGACCGGCTCGGTGATCTCGAGGATCAGGAGGACCCCGCCCGGTCGGAGCACCCGGTGCATCTCGCGCAGCGCCGCTTCGAGGTCGACCAGGTTCCGGACGAGGAACGCGTTCGTGACGAGGTCGAACACTCCGTCGGCGAACGGCAGTCGCATCGCGGTCCCTCGGGCGTAGGCGACGCGGGTCGCGCCGGAGTCGGCGCGGCGACGGGCGACCGCGAGCATCGCGGCCGTGAAGTCGAGCCCGACGACGGTCGCCGAGGGGAACCGGCGGGCGGTGAGGCGGGTCAGCTCCCCGGTCCCGCACCCGAGGTCCAGCACTCGCTCGACCGGTCCGGGGGGCCGGAACCGGTCGAGGTCCCAGAGCGCGCGGGGGCGCCAAAGTAGGTCGCTCCCCAGCGACGCGACGTGGTCGAACCATTCGTACCGCCGGGCGATGTGGCTGAACATTCGGCGCACGTCGCGTTCGAACCCGGGGTCGCTCCGGTCGGGCAGCGGCGAGCCATCCCGGGTCGCGTACGAGTCGCCGCGGACCCCCGCCATCGACGCCGCCGACCGCGGAGGGCGCTAAAACTCCGGGGGTCAATCCGGCTTCGCGAGCGCCGAATCGAGCTCGGCGACCCGCGTGGCGAGGTCGCTGCGGTTCGCGTCGAGCCCGGCGGCCCGGGCCTGGGCGAGCTTCGCGCGGGCCCCGGCCCGGTCGCCGCGGGCGAGGGCCACGTGGGCGAGCCGAAAGAGGATCTCCGAGACCTCGGGCTCCGCGTTCAGCTCCCGAGCCTGGTGGAGCGCGTCCGCGAGGTGACCCTCGGCCCGGTCGTAGTCGCGCTCGGCCTCGGCGAGCAGCCCGCGCGCGAGCGCGAGCTGCTCGGGCGCGAGCCGGTCCCCGAGGGGGGTGAGGAGCCCGTCGGCGCGCTCGAGCGCCGGCCGGGCCCGTTCCGGGTTCCCGAGCTCCGCCTGCATGAGCGCGAGGTTGAGGTAGCAGTAGCCGATCCAGACCGGCGAGCGCGACCGCTCCGCGGCGTCGATCGCGAGGTCCAATCCCGCGAGGCCGTCCTCACGGCGTCCCGAGGAGTAGAGCAGCACCGCCCGGTTCATCAGCACGCGCGCCCGCGCGGCGAGGTCCTGCCCGGAGCCGAACAGCTCGGCCGCCCGCTCGTAGAGATCGAGCGCCTGACCGAACTGCGCCCCGTCTCGGAGCAGCATCGTGTTCGCGACGTCCACCATCGCGTGCCCTCGCTCGACCGCGGTGCCTTCGTTCTCGGCGATCTCGAGCGCGAGCCGAAGGTGCCGCTCGGCGTCCGCGAGGCGGCCGAGTCGCCAGCCGACGATCCCGAGGACGCGGTGGGCGGTCATCAGCTCGCGGGGCGCGCCGCCCCGTTCGAGCCGGCCGTAGGCCTCCTCGGCGAGCGCCTGCGCGCTCGGGTACTCGCTCTGGTCCTGGCGGGTCTGGGCCAGGGCGAGGAGCGCCCGACCGAGCTCGGGGTCGAGCTCGGGTCGGGTCCGCGCGAGCAGGACCGCGTCCGAGAGCGCGACCTCCGACCGGTGGAGGTCGCCGAGCTCGTCGAACGACCGGCCCAGGTCGACGAGGATCCGGACCTCGCGGGCGGGGCTCCGGTCGGATCGCCGCCGCTCCGCCTCGAGCGCCCGCTCGAGGTGCGGCACGGCGGTCTCGAACGCGAACCCGCGCATCGCGCTCGTGCCGGCCCGGAGGTTGTACTCGGCTGCCTTCGCGTCGTCGCGGCCAAGGTAGAACTGGCGCGCGAGTTCGGAGTCGCCGGCGAGGCGCTTCTCCTCGAGCGACCGCCCGACGCGCCGATGGAGGATCCGGCGACGGGTCTCGGTGAGCTCGGCGTAGACCCCGGCCCGCACGCCCTCCGTCACGAACTCCAAGACCTCGTCCCCCTTCTCCCGTAGGAGGCCGCCCGCGACCAGGCGGTCGAGCGTCTCGGTCACACGCTCCTCGTCCATCTCGGAGATCGCGGCCAGGTTCGAGAAGGCGAACTCCTTCCCGAGGAGCGCGGCGTAGGTCAGGGTCCGCCGCTCCGTCTCGCCGAGCGCGCGGACCCGCGCGAGGAGGATCTCGTGGAGGCCCGCGGTGCCGCCGGTCGTCTCGAGCTCGGGCCGGGTCCCGACCCCCGTGGTCGAGCGGACGAGCTGCTCGACGAAGAGCGGGTTCCCGTCGGTCTGGGCGTGCCAGCGGAGCACGTCGGCCGCATCGGCCGGGATCCCCCGACGGACCCACTTCGCGAACTCCGCCACCTCCGCCGCGCTCAGCGGCCGGAGCGCCACCGTGCGCACCGTGGTCGAGCGGGCGAGCGACTCGATGAGCTCGCGGACCCCGGCAGGAATCCGCGTGCCGGTCGCCACGGTCGCGACCATCGCGATCGGAAGGTGGCCGAGCTCGGTGGCGAGCCGGCTGAGGAACTCGATCGACGCCGCGTCCGCGAAGTGGAGGTCGTCGATCGCGACCAAAAGCGGCTCGTCGACCGCGCGTTCGGCGAGGTACTGCACGAGGTTCGCGTAGAGCTCTTGACGGACCGTTCCGACCCAGTCACCGGGGCTGTCCATCGGCGCGAGCATGGTCGCGAGACCCTCGGACACCGGGGTCGGCTCGCCGGCGTCGGCGGGCGGGCGGGTCCCGCCCCCGGCTTCGCCGTCCACGGTCAGCAGGAATCCGGGGAGCGACACCGGAGGGCCGGCGCCCGAGCGCTCGCCGCGGGAGGACCGATCGGATGGGCGCACGAGGTCGCGCAGCAGCGAGAACGGCTGCGGGATCTCCTCGGGGAGGGCCCGGCCGATCAGTACCCGGAAACCCTGGTGGCGGGCGCGCTGGGCCGCCGTCCGAAGGAACAGGCTCTTCCCGGCCCCGTCGTCTCCCGACAGGAGGAGCCCCTCACCCGCTCCCGCGCGGGCGCGGTCGAGCGTGCGCCCGACCTCGATCACCGCCTCGCCCCGCCCGAATATCGGAGGCACGGCCGCCCCCCGCGATGGATCGGACCCGGACATGATCCCGCGCGGTGCCGCCTCGGTGAGTACATCCCGGCTACGGCTTTAGGACGGCGGGGCGGGCTCCGCGGGGCCGGACGCACCGGGCGCGACCTGCTCCTCGAGCTGGCGTCGCAGCTCCGCGACCTGGGGGGCCAGTGCGGGACGTAGGTCGGTGAGGTCGAGGTTGTCGGCGGCCCTGAGCTCGTGGCGGGCCGCCTCCAGGTTTCGGGTCTTGAACCGGAGCCGGGCGAGGTAGTAGTGGACCTCCGCCTCGTCGGCGCGCAGGTGGAACCGGTGGCACGCCGCCAGCGCCTTCTCGTACGCCCGCTCGGCGTCGTCCCACTGGCCCCGCTTCTCCGCGATCTGGCCCCGGTTCACCTCGACCTGTTCGAGACCGAGGACGTCGTCGAGCCGCTCCAGGAGCCGGCCGGCCTGCTCGTTGTCCCGCGCCGCCTCCTCGAACTGGCCGAGGCCGAGCCGGAACTCCACGCCCGAGAGGAGCGCCCGGCCGACCGACCGGGGGTCGTGCGCGCGGTCCCCCATCTCCCGGGCGCGCTCGAGCTGCTCGAGCCCGTCCTCCGGCCGTCGCTCGCCGAGCGAGACCCCGAGATTGTGGTAGGCGCGCGAGAGCTCGACCCATTCGCCGGCCTGGGTCAACCGGTCGATCGCCCGCTCGTACCACGCGATCGCCTCCTGGTTGACCTCGGGCCCGAGCAGCGCGAACGAGTTCCCGATGTCGATCGACAGCTCGCCGATCAGGCGGGGGTCGCGGAGGTCCCCGAGCGCGTCGAGGGAGCGCATGCTCTCGTCGAGCGCCTCGCGGTAGTGGCCGCGGTGGAACGCGACCCGGCCGAGGAGCCGGTAGGTCTGCGCGCGCCCCAGTCGGTCGTCGGTCGCCTCGAACAGGCGCTGGGCGTCGAGCGCCTGGCGGGTCGCGCTCTCGACGTCGAGCTTCTCCCGGGCGACCTCGCCGCGCGCGAGCAGTAAGCGGCCCCGGATCCGTGGCTCGTCGCTGCCGAGGCGCTCGAGCGCCGCGGTGAAGTACCGGTCCGCCTCGGCGAAGTTTCCGGTCGAGAAGCAGAGCTCGCCGAGCGCCTCGTCGATCTCCGCGAGCTCGTGGCGGTGGTCCCCGGGGATCGACTCGAGGTCGACGCGGACCCGTTCGAGATAGTGTACGGCCGACTCCGGGTCGTCGGCCGCTCGGGCGTTCTCGGAGGCGAGCCGGTTGTACAGGCGGGACTTCTCGGGGACCTTTCCGAGGAAGTAGTGACGTCCGAGCTCGGCGACGACCTCGGCCGGGGCGGTGGGGTACATTCGCTGCATCGCTTCCGCGATCTTCCGGTGCAGTACCCGCAGACGGCTCTCGGTCAGCGAGCGATAGACCCGCGCTCGGAACTCCTCCGTGGCGAACGCGAACCGGTCGCCGCCGGTCCGCTCGCGCAGCACCCCGAGATGGACGAGGCGCTCGAGATGCTCCGCGAGCCACTCCTCCTCCACCCCCATCGCGTTCGCCAGGAGCGGGAAATCGAACTCGGAACCGATCGAGCTCGCGTAGGCGAGGATGCGGTGCTGGTCGGGCGAAAGCCGCTCGAAGCGGGAGGTGTCCTCCCGCTTCGGCTCCTCGGGGACGGGCGCCTCCGGCATCGGGACGGTTCTAGCCCGGGGTATCGGTTAAGAATTTGGCCGGTCCCGCTCCGGCCCGTTCGGGGACCGCGCGCGGCTCCGCAAGGGTTATTTAACGAGGTCCGGGTCATCGACCCTCGATGGCGACCGACCCGCCCTCCGCACCCGAACCGGCGCCCGAGCCGGTACGGCTCCGCGAGATGTCGCTCGTGCGCCGCGTCTCGTTCTGGGGGTTCGCGTCGCTGGTCGTTCTCGCGGTCGCGTTCTACGTGTGGTGGGGGGTGGCGTTCGGCGTGTGGCTCGACAACGGGGTCTACGCGGTCGTGATCACCTTGCTCCTCTTCGGGCTCTCGGGGATGTGGCTCGTCCTGCCGAATCCTCCGGTTCCGATCCCGCCCTCGACGTAGGGCGCGCGTCCGTCCGTCAGAGCGGCTGGCCCGCGAGCGCCCAACGGGTCGATTCGGTCCCGCCGCAGCCGATGCACGGTCCGGGCGCTCCGGGATCGATCGGCAGCGCATCCTCGGGCGTGCCGAGGAGCGCTCCATCGATCCCGCTCTCGATCTGATGGCCGCACGCCTCGCTGCCGCACCACGCGACGATCCGGACGCGGGTCGAGCCCGCGAGCTCGGCGAGCGAACGGGCGACCGAGAACGACGCGGCGAACGCGGCGTCCGCCCGCGCGCGCAGCGCGCGGTCGAACTCCGCGAGCCGGTCCGCTACCTCTCCCTCGAGCCGGTCGAGCGCCACGCGCCCCTTCGTTCCGAGCCGATCCACGGACGTCGCGCTCCGCGCCTCGGCCTCCCGCCGCCCGACCTCGAGCCGCAGCGGAACGCCGGCCTGCTCCCAACGGTAGAACTTCGCGCCGGGGCGGTCGTCGCCGGCGTCCAGATGGGCGCGGTATCCGTGACGGCGGAGCCGCGCTGCGACGTCCTCGGCGACCCGGAGCGGCGCCTCCCCGACGTCGCTCCCGAGGATCGGGATCACGACGACCTGGTAGGGGGCGATCGCGCTCGAGAAGACCGCGCCCTTCGCGTCCCCGTGGACCGCGACGATCGCGCCGAGCAGCCGCTCGGAGAGGCCGAACGTCGTCTGGTGGACGAACTGCTGGCTTCCGTCGGCCGCCTCGTACTGGATCGCGTACGGCCGCGAGAAGTTCTCGCGGTAGTGATGGATGCTTCCGAGCTGGAGCGTGCGCGCCCCGCCGAGGGGGCTGTCGAGCGCGACCGTGTAGAACGCGCCGGGAAACTTGTCCCAGTCGGGCCGGCGGATCGCGAGGTACGGTAGGGCGAACGCGTCGGCCATCTTGCGGAACGCCCCGAGGTTCGAGCGCACGCGCTCGGTCGCGTGCGCCTCGTTCGCCTGGCACGTGTGCTCTTCGAAGAAGTGGATCTCCCGAACGCGGACGAACGGGCGGGTCGTCTTCGTCTCGTAGCGGAACGAGTTGACGATCTGGTAGACGTTGAGCGGCAGGTCCCGGTGCGAACGGATCCACAGCGCGAACACCGGGTACATCGCGGTCTCGCTCGTGGGCCGGAGCACGAGCGGAACATCGAGGTCCGACAGGCCACCCTTCGTGACCCAGTAGACCTCGGCATCGAACCCCTTGATGTGCTCCTTCTCCTTCGCGAACTCGGTTGCCGGGATCAGCGCCGGGAACTCGACCGCCTCGGAACCGGTCGCCTCGATCTCCCGCACGAGCACGGCGTCCAGGTTCCGTCGCGCCCGGAAACCGTAGGCGGTCCAGACGTTCAGCCCCTTCACCGGGTAGCGCTTGTCGGTGAGGTTCGCGGCCTCGACGACCGCGAGGTACCAGTCCATGAACGCGGTCGTCTTGTCGGGGAGGTCGGTCATCGTTCGGCGGGAGAGGGGCCTCCCCCACCTAAAAGCGTCACCGGCGGCACCGCGCGGACGGGGGGTCGTTCGTCGCGGGGCCCCGGAACGAGACGAGCCATTATGCTCCCCGCGGGGCATACTTCGCCGGCCATGCGGCTCGTCGTCTGCATCGACCGCGACGACGATCTCGGCCGGAAAGCGTCGGTTGCCGGCCCGGTCGTCGGACGCGCGAACGTCCTCGACGCGGCGGTGCGTCTCGGCACGTCCGACCCCGAGGACTCGGACACGAACGCGCTGTTCGCCGCGGTGAACCTCCTGGACGAGCTCCGGGGGACGGGGGAGGAGTGGGAGGTCTGCGTCCTCACCGGCTCGCCGAAGGTCGGTGTCGTCTCCGACCGGAGGGTCGCCGACCAGTTCGATGCGGTCCTCGGGCGGACCGGCGCGAAGTCGGCGTATCTCGTCAGCGACGGGGCCGAGGACGAGTTCCTGTTCCCGATCCTCGCGTCGCGGGTCAAGGTCGACGGCGTCCGTCGCGTCTACGTGCGGCAGAGCGCATCGATCGAGTCGACGTACTACACGGTCGTCCGGGCGCTCAAGGACCCGAAGCTCCGCGCGAAGACCGTGCTCCCGATCGCGCTCGTCCTCCTCATCCTCGGGATCGCGGCCGCGGCGAACGTCGTGATCTGGGGGGTGATCGGGCTCGCGGTCGTGCTCGGCGTCTATCTGATCTTCTGGACGTTCGACGTCGACGAGGCGATCATCGAGTCGATCCGCGGCGCCTCGACCGACATCCGCCAGGGGTCGGTCGCGTTCGGCTTCGGCCTCTTCGCGATCGCGCTGGTCGGCGTCGGCTTCCTCTCCGGTTACAACGGCTACGCCACGAGCCCGTCGGGCCCGCTCGACCGGTTCCTGTTCTTCCTCCAGGCCGCCATCCTCTGGTGGCTCATCGGCGCGGTCGTCTGGGAGTGCGGGCGGGCGATCCGTCGGACGCTCTCGCGCGGCCGATTCCCCCGTTCGTTCGCGGTCGCGACGACCTCGATCATCGGGATCGGCTTCGTCAGCTTCGGGATCGTCCTCCTGGTCGAGTACCTTCAGGGGGTCGCCTCGTCGACCCGGCTGCCGCTGTTCATCGGCCTCCTGGTGGCGGGCCTCGGTCTCGTGATCGGCGCCGGGGTCCTGCAGCAGTACTTCAAGGGCCTCGCCGCGCGGGCGTCGGTCGAGCCCGCGACCCCGGGATAGTCGCGCTCCCTCAGCCGAGCGGGACGGTCCGAGCGACCCGTTCGAGGTCGACCCGCGGAACGTCGAGCCCGCATCGCGCGAGGAGGGTCGCGCGCACCGGGTCGATTCCCGGGGTCCCCGCGGCCGCGCGCGCCGCGAGGGTCGTGAGGTCCTCCCAGTAGTTCCACGGGAAGACGACCCAGACCCAGGCGTCCCGCGGGATCGCCTCGGCGTAGTAGGTCGGTTCGAGCTTCGAGCGCGTGATGTGCAGGAACGTCGCGCTCTCGACCCGGCGCGGAGCTTTCGCGCGCACGTGCTCGACCGCGAGGCCGAGGCTCTCGCCGGTGTCGGTGATGTCGTCGACGACGAGCACGTGCTCGCCGACGATCGGCCCGCTCAGCCCCTCCGTGATCTCGGCGGCGCCGGTCGGGGTCGCCGTGATCCCCCAGTGCTGCGCCCGGAGCGAGACGAGGCGCTTCACTCCGAGACGGTCGGCGAGGAGCCGGGCCGGCACCCAGCCGCCGCGCGTGAGCCCGACGATCGTGGTCGGCGTCGCCGCCCGTTCCTGCACCTTCGCGGCCACGCGGTCCGCCCAGCCGTCGACGTCCGCCCAGGTCGCGCGGCGGCACCGGGGAAGGTCCGCCATCCGACCCTCGCCGTGCCCGCGCGCCTTACGGGTAGATGCCCCGGATCTTGATCGCGTCCACGACCCGCTGGATCGCGACGACGTACGCGGCCGTGCGGTTGTGGACCTTGCGCTCGGTCGCGACCTTGTGGACCGCGTTGTAGGAGCGGACCATCGTGCGCTCGAGCCGGGTGTTGACCTCGTCGAGCGCCCAGAAGTAGCCCTGGATGTCCTGCGCCCACTCGAAATAGCTGACGGTCACGCCGCCGGCGTTCGCGAGAACGTCGGGGAGGACCGTGACCTTCTTCTCGAAGAGGATCGCGTCCGCCTCGGGCAGCGTCGGACCGTTCGCCGCCTCCGCGACGATCTTCGCCTGGATCTTGTCGGCGTTCTTCTTCGTGATCTGGTTCTCGAGCGCGGCGGGCACGAGGATGTCGGCCTTCGCTTCGAGGACCTCGTCGTTCGAGATCGACTTCGCGCCGGGGAATCCGACGACCGATCCGGTCTTCGCCTTGTGCTCCTCGACCGTGTGCGGGTTCAGCCCGTCCGCCTTGTAGATCCCGCCCTTCGAATCCGAGACCGCGACGATCTTCGCGCCCTGCTCGTCGTTCAGGATGTTCGCGGCGACGCTCCCTGCGTTCCCGAAACCCTGGATGGCGACGGGCGCCCCCTTCACCTTGAGCCCGAGGTCCTTCGCGGCCTCGCGGATCACGTAGGCGCACCCGCGCCCGGTCGCCTCGCCCCGCCCTTCGCTGCCTCCGAGGCTGATCGGCTTACCCGTGACCACGCCCGGGACCGAGTAGCCCTTCAGCATCGAGTAGGTGTCCATGATCCACGCCATCGTCTGGCTGTCCGTGTAGACGTCCGGGGCGGGGATGTCCATCTCGGGACCGATGATCGGAGCGATCTCGGACGCGTAGCGCCGCGTGAGGCGCTCGAGCTCCTCGCGGGACATGTGCTTCGGGTCGCAGACCACCCCGCCCTTCGCGCCCCCGTACGGGATGTCGACGACCGCGCACTTCCACGTCATCCAGGCCGCGAGCGCCCGCACCTCGTCGAGCGTCACCTGCGGATGGTAGCGGACCCCGCCCTTGGTCGGGCCGCGCGCCATGTTGTACTGGACGCGGTAGCCGGTGTAGACGCGGTAGGAACCATCGTCCATCCGGACCGGGAAGTTGACCGCGAGCTCTCGCTTCGGGTGCTTCAGCACCTCGCGGACGCCGTCGTTGATCCCGATCAGCTCCGCGACGATATCGACCTGTTGCTTCGCCGTCTCAAACGGATTGATAGAGGTGTTTGCCATGGTGGGCCCCTCGCGGGTAGCGCGGGGACCCGGGAACCCCTACTTGAGCGTAGCGCGAACCTTGCGACGGTGGCGCACGCCTTTCGACAACGGACGAACCGTCGTGCCTCCCGCGACGCGGCTCGAGCTCGACCCGAACGGCTGCCAGCCCGGTTCGGGCATCGGGAGGCGCCGTCGGAGGGTCTCGATCCACGCCCCGCGACCCCGTTCGACCCGACCGACGACGGTGATCTGCCCCCCGGCCCGCCGGACCGCCGCGACCGCCCGCGGGAGCGCGCGCCGCGGGACGGCCGCGAGCAGCTCGTAGTCGCCGCCGTAGAACGCCACCGCGCGTCGTCGCCCCGGGGTCGAAGCTACCTGCTCGAGCTCCCGGGCGTACGGTAGCCGCGCCTCCTCGACGACGACCCGAGCCCGGCTCGCGCGGGCCAGGAGCCGCGCCGCCTCGGCAATCCCGTCCGAGGTGTCGATCAGGGCGCGAGCGATCGGGGCGAGCGCGATCCCTTCGCGGACGCGCGGCCGCACGTCCAGGAGGTCGACCACGGCCCGTCGCCCGCGGACGCCGCCCGCGGCGAGGCGGGCGGCTGCGAGGCCCCCACGCCCGACCTCTCCGGTCGTCACGAGGA
Organism: Thermoplasmata archaeon; assembly: GCA_030037855.1. Classification (GTDB taxonomy): domain Archaea; phylum Thermoplasmatota; class Thermoplasmata; order Lutacidiplasmatales; family UBA184; genus Lutacidiplasma. The sequence continues at coordinate 52,364 of JASHPY010000077.1, read as the reverse complement.
CGTCCCCGGGTCGCGCCCCCGTCCGGGGGGCGAGCTGACCGGCCCGACCCCAGCCGAGCACGGTGCTGACGACCGCGCGCACGGGGCCGGGCTTCGTGTCCCCGCCGACGACGTGCGCGCCGAACCGGGCCCCGAACCGTTCGGCACCGAGGACGACCGCCTCGGCCCAGGCCTGCGGCGTGCCGACCGGCAGGACCAGCGCGAGGAGGATCGCGTCCGGCGTCGCCCCCTTCGCCGCGACGTCGGAGAGGCTGACGCCGGTCGCGGCCGCGCCGATCCGCTGCGGCGGCGACGACGGCAGGAAGTGCGTGCCCTCGACCAGCGTGTCCGTCGAGACGACCGCCACGCGTCCGGGGGGAGGGCGGAGCGCGGTCGCGTCGTCTCCGAGCGGGAGGAGGCCCCCGCGTCCGGCGGGAAGCGCGCGGGCGAGCCGCTCGTGGAACTCGCGTTCCCGGACCGGCGGCGACCGGCGCCGGGCCCCCGTCCTCATCGCCCGCTCACTTGTACGGGAGGAACTCCTTCCCGAGGAGCTCCCGGCCGAGGATGATCCGCATGATGTTCAGGCCCCCCTCCGCACCGACCAGGTACGACATGATCCCGCGGAGCCCGAGCTCGAGCCCGACGTCCTTCGTGTACCCCGCGGCGCCGAACCACATCATCACGCGCTTCACGCACTCGAACGCGATCGGCGGCGCCGTGAGCTTGACGCTCGCGACCGCGAGGTCGACTTCCGAGCGGTGGGAGCGGTCCCCCTTCATGGTGTAGGTGTCGAGCAGCCACGCCGCCCGGCGGCACTGCCACTTCACCGCTTCGACCTGGGCCCAGAGGTCGACCAGCTCGAACTGGATCGCCTCGAACTTCCCGAGCGGCTGGCCGAAGGCGGTCCGCTCCCGGATATACTTCATCCCGGTCTCGAGCGCCCGCTCGGCGGCGCCGATGCACGCCGCGCTCACGAACGTCCGCGCGACCGAGAACCCTTCCATCGCGCATTCGAACCCTTTCCCTTCCGAGCCGACGAGATACCGATCGGGGACGGCCACGTCCGCGTAGGTGAGCCCGCCGGTCGAGATCCCCATCCGGCCCATGTTCTCGAACCGTTGGGTCGTGACGCCGCTCGAGCGCGTCGGGACGTAGAGGAAGTTGAACCCGCCGGCCGGCGATTTCGACAGCGTCAGGTGGCCGCCGCCCAGCCGCTTCGCCTCTTCGACGCCCGAGACGAACGCCTTCTCGCCGTGCAGGACGAACTTCGCCCCGTCCCGGCGAGAGGTGGTCTTGAGGCCCGCGAGGTCGCTTCCACCGGTCGGTTCGGTCGTGGCGATCCCGAGGAACGCTTCCCCCCGGCACACGGGGGGCAGCACCTCGCGCTTCGCCGCCTCCGTGCCGTGACGGGAGAGCAGGTAGCCCCAACCGGCCTCGAGCAGAAAGAACACCGCGGTCGCCATCGAGAAGTCACCGCGTCCGACCTCCTCGGCCGCGAGCTCGGTGAGCACCGCGGAGGCGCCGATCCCCCCGTACTCGGTCGGGACCGGCATCGCGAGGAGCCCGAGCTCCGCCATCGCGTGCAGCACGTCGTCCGGTATCCGCCCGTCGGCGTCGATCTGGCGCTCGTGGGTGCGAAGGACGCGGTCCCCGAACTTGCGGACCGCGGCCTGGAACGCCGCCTCCTCGTCGTTGAGCCGGAACTCCATGGGGGTCCCGCGGCGACGGCGGCGCGGGGATTAAGGATAGTGCCCCGCGTCCGGACCGCGCCCGAGGAACGCCTTTATCCCGGCCGCCGCTCGGAGCGGCCGAGGCTCGGTCGTCGTGCGGGTTCGCGTGGCGGTCAACGGCTACGGGACGATCGGCAAGCGCGTAGCGGACGCGGTCGCGAAGCAGCCGGACCTCGAGCTCGTCGGGGTGGCGAAGACCCGCCCGAGCTTCGACGCGCGTCGCGCGGTCGACCTCGGCTATCCGCTCTATCTGGCCGCCGACGCGGTACGGTCCGACTTCGACGCGGCGGGGCTCCAGGTCGCCGGGACGGTGAAGGAGATGGTCGCGCGCGCGGACGTGGTCGTGGACGCGACGCCGGACAAAGTCGGGGCGGAGAACCGTGCGCTCTACGATGCCGCGAACGTCCGGGCCGTCTTTCAGGGAGGAGAGAAGGCGTCGGTCGCCGACGTCTCCTTCAACGCGCTCGGGAACTACGCGGCCGCGCGCGGGAAACGCCGCGTGCGGGTCGTCTCCTGCAACACCACCGGCATCTCGCGGGCCGTCGCGGTCCTCCTCCCCCGGTGGGGCGTCGAGCGCTGGGACGTCACGCTCGTGCGACGGGCGGCCGACCCCGCCGAGTCGAAGAAGGGGCCGATCAACGGCATCGTGCCGTCGCTCCACATCCCGTCCCATCACGGGCCGGACGTCCGAACGATCTTCCCCGATCTCGAGATCTCGACCGTCGCGGTCGTCGTGCCCACGACCCTGATGCACGTGCACGTCAATCACGTTCGCCTGCGGTCGGCGCCAGCGAGCGCCGCCGAGCTCGTCGCGGCGCTCCGCTCCACGCCCCGGTTCCGCGTCTTCGCGCCGTGGGAGCAGGCGAACGGAACGCCGCAGGTGATGGAGTTCGCCCGGGGCCGCGGGCTCGGTCTCGACGACGTGCCCGAGAACGTCGTCTGGGAGGACGGGGTGAGCCTCGAGGGACGGGACGCCTATTTCTTCCAGGCGATCCACCAGGAGTCGGTGACGGTCCCCGAGAACGTCGACGCGATCCGGGCGATGTTCGACCTCGCACCCGACGGGCCCGCTTCGATCGCGAGGACGGACCGCGCGCTCGGCCTCTCGCGTGCCTGACGACCGGCCGCTCCACTTTCCGAGACCCCAATTATCTTATAGACCGTCCCGCTCGCGCGCGGCGAATGTACTACCTGGACCACCGTCGCGACGTCGTCCGCATCCCGCCGGAGCGGCTCGGCCCCGAGCTCTCGAACGTCCTCACCGAGCTCGCCCAGCAGCAGTTCGAGGGGAAGCTCGTGGACGGGCAGAACCTCGCCGTGACGATCCGCGACGTGAAGCCGCTCGGCGAGGGCCACATCATCCACGGCGACGGCGGGGTCTATCAGGAAGTGGAGTACCAGGCGCTCCTCTTCCGCCCTGAGATCCAGGAGGTCGTCGAGGGCTCGGTCGTCGAGATCCGGAAGTTCGGGGCGTTCGTCCGATTCGGGCCGCTCGACGGACTGCTCCACGTCTCCCAGATCATGGACGACCGCGTCAACATCGACGAGCACAACCAGCGGCTCGTCGGCGTCGAGTCGAAGAAGGACCTCAAGGTCGGCTACAAGGTCCGTGCGCGGGTTGTCTCGCTCTCGCTCTCCGAGATCTCGCCGCGCGACAGCCGCATCGGGCTCACGATGCGCCAGCCGGCGCTCGGACGCCTCGAGTGGATCCAGGAGCTGCACAAGCGCACCGAGGAGAAGGGCGGGAAGAAGAGCGGTCCGCCGGCTGGGAAGCGCGTCCCCCCGAAGCCGGTCGCCGCGACCGCGAAGCCGGCGGCACCGGCGCCGGCGGAGTCGACATGATCAACCTCAAGGCGTGCAAGAACTGCAACACGATCACCGACCAGGCGAAGTGTCCCCGATGCGGCGGGGAGGTCTCGCGCGAGTGGCAGGGCTACCTTGTCGTGATCGACCCCGAGAAGTCGGAGATCGCCCGGAAGATGGGGATCCATGCCGCGGGCCGGTACGCGCTCCGCGTCAAGTGACGAGCGCGCCTGGGCGGTCCCCGAGTCGCTCCGCCCGACGCTCGCCGAGCGGTACGGTCCGGTCTACGCGGGCGAGGAAGCCGACCGGCGGATCCGCGCGCTCGGCCTCTTCGCGACCTGCGGCGACCGAGTGACGGCGCGAGCGATCGAGCTCGGGCACCTGCCGCTGGTCGGGATCGTCGACTACACGACGCGGCGGCAGGAGCCGATCCCCCGGGGCACGTTCGCTCCGCTCGCGGCCCGGCGACGCGTGCGGGTCGTCAACCCGGCCGGGTTCCTGACGGAAGCGCTCCGCGCCGCCGTTCGCTCGACGATCGCGGCGGGCGGTGGGCTCATCGAGGTCGACGGGGAGGAGGACCTGGGTTCGCTCGCGCTGGTCGAGTCGCTGCCCCCGACCGCCACCGTCCTCTACGGCATTCCCGGGGAGGGGGTCACGTTCGTTCTCGCGGACGCGATCGCCAAGGAGCACGTGCGGCTCCTGATCGGTCAGCTCGAGCCGCGGCGGCTGCCGCGCTCGCCCCGGCATCGGACCGGGAACCGACGGGATTAGATCCGCCGAGCGGCGGGCGCCGCCGCCCGCTCGGAGCGGGTACTGTGTTCCTCGATCCGGTCGAACGCGAGCAGCTCGTTCCCGTCCGGGTCCGAGAATAGCAACGTCCGCTCTCCCCACGGCTGCTGCTCGACCGCCCGGAGGATCCGGGCGTGCGCGTGACGCAGCCGGAGCGCGAGCGCGTCAACGTTGTCGGTCCGGAACACGATGCCGGTCAGGATCCCCATCCGTGCCTTCGTCTGGGAGTAGTACGGTTCGCCCCACTCCGCCCGCGGGGTGATCAGCGAGATCGCGGTCGTCCCCGGACCGAGGCCGAGCTCGACGTACGCCGTGTCGGGGTCCTGCGCGAGGACCGTGAGCCCGAGGACATCCCGGTACCAGTCGATCGCCCGACGCTGGTCGCTGACGACGACGGGGACCCGCTGGAGCAGCGTGAGACGACCCGAGCCCCGCGCGGGCGGCGGCTCGAGGCTCACGCCGGTGCCGGCCTCGCTCGGGCTCCACTCGAGGAGCTCGTAGCGAACTCCGGCGAGGCGCTTCAACGGGTCCGCCCGCAGGGCGCGCTCCGCCTCGGCGCGGTCGGCGGCCCGGAAGATGAGGAAGTCCCCCGCGGGGTCGAGGAGGGCGCCGTGTCCGACCAACCGCCCGACCCGATCGATGTTCTCGGTGAACGTACGGAGCGCACGCCGCTCGACCGCGGTGACCTCCGCGTCGGGGTCGAATCGGACGAGACGCAGGAAGAGCCGTCGCCCACCCCGTCCGGCTCGACGGCTCGCGGTCATCTCCGAACGACGGAGAAGCGAGGCCCCCCATAGAACCGCGGGCGGAGATCCGGCGTCGCTCCGTTCGTCGGCGAGGCATTCGTAGCGATCGGTTCGATAGACATCATTATATACGAATGATAACTTACACTTGTTGTAAAACCTCGAGGTGGAACATGACGAAAGAGATTCAGAAAGGAGAGACGCCGGCCGACCCGTGGAGCGAGCTGGACGCAGCCCTCGAGCAGTCGCGGGCCGAGTTCTTCCGAGCGTTCGGTCTGACGCCGTTCGGCCACCGGTTCGGTCCGGTCGAAGGCGCGACCGCCCCGAAGTTCTTCCGGGCGCCCCGCATCGACGTCGCGGACACCGGCGCGTCCTACCGGATCACCGCCGACCTTCCGGGGGTGCCGAAGGAGCAGCTCGACGTACGCGTCCGCGGGACGACGGTCGAGATCCGAGGCGACCACGCCACGACCACCGAGACGAAGCAGACCGACTACGTCCATCAGGAGCGGACGTACGCGGGCTTCTACCGCAGCCTCGAGATGCCCGAGCCGGTCGTGGCCGCCGAGGCGAAGGCGAAGGTCGAGAACGGCGTGCTCGAGCTCGAGCTGCCGAAGCTGACCCCCACCCCGTCGTCGGACGAGGTCAAGGTCGCGGTCGCGTAGAGCGCCCACCCCTTCCGCTCCGGGCGCAGCGACGCGCTCGGGGCTCCCCTGCCGCCGCGTCCCTCGCCGGCGGCTCGCCCCCGCGCGCGGTCCCACGAATTCCTTCCTAGCCGGGGCGCATCCGACCAGCCTCCGATGCGGGCGCCGGGAAGGCCAAGACGAGCGATCGGAGTCGTGTCGTTGCGCGACGGGCCCGCGACCGACGCGGTCCGGACGATCTGGAGGGAGCTCGACGAGCGAGTCGGACTCCGAGGGATTTTCGTGATGCCGTTCCCGCACTTCAGTTACCACATCGCCGGTCGCTACGAACGAGCGCCGCTCGAGGAGGCGCTCGAGTCGCTCGCCCGTCGGACGGGGGCGTTCCCCGTGCAACTGACGTGCGTCGAGACGTTCTCGGGCGACTGGCCCGTGGTCTTCCTCGCGACCGAGGCGGACCGACGCCTGCACGACCTCCACCGAGCGCGGTGGGGGATCTGCTCTCCGCGTGCCGAGCACGAGTCCGGCCTCTACGCGCCCGGTCGTTGGGTCCCGCACGTCTCTCTCGCCTACCGCGACGAGGAGTACGACACGCCCCCCTCGGCCGCCGAGGTTCGCGAGGTCCTCGCCGCCCTCCGGGGCCGGGACGTCCGCCGTACGGTGACGATCGACCACCTCACCCTCGTCGTGGACGAGGGAGCGGTGCGACCCGCGGTCCAGTCGTTCGCGCTCCGCGGCGGCTAGTCGCGTTCCTCCGCCGCGATGCGCGTCTCGCCCGAGTAGACGTTGAAACGCCCCTCCCGCAGGAACCCGACCAGGGTCATGCCTTCGTCCCGGGCGAGCGAGATCGCGAGCGAGCTCGGGGCACCGATCGCGGCGAGGAACGGGATCCCCGCGACGGCGGCCTTCTGCACGAGCTCGAAGCCGGCGCGGCCGGTAACGAGGAGGACCGTGTCGCTGTCGGGAAGGGCCCGCGAGAGCAGCCGCTGCCCGACGAGCTTGTCGACCGCGTTGTGCCGGCCCACGTCCTCGCGCAGGAGGAGGAGCTCTCCGCCGGGCGTGAACAGTGCCGCGGCATGCAGGCCCCCGGTTCGGCCGAACACCCGCTGGGTCGAGGCGATCCGACCCGGCAGCGATCCGAGCGTCCGGGGGTCGATCGCGAACCGGCCGACCGGTCGCCGCGCGACGGCGGTGGTCACCTGTTCGATCGCCGCCTTCCCGCAGACGCCGCAGCTCGAGGTCGTGTAGACGTTCCGCCGGAACCGTTCGGCGTCGAACGGGACCCCGGGGGCGAGCGACACCTGGACGATGTTGAACCGCTGCGGTTCGTCGGGGTCGGTACAGTAGGCGATGCGGGTGAGGTCGCCCGGGGAGTGGAGAAGACCCTCCGAGTAGAGGAATCCCGCCGCGAGCTCGAAGTCAGCGCCCGGGGTGCGCATCGTCACCGCGATGCGGTACCGCACCCCCTCCTCCGCGCCGGCCGGCACGACGCGGACCTCGAGCGGCTCTTCGGTCGCCGCTTCGTCGTCGCGCTCTCGGCGGCCATCCGAGCGTACCTCGGTGACCCGGATCCTCTCGGTGGGTGCCCCACCCGAGGCGATCATCGACGAGGGTCCAGCACCGACGGACTAATGACGGACCCGAGTCGCGAGCTCGATCGCCCTACGGCGGCCGGGCTCGGCGTTCCCGCTCCTGGCCGAGCGAACGGCCGATCTCGAGGAACGTGGCACCGACGTCCGGCGGCGCGATCGCGGACGCCGCGTACTTCTCGACGAAGTATCGGACCCCCTTGCGGACGATCGCGGTGTACTCCTCGTACGCGCTCTCGAGGATCGGAGCCGGCGCGCACGCGACGTGCACGATCCGATCCGCCGCGCGCAGCGCGGGGCGGGAGTCGCTCGGCGGCAGGGCGCCTCCGCAGACCGCGCACCCCGTCATCCCGAAGGGGGACCCCGTCCCGGACGATAAGACGTGGCGCGCGTCGCATCCGAGCGCGCGTGGTCCGCGAGGAGGGGGAGCACGGCGTTGTCGTACCACGCGGCTTCCCTGAGGAACGCTCGCTCCGACTCCGTTCCGCGTCCCGCCGCCCTCGAGAGGTGAGCCCGTCGGTACCACTGTTTGGGCTCCCCTTCGATCGTTCTCGGCCGCGTCCAGGGTCCCCGGGTCCCGCGGGCGCGCGGACGATGGAGGTCGGAGCGGAACGTGAGGTGGGCGAAGCTGATCGGCCGGTGGGTGAGGGTCGACAGGGGGACGACGCGGGTGCGAGGTAAGGCCCGGAGGAACTCCGACGCACGCCGCCCGGCCCAGGAGCGTGCGTCTCGTGGGACGAGGCGTCCGATCCCGCCCGCGTCGCGGTGCCACTGGACCAGATTCTCGGTTTCCCCGCTCGGCCAGCACGGCACGGCCACGTCGGCGCCGCTCGCGGTTCCCTCCGCCACCAAACGGCGCAGCGCGGCGCGCTCGATCCAGGGCATGTCGCCGGGCACCACGAGGACCGGCCCGTTCGGTACGCGGGACAGGGCGCCGGCGATCGCGGCGGCCGGACCCGCGCGGCGACCCACGTTCCGGTCGGGAACGAACTCCACCGTCGCGGCGACGTTCCGGGGCAGCGGTGGACACGCCCCGTCGGACGCCGTCGAGATCATCAGCCGACGGACGAGAGGACGGACGCGACCGACCACCCGGGAGATCGCCGTTCGCCCCGCGACGCGCGCACGGAGCTTGTCCGAACCGAACCGCTGCGAGCGGCCCCCCGCGAGGATGACTCCGGTCAAACCGTCCGCCGGAGAGTCGACTCGAGCGCGCACCGCGGTGCGGGGACGACCCCGCGAGCGGATGATGTCTGCTCCCGAGGCGAGAGCCGGCTTCATGTAGGGCACCGCCGCTCGTTGGGGAGGTGGCATCATGTTCTGTCCCCAGTGCGGAACGGAGATCCCGTCCGGTAGTCCCACCTGCCCGGCCTGCGGGTCGTTCGCGATGCCGCCCGTCGCGGCCGGCCGATCGAAGCTCCCCACGATCGAGCAGGCGATCGATGAGGTGAAGCGCGCGGCGAAGGAGCTCGCCCGAACGACCGAGCATCTCTCCCACCGCGTCGGCCGCGAGGCAAAGCGGGCGGCACGCGACCCCACCGGCTCGGCCCGGAGGGCGTCGCGCAAGGCGGCGGAGGAGCTCGACCGGGTCGCGCACGAGGTCGAGCGAATCCTCCGCGACCTCTGAACGGTCGCGCGGAGCGGCGCAGCTATACCGCCCCACCGCGGTACCGCGCTGGGCGTCGACCGTGGGGCTCGTGAACGCGGGCGTCACCGAACCGACGGAGATCACCGACGCGAACGCCTCGCAGACGCTGGGGGCGGCCGCCGACCGCGCGCTCGTCTTCCAGGGATATCTCCTTCGCCGGGCCTGGGGCGTCTACTACGCGATCTGGGCCGGGGCGCTCGCGGCGTACGTCCTCTTTCCCGCGTCGATCGCGCCCCGGATCCCCGGCTTCAATCTCGCCGAAGCGCTCGCCTACTACGGAGTGCTCGTCGCGATCACGCTGATCGGGGTCTGGGCGACCTCCTGGACGCTCGGCCAGACGTACCGCGCGATCCGGTTCCGCGAGGCGCGGGGGGCCCGTCCCGGCGCGTATCGCTGGTTCGGTTGGGCTCTCGTCGTCGGCTTGGTCGTGTTCGCGCTGGTCGTGTCGACGGCGTTCGTGAGCTCGTTCGCGGGGCTCCTCGTGCTCGACGCGAGCCTCGCCGCGATCAACCTGTCGATCCTCCTCGCGGTCCGACGCACGTTCCCCCGCGTCCCCGCGGAGGGGCTCGTCGCGGTCGCGACGTTCGCGGTGGGCGTCGTCGGCTCGGCCGTCGCGCTCGTCGCCACCCACAACCAGACCTGGTTCTCGCTCCCGTGGATCGTGCCGATCGTCGGCTGGGCGTTCTGCGCGGTCTACGCGCTGTATCACGCACCGGAGGAGCTCGCCGTTGGCGCCGACGGCTGACCCGACCGCTCCGGGCGGTTCGGGCCTTCGGACGCTCGGCGAGTACCTCCGCCAGGAGCCGCTGCGGAACTCGGTCCGCGTGCTGATCCTTCTTTCGCTCGGGATCAACCGCCGCTTGAGCTTCACCGAGCTCCTCGAACTCACCCAGGTCTCCAAGGGGAGCCTGAGCCACCACCTCGACCAGCTCGTCTCGGCGGGCCTCGTGCGGAGCCGGATGGTCTTCACGATCGGCGGTCCCCGGGTCCAGGTCGAGATCACGCCGCAGGGGGTCGCGGTCTACGCGGAGCTCTCCCGCACGCTCGCGGGCCTCTCCGACCGAACGGGGGGCCGGGCAACCCCCCCAGGTTCAGTCGCTGAACTTACTCCCTAGGGCAAGAGCCGGGTCGGCCGTCTCCCCGGCGTGCTCGAGATCGCGGAACTCTCGGTCCAGTACCGCCGGGGGCGAACGCCGGCGATTCGCGACGTCTCGCTCACGCTCGAGAGCGAGAAGCTGATCGTGGTCGGCGCGAACGGCAGCGGCAAGACGACCCTGATCCGGGCCGTGCTTGGCCTCGCGCCGATCAGCTCGGGCACCGTTCGAGTGTTCGGCGAGGACGTGCGCACCACTCGGGGAACGGCGAGCGTTTCCACGAACCTTGCGGACGTCTACCGCCTCGTCTCCCTGCCCGTCCGCGACCTCCTCCCCGTGTTCGCCCGGCTGAAGGCGGTCGACCTCGCGCCGCTCCTCGATCGAGTGCGGGAGTTCGAGATCGAGGACGCGCTCGACAAGCGGATCTTCGAGCTCTCGACCGGTCAGCAGAAGCTCGTCGGCGACCTCCTCGCGGTGAGCCGGGGGTCCGGGCTCGTTCTCCTGGACGAGCCGTTCGACAACGTCGACTTCTCGCGGCGGCGTCGCCTCGCCCGGCTGCTCCAGGAGCTCCCGGCCGAGGTCCTCCTCAGCACGCACGAGCTCGAGCTCCTGCGCCTGTTCGAGAATTGGCGCCTCGCGTTCATGTTCGAGGGCCGGCTGTTCGGACCGTTCCCGACGGCCGAGGTCGACCGCCTCTACCTCGCGCGCGGGCGCCAGCCCGGCGCCCTCGCGGTGATCGAGACGAGCGTCGGCATGTTCTCGGTGACGCTCGACCACGGCGACATCCCGGTGAAGAGCGCGACGAGCCTGAACGCGCTCGTAGAGGCGATCGCATGAACCTCGGTGCCGCGTATTCGAAGTCGCTGCTCACCAACGGCTCCCTCTGGTTCTGGGGGGCGGCGTTCATGCTGTTCTGGATCGTGATCGGGGCGTACGTCGAGTCGTCCGGGTACCAGTTGAGCGGACCCGGTCTCTCCGAGTACGCCGGCGCGTGGTACGCCGTCGTCGTCCTCCTTTCGCTCAGCATGCTCGCGATCGCGATCGCGAACTCGCTCACGTACGGGTCGGCGGCGCTCGCCTACGCGTTTCGCTACACGACGCTGACGCCGGCCCGATACCTTGGCGCGGTCGTCCTCGCGTCGGCGATCTTCGGGTTGATCCTCGGGTTCGTGATCCTCGGTGGGACGGTCGCGATCTTCGGCGCGCGGTTCCACGCCGCGATCGTCCCGTCGAACGTGCCCGCGCTCGTGGCGGTCTCGCTCGGTGCGGGAGTCTTCTACATGGCGCTCGCGACGAACCTGATGCTGCTCGTGATCAACTACCTCGGCCTCCGCAGCGCGAGCATGGTCGGGTACGTCCCGCTGCTCCTGTCGTACGCGTTCGGGCTCGGGCAGGCGTTCACGACCCTCCCGACGTGGCTCCTCTACGGCTCCCCGTACAACGACATCACGTCGCTCCTCTACCAGGGGTTCACCGGCGCACCGGTGCCGGTGATGCTCGGAAGCTCGGACTCCGTGACGCTCGCCTGGCCGCTCCTCGTCGTCGGACTCGCCGCATGGACCGTCGGGCTGGCCGTCACCGCGACGATCCTCCTGCGCCGGATCCGCGCCCGGAACCTCGAGGAGGGACGCCAGATCTAGCCCGCCCCGGGTCGGTCGCGGCCGCGTCGGCGCCGGGGCGAACGCTCTTGTCGTCCGGCCGGCTGGGCCCTCGCGTGACCGAGGGGGCCCCCCCGAAGACGTTCATCTCCGACCTGCGCCCCGGCCGGGTCGCGACGTTCGAGGCGACGATCGCGAAGCTCGATCCCCCGCGGGAGATCGAGCAGCGGAGCGGGGGCACGACGAAGTTCCGTCAGGGCACCCTCCGCGACGGCACCGGCGAGGTCGTGATCGTGCTCTGGGGCCGGGAGGTCGACCTCGTGGGCGAAGGCGACCGCGTGCGGATCGTCGAAGGGTGGGTCAAGGAGTACAAGGGTCGCCCCGAGGTCTCGCTCGGGCGCACGGGTCGGATCGAGAGGTCCGGCGCGGCCCCCGACGCTCCGACCCGCGACTCGGGAAGAACCTAAGTCGGCGGAGCCCCCTCGCCCTCTCGCGCGGGGCGGTCGGGGTTGAGCTGGGACAATTTCTTCACCGCCGAGGTCGGCGCCGCCGCCGCGCTCGCGGGGCTGATCTTCGTCGGGATCTCGATCAACCTCCAGCGGATCGTCCAGCTCCCGATGGTGGCGAACCGGGCGCTGCAGTCGCTCCTGGTCCTCCTCAGCCTCCTCGGCATCGAGTCGCTGCTCCTCGTGCCCGGGCCGTCGCCCTTCGTCCAGGGGGTGTCGGTCGCCGGGATCGCGATCGCGACCGGCCTCGCGCTGAACCTTCTCGAGCGGCGCAGCTGGCGGGAGGTCGAGCCGAGGTTCCGGGCGGTCCTACGGAACCACACGGTCGAGATCCAGCTCCCGTGGGTGCTCGTCCTCTTGGGAGGCATCGCCCTCCTGACCAACAGCACCGGCGCGCTGTACTGGTTCGTCCCCGCCACCCTCGGCGGATTCCTGATCGCCGTCGTCGAGGCCTGGATCATCACGGTCGAGATCCTGCGCTGACGGCCGGGCCCCTCTCGCTCGCCGCGGTACCGACCGTTCCCTCCCCGGTGGACAAGACGACCGCGCGGCGGCGCGGAGCCCCCGGTGTCGGGAGTCGGGTCGTCCCCCGGACCGGTCGGGGGTTCAGTGCCCGCCGATGCGTCCGGTCTCTTCGAGGCGCCGGGCCATCTCCGCGAGGATCGCCCGGAGCATCTCGGGCCGCTCCGAGGCGAACCCCCAGAACTCCCACCGCGAGAGGACGACCACGGTCGTCCGATCGGTGGTGACGACGTCGGCCGAGCGGGGTCGGTCGTCGAACAGGGCGAGCTCGCCGAAGAAGTCCCCCGGTCCGAGGCCCGCTACCGGCCTCCCGTCCTTGCGTACCTGGACCGCGCCGTCGAGGATCACGTAGAAGCCGATCCCCTTCTCCCCGCGCTTCACCACGGTCGCGCCCTTGTCGATAGTGCGTACCTTGGCGAGCCCCGCGAGCCGCTTCAGCTCGCGGTCCTTGAGCCCGCCCAACAGCGCCGAGCGCTTCAGGCCCGCGACGATCGCGCCGATCTCCTCGCGGGACGCCGGGGCCACGGCGCTCGGGAACCAGCCTCGGGATAAAGACCTGACCCTCTGACCAGGGTCGGTCCGCGGGTCGCCGGCGCGCGAGGCTAGCGCCCTTTGAAGTGGTCGATCAGGACCGCGAGGACGAGCACCGCGAGCGGGTCGGTCGGGCCGAGCAGGTCGACGGCGTAGGTGTCCCGGACCGACGCCCAGGCTTCGTGGACCTTGGCGACCTCCGCGCCGCCGGGAGCGAAGATACCGAACTCATGATGGAGGAGCTTCCCGCGGGCCTCGAGGGTCGGCCGCCCGTCCGGCGCGGACGCGCTCGCCTCGAGCGTCTCGAAGCCGGACCGGTGCGTCTGCACCGCGAGCACGGGCGCGCCGGTCGGGTCGACCACGGTCGCCCGGCCCCGGGGCCCCGACTGCTGGAGCGTGATCGTGCCGCGAATGTTCCCCCCGGCGTCCTCGACGAGCCAGAACCACGTCTCGGAGAACCCCGAAGTGCCCCAGTGGACCTGGACGCGGCTCCCGGACGACGCGTTGGGCGCGGGGTGGAAGATCTGCTGGACGAGCGCTTCGCGCTCCGCGCGGACGTTCTCGCCGAACGAGCAGATCGGTCGCTTCTCCCCGTCGAGGATCCGGTAGCTGTGGCGGGCCCCGACGAGGAGGTGCTGCAGGAGGAACTTCCGGGAGCCCTCGAGCCCGAGCACGGCGGCGAGCGGCGGACCGGTGGGAGGCGGCGGGTCGGCCGGGCCGCCGGTCGCCCCGAGGTCGAGCGGCGGCACCGGCGGGGCATCGCTCGAAAGTGGGGCGGCGACCGGAGTCCCGCAGTTCGTGCAGAAGCCGGCCCCGGCCGGTAACGGTTGCCCGCACTTCGCGCAGGTCGAGCTCGCCACGGCCATGGAGCGGCCGACCGCTTAGAAGGAGTTGTCGCCGCTAGATCCGGGAACGGACGGGCGGGTCAGGGTCCGGCCAACAAGGGGTCCAGGAAGCCGATCGGCGGATTCCCGAACGCGAGCAGCGTGTCGTGGAAGCCCTTGAGCGACGAGCCGAACTTCGGGCCGAGATACTTCGAGCGAACGTCGAGGATCGCGAGCTTTCCGAGCGTGTAGCAGAAGTACTCGGGGTTGTAGGTGCCGCGGATCGCCTCCCGCTCGGCGTGGATCGTCTCGAGGTGGGCCTCGGCCTCGAACAGGCGCGTGGCCTCCGCGACCGTCATCCCCTGCGTGTGCAGGCCGATCGACGCGACGAGCCGGCAGTCGCGCGTCAACGCGTCGATGATCTGGGTCACTTCGGCCTCCGTCGAGCCCTCGTCGAATCCGACCTCGAGCGCGACCTGCTCGCAGTAGTGCGCCCACCCCTCGACGAACGAGTACGAGAACCAGACCTTGCGGGCGAGGCTCTGCTCCGTCCGGCGGAAGTGGAGGGACTGAAGGTAGTGGCCGGGCCAGACCTCGTGGACGGTCGTGTTCTTCAGCATCGAGTAGTTGAGCGTCCGCAGCCATCCTTCCTTCTGCTCGGGGGACCACGCCGGGTCGACGGACGTGACCCAGTAGATCCCGTCGACGGGCTTCTCGAACGGTCCCGGCGGGCTCAGCGCGGCGGTCCAGAGGTCGCGGGCCCACGGCGGGGTCTCCCGCACGTGGCAGAGCTCGGGCTCGGGGATGGTCGCGAGCTCCTTCGCTCGCACGAACTCGCGCGCGTCGTCCGTGAGCCGGCGGACGTACGGCAGCAGCTCCTCGGTTCCCGGGTGCTTCACGTGCAGTCGCGAGATCAGCTCCGCGACGGGCACCCCGGCCCGCCGGGCGATCGCCGCGAGCCGCTCCTGGTTGTGCGCGAGGTCCGCCCGACCCTGCCGCAGCACCTCCTCCACCGGGGTTCGCAGGCCTTCGCGCACCCAGAGCAGGCGCTGGAACTTCTCGGCGCCGAGCCGGAATCGGTCGTCCGCGAACGGCAGCCGCTCCTTCCGGAGCCACTCGGCGAAGTCGAGGGTGGCCGCGTCCGCGGCGACGCGGGCCGCGTGCACCTCGTCCCGGACCTTCGGAGGCGCGGCGGCGGCGAACGTCTCGCCCTCGGCGAAATGCGACGGCAGGCCGGTCGCGATCTGGATGGCGAGGGTCACGAACGGCTTCGGCAGGATCTTTTCCAGCCGCCGCTTCGCCGACTCGAGAAGCGGCGGGACCCCGCGCAGCACCCGCGCGATCGACGTCGCCCGGTCGGCGACCGGGGCGTAGTCCCGGGAGATGTAGCCCGTGAGGTCCGGCTGGAACAGGTAGGTCATCGGGTTCCGGTCGTGCTCGCGAGTCTCCTCGAGGTCGAAGAGCGTCCCGGTGAGGAGGAGTTCGAGCAGGCTCCGGTCGAGCCGGCGGGGGGCGGAGAGTCCCGACTCCCCGATCGACCCGAGCTCGCGGAGCAGTCGCCGGGCCTCGATCGCCCAGCGGCTCGTGGCGTCGAGGGAGAGGTCGGGGAGTCGTCCGTCGTACTCGTGCAGCCCGAGGCCGGCGGCGAGGGTCGGCCGGTAGACGAACAGGTGATCGACGATCGCGCGCTCGAGGGGCGCGAGTCGGTCGGCTGGGGTCGGTGACATCGGTAGGACGGCGGGACCGCGGCCTCCACTTAGACGTTGCGGGTGACGTGACGTCGCACGCGACGCCCTCCCGCGCTACGTCGGGGCGCACCGCGAGGGTCAGAGCGGATCCGCGGACCGCGAGACCTCGGCCGGCCGCTCGCGGGCGAGCACGAGCGAGACGAGCAGGATCCAGAGCAGCACGGAACCGAGGAACAGCCGCTCCGTCAACCCGCCGATCCGCCCGCTCAGGTGCGGAGCGACGAACGGAAGACCGAGGTCGATGAGGCAGAGGAGGATCGAGAGGGCAGCGAGCGGCAGGGCGAACGCTCGCGTACGTGCGAGGGCGGGTACGCGGTCGAACCGTACGGCCAGGAGAAAGATGCCGAACGCGCCCGCGAGGAACGCGATCAGTGCGACCACGAGGTGAATCGCGCCGTGCCAGGAAACCGGTGTCGCCGGCACGTCGGTCGGGAACGCCGCGAGGAGGAGCGCTCCGAACCCCCAGATCCCCACCAGAACGGCCCCCCCGCGGAGCTCGGTCCACCTCCCCCCCGAGGATCGCACCGTGCGGGCGAGGGCGGCGAGGAAGAGCAGCGAGAGGAGTCCCCGATTGACGAAGTTGATCGTCATCACGAACCCGTACGGTCCGACCGCGAGGTCGCTCTCCGCCTGCGATATCGGGCTGTAGTGGGGAGGGAGGAGCTGCGCGACGACGTCGAGCACCGCGTAGAGCACTACGCCGAGCACGACCAGCCAAAACGCACGACGCCCGTCGACGGTTCGGGAACCGTCGGGGCGACTCACGACCCCTCCACCATTCGAGCGACGCGAGCGCGCACGTCGTCGAGCCAGGCCGCGACGCGCCGCCGCTGATCCGCGGTCATCTCGGGCAAGAACAGGAGGATCGTGCGACGAAGGCGCTCGGCCGACCGCGCGATCGGTCGGGCCGGGTCCGCTTCGGCCGCCCCGGACAGCAGCCGCTCGACTTCGGGGCGAGCGCGGGCGAGGTGCGCGCGTCCCGCGTCGGTGATCGTGTACACGACCCGACCGGCGGATCGCTCCCCGCGGACGAACCCCTGATCCTCGAGCGACTGCAGGGTCGGATAGACCATGCCCGGGCTCGGCTCGTAGTTCCCGAGGAACAGCTCGGAGATCCCCTGGGATATGCCGTACCCGTGACGCGGGCCCTGGGAGAGGACGCGGAGCACCAGGAGGGGCGCGGCGCCCCGACGGAGGGCGGGCCGAAGGGAGATCGGGCGGTCTTCCGTCGAGGACATCACGATATATCGTGATGTATCTTGTAATATAAATTCGAGCCCCGTCCCGGGAGCGCGATCGGGGCCCGAGTTCAGGACGCCCGGCTCGGCACGGGGTCGGAGCAGTCCCAGCAGAGGCCCTGTTCACCGACCCCGAACGATTGGCTGAGGCAACGGCGGCAGATCGGCTGGCCGCACTGGACGCACGGGGCCCAGGCACGGAAGTCGGAGAGCGGGCGCGTGCACGATCCACAGCTCAACGAACCGTCGGCGGGCGCGGTCCGCCGGGGGACGGCGCTCGGGACCGGACGGTGATCGCGCGCGGCCGCTCCCCGGAGGTGCGGCGGGACGGGATTCGCCACCTCCCGGAGGAGTCGGGGGCTCGAGGTCGATACGGGCGGGACGCTGCTGCGCTCCGCCCCGGAGCGGTCGAAGCGGTCCGGGAGGAGGTGGCGTATCGGCCGCCCCGCCGAATCGGTCGTCGGGGTGCGAGACGTTCCCGGGAACGGCTCGGGGGATGCGGGAGCCTCGGCGGTCCCGGCGGGGGCGGCGAGCGAGACCGGCGGCGGCCCGGGTCCCCCGACGGCCCGAAGCGGTTCGCTCGGAGGTGCGGCCCGGCCGGCGACGAGGGTCTCGATCGAAACGTCTCGCTCGACGGGGAAGAGTCGGTCCAGTTCCGCGGGGGTGAACGGAGACGACATCGGCCGCGCACCGGCTTTGCCGGTCGCCGAGGCGGAATATCCCGCGGTCGGTCCGCGCGCTCGTCCCGCGGCGGGGTGGGCCGACGAGTGGAAGGAGAAGAACCCTCCGGAGCGCGACGCGGCCGGGGCGTTCGCAGGGACCGATCCTCCGCTCGAAAGGTCGAGCGACTCGCTCGCACCCCGCCTCCACCAGGTACCGAGGGTGGCGCGGCCGGGATGGACCGATACCGCGGCCCGGGCGATGCCGCTGCGGGGAACCGGGGCCCAGGACTCGGCGTCGCGAAGCCCCGGCCCGGGCGGCTTAGACGCTGGGAAGGAGAGCGCCTCCCACGAGTCCGGGGACGGGTCGCGCGGCGAGGGCTCCCGTCGCCGGAACTGGATCGCGATCGACCCGCCGATCGCCACCCCGCCGTCGAGAAGGAGGCCGATCGGGAGGTACCCGCCGACGCCCGGGGCGAGCGCCAACAGGAGCAGCGCGGCGACGGCCGCGGCCGCGCCGCCGACGAGCAGCCAGAGGTCGAGGTACGACCTCGCGAAGCGAGTGAACCCGGTCACCGCGCGCCGGTCGGAACTCTGTGGGATTAAGGTATCGAGGCACGGGAAACGCCGGCGAGGCCGAAGCCGCGCCGAAGCGGTGAGGGAGGCCCCTACTCCGTGGACCGCAGGCGCTCGAGGTCCGGCCGCTCGAGTTCGGCGCGCACGTACGCGATCCGTTCGGCGAGCATCTTGTCGGTCCCGAACCGCCGGGCGATCTCATCGACCTTGCCGAGCCGTCCGGGCGAGAGTCCATCGATCACGTTCGTGACGATCTTCTCCGCGTACGCCCGCCAGCGCTTCGTGAGGAGTCGGGTGTACCAGACGAGCTCGGGCGAGGCATACCGGATCCCGTCCGACTCCTCCGACGAGTCCTCGAGCAGGTAGCGGAAGAACTCCTCTCCGCTCCGCCGCCCCGAGAACGTCACCGCGTCGATGATGTCGAGCGGAACGCCGCCCTGGCCGAGGATCCGAAACCGAGCTAGCTTCCCGTCCTCCCAGTCGAACGCGAGCCCCTTCTCCCCGCGCAACCGTTCGAGCGTCCGCTGGTAGTCCGCGGTGGCGACCATGACGTCGACGTCGCGCGTCGCGGTCGCCGCCTTCTGCGCGATCGCCTGGCCCCCGATCACGACGTATCGGATCCCCTGGCGTCGGAAGACCGCGTCGGCCGCCGCGACCTCGGGTTCGGTCATGCGGCCTCCTCGAGCGGGGGGTTGTTCCGTTCGATCCACCGGAGCTCCTCGCGATCGAGGGCCGTGCCGACCTTCGGCAGCGCCGCGGCGAACTCCTGCAGCCGGACTCGCGTGGCCGCGCGCTCGAGCCCCTCGTTGCGGACGCGCCGATACAGTTCGTTCGGGTCGAGCCGCCGCCGGTTCCGCACCGCGACGAGGCGCGCCGCGAGCGGGTCGAACCGCAGCAGCAGGGTCACGAGCTCGGCGACGCCCGGGGCTCGGAGGGCCTCCCCGTCCTTCACCGGGAGGAGCCGGTAGTCGGACGTGATCTTGGAAGCAAGTTCCTCCGGGACCGCGAGCCACGGGCGGAATCGGACGGGGTAGCCGCTCCGCGTCACCCACTCCGACGTGAGGAGCAGCGCAGGGACTCGGTGTCGCCGGAGCCGCTCGACGTCCCGCTCCGTACGGACCCGAGGTCGATACTCTTCTCGGGGACGCCCCCGACTCCGCGGTACGCAAACTCGCATCTCCCGCGGGAACGGGCGCTCCCCGGGCTCGCGGATGAGGCTCGCCTCCAGCTTCACGCGACCGGAACTATGTGTCCTAAATATATATAATAGATTTCACACTCGACCCCCCTCGTCGGGCGGCGGGTCGGGGTCAAGATAATGGGGGCCCACCGGGTCGCGGGGGCGTGGCGAGCCCGGACGGCCCTCCGTCGAACACCGGTCGGTGGCACGAGATCGAGACGACGTTCCGCGCTCCGGTCCCGTTCGTCTTTCGGTGGTGCACCGACTACTCCCCGGGCGACCCGCGGATCGAGCGCGAGACCTACACGCGCCGGATCCTGAGCCGCGGGCGCCGGACGGTCGTCTATCAAGACCTCGGCGATCATGCGGGCGGATGGTTCCTCAACCGACAGACGGTGACGCTCCATCCGCCCCGCTACTGGCACGCCGAATCGGTCGGTAACTACCGTACCTGGAGCATCGACTACCGATTGCGCCCGGGCCTCGACGGCACGACCCGATTCCGATTTCGGGGGCTCCGAACCTCGACCCCGCTCGAGACCGACCCTCCGAGCCCGGCCGCCGTACAGCAGAACCTCCGAGAGCTGTGGCAACGGTTCGGTCGGGCCCTGGAGGCCGACTACCGGCGGAGCCTTCGGGAGCGGGCGCAGGGTGGGCCCCGTCGGAGCCCGCCGAACGGGACGCGCCGTCGATAGCGCACCGCGTCCGCGCGCCGGCCGCCGAGCCGCGTGATTTTTATACGATGGGCTCGCAGACAGCCACGTCCCCACGCCGCCCGGTCGTCGGGCGACGGGATCCCCGGGCTCAGCGGGCCATGCAGTCGATCCTGCGATCCGAGCAGCTCCGCCGGCGACTTCGGCGTCAGCATCGGGCGGTTTCGGACGTGCTCGCGACGATCCTCCTCGTCGCGATCGCGGTCGTGCTCGTGGCCGTGCTGTACATCCTCATCGCGGGGGTGATCCACGGGAGCTCGACGACCTCGGTACCGCTCGGCGCGGAGTTCTACGCGGGTCCGGCGGGGAAGTTCGTGGGCACGAGCAAGACGTCCTCGTATTGCGAAGCGAACCACTACTGCTACTCGGTGCCGATCGATTCGGCCAGCACCGGCCTCACGATCGCGAGTCTGAATTTCAAGGTCGTCACGTCGACCGGCGCCGTGTGGGACGTCTCGAAGAACTACGCGATGGTCGCGATCGTCAACGAAAAAGGCACCGTCATCGCCTCCACCGAGGTCGCGAAGTCGAGCCCGTTCGTCGTCACGAGCTGGGAGACCTACGGCACCGGGGACTCCGCGACGACGCCGGTCGATACGACCGACACGATCTGGATCCAGTTCGGTGAGACGACGAGCTCCCCGTTCGGCGAGGGGAACACGCTCGACGTGCTCGGCGCCGGTCGATACTCCGGTTCGGTCCCCGTCACGCTGACCTGAACGGCGGAGCCCGCGACCCCACCGCCCGCCGCCCGGGGGCGTCGCGCGTTCCCCTCCGTCGCCCGCGCCTCAGGCCGAGCGTAGGGTCTCTTCCGCCATCCCCATGAAGCCCGAGACCAATCGCAGGTACTCCCGGCGCTGCTCCCAGAAGGCCGTGTGCGAGCTCCGGGGGAAGATGCGGAACAACGAACCGGGCAGGGCGCGGTGCATCCGCTCGCCCATGAGCGGCGTGACCTCGTCGTACCGTCCGTGGATGAGCAGGGAGGGGACCGAGACCCTCCGGAGCTCCGGGGTGAAGACGAGGTCCTTGATCCTTCCCACGATCGTGAACTCGTTCGGTCCGTTCATCGTGTTGTACACGGGCCGGCTCATCCGTACCATCGTTGCGACGACGGGCTCCGGCCACGGCCAGAGCCGGCAGAGATGCCGCCGATAGAACTGCATCGCCGCGGCCTCGTACTCCGGGTGGAGGAACTCCCCGCGCGCGCCGTACTCGCGCAGCGTCGCCCGGGTCCGGGCGGGGAGCCCGCGCACGAGCCGTTGCATCTCGCGCACGCACAGCGGCACGTCGGTCAGGCCACCGGTCGAGTTCAGGCTCAGCAGACGCTCGGAGTGGCGCGTCGCGTAGTCGAGGACGAGGAGGCCGCCGTAGCTCGAGCCCATCAGATGCACGCGCTCCTCGCCGAGCGATCGCCGGACCGCGTCCAGCACCTCGAGGTCGTGCTCGACCGTGAAGAGCCGGGACGTCTCGGGAAGGTCCGAGTGCCCGCAGCCGAGCGCGTCATAGAACACGACCCGGTAGCCCTGGCGGGCGAGGTCCGCGAGCGGGAGGAGGTAGTCGTGCGTGCCCCCGGGTCCTCCGTGAACACAGAGCAGCGTGCGACCGCGCCGCCTCGGGCCGAACGTCCGGAGATAGATCTTGTAGCCGTCGACCTCGAGGAAGCTCGACTCGGAACGATCGACCATCGTCGCGGTAGCCGACCCCGACTAAAGGAGTAGCGGGCTTCGAGCCCCGGTCGCTCGTCCGTGCGCCGGGCCGCCCGCCGGCACCGGCGGGTAGAGCTCGACCGGCGCCCATCGGAACGCCCGGGGAAGAGGGGTGCCCGCGACCTCCCCCGGGAGCGCTTAACTTGTCGGAGGCGCGTCCCCGCCCCGTGAGCACTTCGCACCGCCGCCTCGCCGCCATCATGTTCACGGACGTGGTCGGCTACGCCGCCCGCGTCCAGGCCGACGAGGGTTCGGCCCTCCACGCGCTCGAGCAGCACAACCGTCTCCTCCGCCCGATCTTCTCGCGGTTCGCCGGTCGAGTCGTCAAGACCATGGGCGACGCGTTCCTGGTGGAGTTCGAGAGCGCGCTCGACGCGGTCCGCTGCGCGATCGAAGTCCAGCGTTCGCTCCGCGAGGGCGGCACCTCCGTGCCGGAGGCCGAGCGGATCCGGGTGCGCGTCGGAGTTCACGTGGGCGACGTCGTGCAAACCCGGGACGACGTACTCGGCGATGCCGTCAACATCGCTTCGCGGATCCAACCGCTCGCCGAGCCGGGCGGGATCTGTCTCAGCCAGCAGGTCGTCGACCAGGTCCAGAACAAGATCCCGATGCCTCTCGCCCGGCTCCCGCCGGTCGCGTTGAAGCACATCCGAATGCCCGTGACCATCTACCGCGTGGTCCTCCCGTGGAGTTCCGTGGCGTCGGTGCTACCGCCGTCCGAGCCGTCCGGCGCCCGGCAGCTCGCCGTCCTGCCCCTCGCCAATATCTCGCCCGACCCGGGCGACGGCTACTTCGCCGATGGGCTCACCGAGGAGCTGATCAGCGTGCTCTCGCACGTCCGGGGATTGAGCGTCATCGCGCGGACCTCGGTCATGCCGTACAAGACCGCCCCGAAGTCGGTCGCCGAGGTCGGCGCGGAGCTCGGCGTCGATACCGTGCTGGAGGGCAGCGTGCGAAAGGCGGGGAACCGGATCCGGATCACCCTTCAGCTGGTCGACGTACCGACCCAGCAGCACGTCTGGGCCACGAGCTACAATCGAGAGCTGGACGACGTGTTCGCGGTGCAGAGCGACATCGCCGAGCGCACCGCGGACGCCCTGCGCCTCGAGCTCCGACCGACGGACGGAACGCAGCCGAAACGTCCCCCGACGTCGAACCTCGCGGCGTACGACCTGTATCTCCGCGGACTCGCGATGCTGAGAGAGTCGCTGCCGAACGGACTCGATCGGGCGGTCCGCTGCTTCGAGCGGGCGACCCGTCTCGACCCGGAGTTCGCGGAGGCGTACGCGGCCTGCGCCAATGCCTACATCGCGGCCGGTGGGGACAGCATCTCGATGCGCAAGGTCGTCCCGAAGGCACGGAAGCTCATCGCGCGGGCGCTCGAGATCGACCCCGAGTCCTCGTCGGCGCACTCCGCGCTCGCGAACCTCGTGTTCCAGAGCGAACACAACTGGGCGCTCGCGGAGAGCGAGTTCCAGAAGGCGATCGCGCTGAACCCGAGCAACGTCGAGGCGTACCGGTTCTACGGCCTGATGACGTTCGCGCTCGGCCGGTTCGACCAGGCGAAGGAACTTCTCCGCCACGGCGCCCAGCTCGACCCGCGAGGACACTTTCAGGCCACGCTCGCGTGGGCGGAGTTCGAGTCGGGAAATCTCGCCGAGGGGATCCGGTTCGCGGAGGCGGAGCGCGACCGCCATCCGAAGGAGGTCGAGTACCACGTGTACGTCGGGATGTACTACCTCGGCGCCGGTCGGCGAACGGACGCCCTGCGGGAGGCGGACACGCCCCTCGGCGACGCCGACGACGGGGCTCGGTTCGACCACGCGCTGCTGAACGCGCTGCTCGGTCGACCCGCGGCGGCGCGCGAGATGCTCGCCCGGATCGCGAGGGGCGAGGCCAAGACCTACACGTCGCCGACGGACCGGGCGATGATGTACGCCGCGATGGGCGAGAAGGCGAAGGCGCTCGACCTCCTGGAGCAGGACTTCCGCGAGGGGGACCCGACGCTCTGGCTCTGGTACCGCGGCGTGTTCTTCGATAGCCTTCGGGACGAGCCCCGGTTCGTCGCGCTGCTTCGCGAGTACGGCCTTCCGACCGGGACGATCCCCCGATTGGAGACGCACCGTCACTCCTCCACTGGCCCGACGACCCGACGTGCGCGCGCACGGAGTCGCGCCGGGTGACGGGGGCCCGGCTCGAGTGCCGATGGCGAAGCGGACGTTCACCCTGAACCACGTGATCGTCTACGTGCGGGACCTTCCGAGGTCCCTGCGGTTCTACCGCGATCTCCTTGGATTCGAGACGATCGAGTCGATGTCCGGCTATGCGCGACTGCGCGGGCCCGGCGGGAGCGCCACCCTCGCGCTCCACGCGACGAAGGACGGACGGTCGCCGCGGGGCTCTCGGGAGGTCGTGCTCTACTTCGAGAGCCGGAACCTCCGCGCCGAGTGCCGGCGGCTCGCGCGTCGTGGCGTCACGTTCGACGATCCACCGAAGCGTCGCCCGTGGGGGTGGGACCACGCGTACCTGCGCGACCCCGACGGGCACCGGATCAGCCTCTACTGGGCGGGACGGCGTCGCTTCGGGAGGACCCCGCCGATGCCGGCCTCGGTCCGGCGCACGAAGGTCTCGAGGCCCGTCGTCGGTCGCGGGCCACCGCCGTAGATCTGGCACCTCGTTGTCCTGTCCGCCAGAGGACCATGGGACTCGGGACCACGTGTCCGGAGTGTGGAGGGGACCTCGAGAGCGGCACGGTCGGCGGGGTGCGCGACCAGGCGCTGATGCTCGCGTGCGGTCGTCGCGGACTCGAGCCGAGCCACGGCCGAGGGTTCGACCAGCTGCCCGCGGACGTGCTCGCGCAGACGACTACGGCCCCCGTGCGATCCGTCGACCGCGGCAAACTCCTCCGGGCGCTGGCCGGCTCGGTCGACCTCCTCGTCAGCGAGGCGGTCGACGCCGGTTCGGTCGTGCCACGGCTCGAACCCCAGTTGCGAGACCTCGTCTCGCCCGAATGGGCGTGAGTCGAGCCGACCGGCGCTCCCCACCCCCCTACGAACACGCCCGGTCCCCACCCCCGGTGAGTCGGGTCCATATCCACGGCTCCGCTGTTCCGCTACCGGAGGGAGCTCGGATGACGGACGGACCCGCGACGCCGGTGGCCCGGCCGGGCGCCGCTGAGACCGGGGGACCGGGACCGAAGCCGTACCGTGGGATGGCGATGGAAGGGTCGATCGCCCGATGGTACGCGAAGACGCGGGGCTCCGAGAGCCAGATCGCCCTGTGGCGTCAGCAGGCGGCCGAGCTCACCCGCGATCTACCGGACGGCGCCGAGGTGCTCGAGGTCGCGCCCGGACCCGGCTACTTCTCGGTCGAGATCGCGCGGCTCGGGCGAGTGAACGTAACCGCGCTCGACGTCAGCCACACGTTCGTTAAGATGGTGGCCGACCGGGCCCGGGCCGAGGGGGTCTCGGTCACCGCCCGCCTCGGCGACGCCGCGCAGCTCCCGTTCCCGAACGCGTCGTTCGATCGGGTCGTCTGTCAGGCCGCGTTCAAGAATTTCCGCCGACCCCAGGCGGCCGTGGACGAGATGTACCGCGTCCTCCGGCCCGGCGGGCGAGCGACGATCGAGGACCTGCGGCGGGACGCGTCCGACGCGGCGGTCCGGAACGAGGTGCGAGGGATGCGGCTCGGGGCGCTCCGGAGTTTCCTTACGTTGCGCACCCTGCGGTCGCTGCGCCGACGGGCCTACTCGGCCGAGGAGTTCGCCCGGTTCGCGGCGCGCAGCCCGTTCCCGAGCAGCCAGGCGGTGCTCACTCCGATCGGACTCGAACTGACGATGTGGAAGGTCCCCGCGGACCCGGGCTCAGGCGGGGGTCCGAGCGAGCGCGACGACTCCTTCGAGCGTCGTGGCGGTCTCGGCCGGCCCGGGGAGCGGTCGCCCGTCCCGGTTCAGCCAGACCCCGCGAAGGCCCGCCCGGCAGGCGCCGAGGTAGTCGGCCTCCCAGCTGTCGCCGACGTAGAGGCCCTCCGCGGGCGTGCAACCGGCCCGGCGTAACGCGAGCTCGAACACCCGCCGGTCCGGCTTCTCGGCTCCGGCCTCCTGGGAGTAGGTGAGCGAGTCGAACCGCTGGTCCCATCCGAGGCGATGCACCGCCTCGACCAGGTAGTCGGTGTTGTTCGAGACGACGTGCAGGCCGAGGCCTCGCCTCCTTAGCTCGCGAAGCACGGCTTCGGTCTCGGGATACGGCCGGTGCCACTCGGGCGAGGTGACCGCCGCCCGGATCGCGCGGACCACGTCGTCGCGGCCCACGACCCCGAGCTCCTCGAGGGCGGCGGCGTGGACCCGGTCCCAGAACGACGGGAGTTGGCCGAGGGAGGTGTACTGCTGCGATCGGAGTCGAGGGAGCACCCGGTGGTTCGCGTCGGCGTACCGGTCGATCGAGATCCCGAGGCCGAAGGAGTCGAGCACGGGTCGCATCGCCTCGAACGGCTCGGGCTGAGAGTGGACCAGTGTCCCCCCGAAGTCGAGGAACACCGCCCGGATCGTCATGGGGCGCGGCCCCGCGTCAGCGCCGGTCCGCACCGACGCGGATCCAGGTCATCTCGGGGGGCTCGACATCGTCCTGCCAGAGGGCGCCGATGATCTCACCGAGGTGGTGCGCCTGCTCCAACGTGACCTGCCAGAGGGCATCGGAGGCGACGTAGCGACCCGGCATCCAGAACGCATGCACCGGTCGCGCGAGCTCGGCCGCGGTGACCCGGGCCAGGTACCGTCGGGTCCCGTCCTCCACGCGCCGTCGGTAGCGGCCGAACCCCTTCCAGTCCTTGGGCCGACGGGTCGGGTCGCGGAACAGCTGCTCGAGCTCCGCATCGGAGTTCCGGCCCTGGAGGATGAACCCGATCCAGACCTCCTGCACGTTCAGGATGTGGACCAGCGTCTCGAACAGCGTCTGGTGGCCGATCTCCCGTCGGCGGTGGGCGAACCGTCTCGACTGCTTCCGGATCCGCCGAACGAACCGGTCGAACACCCGGCGATTGTAGCCGAACAATCGGCGCGCCTGCGCCGGCGTCAGGCGCTCGGCGGCCGCGGAAACCGGTTTCCCCGGCATCGGTGCGCCGCGACGCCGTGGCCGTACTTGTGCTTTGAACCGATCGGACGCGCGCCGGCGGGTCTATAGGTCGCGTCGGAACGACTCCCCGCGGGTCGCGACCAGCGTGAGGCCCTCCGCCACGGACAGGGCGGCCACCGCCCCAAGGATCGCGCCGACCCAGAGGCCGACGAGCAGTGACCCGTCGAGCGCGCCCCCGCCGCATCCGTAGAGGTTCGGGAGGGCGCCCGAGGAGGCGGACGAGCAGGCCCCCGCGAGAGCTCCCAACGAGCCACCGAGGACGCCGCCCCCGACCCCGGCGAACAGGCCCGCGATCGCGCCGACCAGGCCGGCGAAGCGGACGATCTGCTTGATCGAGGTGACCGGCCGTCGCAGGGCGAGGACGAGAACTCCCGTCACGGTCCCCGCCGCGACCCCGGCGACCCCCGCGCCGACGAGGGCGCCCTGGATCGGGTTCGATAGGTCGACGGAGATCCACGCGCTCGCGAGCGCTTGCGCCGCGACACCGGCGAGGCCCCCCGACGCAATCCCCAGCACCCCCCCGGCGGTCGTGGCGACTTCGGCACCGGCCCGCCGACCGATCGCGGACGCCACGATGGCCGCGACGGTGGCACCGATCGTCGCGCCCAGGAGCGTGCCGACGAACACCGCTGCGACGCCGCCCGGGGCCGGTTCGCTCCCGTACCGGGCGAGGGACGTGGCGTACCCGACGAACGATGCCCCGACTCCGCCGACCAGCGCCGCCAGCCCGACCGCCCACGGCGCCCGGGCGAACCTCACGGCCATCCGGCCGGTCCATCGCGCCCGAGCATTTCAGCCTGAACGCGGGGCGCGCTCCCCTCGCCAGGGGCGTTCCGCGCCCCCTCGCAGGTCCCTTATCGCGCGTCGGCGCGTGCCGCGCGTACGGAGCGGGGCCAGGATGTCGGAACTGAGCGCGATACGGGCCTTTTACCATTGGAACGCGGCCGTGCGCCGGAAGTACCTCGAGGTGATCCTCCAGCTTCCGCCAGAAGCGAGACTGCAGGACCGCGGCGCGTCGTATCCGTCCCTTCAGGAGATCTACGCGCACCTACTGGACGGTCACCGCTTCTGGTTCGACTTGGTTCCCCACGACCGCGTGGCGGACGCGCTGAAGCTCGAGCTTCCGGCCCGGGAACTGACCCCGGAGCGGCTGCGGAGCGCCACGGACGAGATCGACGACCTCGTGAACGGATACCTCGCGGGATTGAGCGAACCCGACCTCTCCCGCGAGATCGTCACCCACTTTCCCGGCGCGGACGCGCCGACGGAACGGCGGTTCCCGGTCGGCGACGTGCTCTGGCATATGGTCGAGGAAGAGCTGCAGCACATCGGCGAGATCAACGCCCTGCTCTGGCAGATGGACCTCGAGCCGCCGCTCGGGACGTACGAGGAGTGGACGGCGGCGCGGTCGGCGTCGGCCGACCGCGAGCGGACCTAGGCGTCCGACCCCGGACGGTCACCCCTGCTCGATATGAACGGTGTCGTGGCCGACGTGGTTCGCGGCCTCGGCGGTGTCGGAGGCCGGATACGTCGTGCCGCAGGTGTTACACTGGACCATGTCGCCATCCGTCGCTGCCATGTCGCCCCCATCGCCGCCGAGTATAACAAGCCCTAAGGCGGGCGCGGCGGCACGGAACGCTACGGGCGGTCGTCGACGGCCCGCGGTCCCATCTCTGCGGGTCCCGCGGCCGGAGCGGCCACCGGTCGCGGCCCGGCCGTAGTCCCGGTGGCCCGCGCGCCCGAGACCACGCGCCCGACGTAGAACAGCGAGAAGACGAAGGCGGCGAGGATGCAGACCGCCAGAACCAGGAAGACCTCGTCATAGCTCGCGATCACGGCACGCTGGAGCTCGGCCGGGGTCGTCGCGCCCGCGGAGAGCGCCGTGACCCGCCATGTCTGGAAAACCGTGAGGAGCGAGAGGCCGACCGCCCCCCCGAGGCTCTGAAGGAACCGCGTGATCCCGATCGCCGCACCCACCTCGCCGGTAGGCGACTCGTTCTGCACGGCGATCGTGACGCCCGAGAGCGCGAGGCCGAGCCCGAATCCGATGGGGATCAGGGGCAACGCGATCCCACCGACCGGAACGAACCCTCCGGCGAGCACCCAGAGCGGCGTGGACGCGCTCAGGTTCGTCAGCAACAGCCCGACGATCCCGGCGACCGCGAGCGCGGGGGCGATCAGGGTTCGGTAGGAGACTCGGAGCAGGACCTGTCCGCCGAGGACGGCCCCGAGGACGAGCGGGACCGCGAGGAAGTAGATGATGTCCCGGACCGCGGCCGGGGCGCCGGGTCCGTTCTGGAGCACGACCAGCCCGACGAAGATCGAGAGGAAGGTGATGAGGGAGCTATAGACGATGCCGGTGAACAACATCGCCCCGCTGCTCGCGGCGAGCACCCGGCGTCCCATGAGCCGGATCGGCACGAGCGGCTCGGCGGTTCGCAGCTCCCACAGGAGGAACGCGGCGAAGAGCACGACCGCGGAGACCAACAGGCCGAGGGTCCGCGGGTCGGTCCACGTCCAGACGAGGTCGGAGACCTCGACGAGGGCGAACATCAGCGCCCCCACCCAGCCCGAGAGAAGCGCGATGCCGGGGAGGTCCACGCCGCCCCGCCGGTCGGACCCGAGGGGTCCGACGGCGAGCAGGAGGACCGCGATCGCGAGGAACCCGAACGGGAGGTTGATGTAGAACACCCAGCGCCACGTCGTGAACCCCACGATCGCGCTGCCGACCAGGGGGCCGGCGACGATCGCGACCCCGGCGCCTCCGGAGAGGACGCCGACGACCCGCGAGCGTTCGGCGGGCGGGAACAGCACGGCGACCATCGCGATCGCCACCGGGAAGATGCCGCCACCGCCGAACCCTTGGACGCCCCGGAAGACGATGAGCTCGCTCAGGTTCTGGCTGAGCCCCGCGAGCGCGGACCCGACGATGAAGATCACGAGGCCGACGAGGAAGACATTCCGACGACTTCCGATGTCGGAGAGCCGCGCGAAGATCGGGACGGAGATCGTGGACGCGATCAGGTAGGAGCTCACGACGAACGTCACGCCGTTCGCCTGATGGAGGTCACCCGCGATCCGGGGGAGGACGGTCGAGACGACCAGCGAGTCCATCGCCCCCATCAGGATCGCGAAGAAGACGCCCACGAGGACGAAGACGGCCGGCCATCCCGAGAGGTAGCGGGTCGGCGAGGGCGAGCCGACCGGCCTCTTTCCCACTTCCGTGGTCGTCGTCGCGTCCACCGTCTCACCGACCCGGGTCGAACAGGCATGACTTATAGTCAGTATAAAGTCTTGCGGTCAGTTTACCGGGGCAGAGAAAGGCGTAATACGCCGCGGGACGCTGCCCCGAAGGACCGCATGCCGAGGGTCGTCCGCGAGTACAAGGTCCAGGCGAGGGAACGGATCGTCGGCGCCGCGCGGGCCGTCTTCCGACGCAAGGGGTTCCGCGCCACGAGGATGGAGGACATCGCCGCGGAGCTCGGAGTCAGCAAGGGGGCGATCTACCTGTACTTCCGGACGAAGAACGAGCTCCTGGGCGAGATCCAGGCGCGCTCCCGTCAGCAGGTTCTCGTCGCGTGGGAGCGGCTGCTCGAGCGGGGGGACGTCGCGGAGGGGATCGCGGACTCCCTCCAGGACGTACTGTCGGGCGACGTCGACCCCGGGATCTGGCACGAGCTGATCGGCGAGGCGGCCACGAACCCCGACGTGCGGGCGACGCTCGAGGTCGACCACCTCCAGGATGTGCGCTCGATGGAGGAGTTCCTCCGTAGACTGGAGTCCCGCGGGCGGATCCGCAGGCTCGGGGATCGAAAGACCGTGGCCGGGATCATCCTCGCGCTCCTGTCGGCGACCGTGCTCGACCTGATGATGCACGGCCAGCCGGAGCGGGCACGCCGAACCCTCATCCGCTCCCTGCGCTACCTCCTGGAGAAGGATCGGTGACGACCACGGTCGCAATCGACGACTCCGGACTCGACCTGCCGAGCGGTTCCCTTGACCCGGTGAAGGCGCGCGCGGCCGCGAAGGACCCGACGCGGCCGGGAGAGCGGTGCCGCGCGCCGGCGGCCCGATGGGTCCCGGTCGTCGACCGGGAGAAATGCGAGGGGAAGAAGGACTGCGTCGAGGTATGCCCCTACTCGGTCTTC
Source organism: Thermoplasmata archaeon (assembly GCA_030037855.1). Lineage (GTDB taxonomy): Archaea > Thermoplasmatota > Thermoplasmata > Lutacidiplasmatales > UBA184 > Lutacidiplasma. The sequence goes on along the minus strand of JASHPY010000077.1, from coordinate 21,267 downwards.
GAGCTCGGGACCCTCACCGACGCCGAGTTCGCCTCCCTCAGCTACGTCGGGCGACTGAAGGCGAAGCGGCATGAGCGACGGACCTCTCGCACCCCGCGCGCCGCGGAGTGTCGGGCGTGCGGCCTCTGCGTGGTCGCGTGCCCCGAGGATGCCATCACGCTCGCCCGGGTGCCCGCAGCGGACGCCGCCCCGACCGGCCCCCGGCCCTAGCTCTCCACCGTTCCACGCTCCCCGCGGGCGGCTCTTACCCGGTCGGCCGACTTCGGGACCGGTGCGCCCATGGACTGGCACGTCGAGCGGACCGAGGTCGCCGTCCGTCGCGCGCGGGCGGAGATGCACGGCGAGGGTCCGGCCGGGTCGATGCGGCAACTTCAGTCGAAGCACGACTCGCGGAATGGCCGCCGCTTCCACGGCGGCTTCCGGCGGCTCCCGACTGGCGAGGGGTACCTCGCGTGCGTGGAGCGAGTCCCGCGGGACGACCCCGCGAAGCTCGACGGGGACGTCGGAACGATCCCCGGCGGCCTCCACGTCCGCCGGAAGCTGACCGACGGGGAACGCCTCCTCGCGGAGCACCGGCGCGGCGAGCAGTTCGAGGAGCGGATCCACCTCCACGAGTTCGAATCTCCGCGGCCGGAGCTCGAGTGCTACCGGAGCCGAACGGAGGTGCCCCTTCCGCTCCCGGTGAAGGTCCGGAACTCGCCGCCGTCGACCCTTGGAACGGGACGCGGCCCCGGGTCGCCGCTCGCCGGTGTCCGCTAGAGGTCGGAGGGGCCCGGCGACCAGCCCGTCGACTGCGCCCAGTCGTGCGCCCGGATCAGGATCCTCCATACCGTCGGCTCCTTCGCGCGGACGTACCCCTCGCGGTCGTCTCGGAACTCCTTCGCGAGCTCCCGTTTCGTCCGCGCGTACTCCCGAGCTGACTCCGCGTTCGTCCGAAGATAGTCCCGGAATAGGAGGTTGAGGCGCTCGTCGAACGAGCCCTGCTCCCGAACGTGCACGTGCGCCGCGGGCTCGTCCGGGGGGCCGAGGAAGAACCGCTTCGTGCGGTCGGGGTTCTCGGGCCGGAACCGGAACCCGTCCGCGCGGAGCGGGTCCCGGTACGGCGCTTCGGGAAGCAGCGACCCGACCGAGACCTGGACATCGATGACCGGCTTCGCATCGAGCCCGGCGACGGAGGTCGAGCCGACGTGGTCCACCCGGAGCGCCACCGATCCGAGCGCCCCCCGGGCCCGCCTCCCGATCCGATGGAACGCGTCGGGCCACGTCGGGTCGCACGGAACGATGACGATCGGGTCCGAGGCCGTCATTCGGAGGTCCGCGACGGTCCTCTCCACAATCTAGGTTTCGGCCCCGCAGACGCCGGGCACAGCGTCTCCGGGCCGGCAAGCGTTCCGTGTTCGGTTGACCACCCGATGCCTGCGCCGAGACGTTCGCGCCGGCCGCCGCCCGGTCCGCGCCGCGAGGCGCGCCCGAGACCCGCGGGAGGACCCGGCCGTCGGGGGCTCGGTTTCGTGCTCAGGAGAAGAACACCAAGACCCCGGTCCGGTGGTGGTGAACGGTCACGGTGCCGCTCGCCGGGTGCGGCGTCGCGGTCCCGGCGGTGGAAACGGTGAAGGTGTACGCGCCGGTTGGCTCCACGAACGTGATCACGGAGGCGGTCGTGGTCTGCGTGTACCCGTCGATCGTCACCGACCACGCGGTTCCGTGCGGGAGCCCGACCTCGAAGAACGAGACCGTGTAGAGCGCGTACGGCACGACCGGGTGGTAGTCTCCGCCGAAGTCGATCGCGCCGCTGTTGTTGTACGGCAGCACTCCGTACGGGTCCGCGGCGGTCCCGTAGTTCGACCAATAGTTGCCCGCGACGTATCCGAGTCCGAGGATGCTCCCGGCGAGGCGCCAGCCGTTCACGTACTCGGGGACGTAGGCCGGCCGGGGCGCGACGTTCCACTGGTCGACCCAGAGCGAGTACGCGCCGTAGAACGAGTAGATGCTGTAGTCCGGGCTCTCGGCGGTCTGCGGGGTCGCGAATGCGTTGTTGTAGATCAGGTCGCCCGACTCGAACTCCTCGAGCGCGAGCGGGTCGCCGTAGTACAGGAGGTACGCCGGGATCGGAGCCGTCGGCGGCTCGTAGGTCTCGAAGACGTTCCCCCAGAACGTGTTCGCCCCACCGCCGAACGTGAAGAGCGCGATCGCGGAGTCCTCGAACGTGTTCCCCCCGACGAGGGTCTGGGTCGCGTTCCACAGGACGACGTTCGCCTCGGACTCGCCGACGTCCGCGTAGTACCACCAGCCACCGATGTCGGCCGAGTTGACCAGCGACGCGTGGTCGGTCCCGTAGAACCAGATCGGGAGCTGGTTCGTCGGGGGCAGGATCGTGTTGTACGGGAGCTCCCAGCTGAGCGAGAGGGGGACCGTGAACGACGGCGCGTGGTCGACCGCGACGTAGTCGGTCGTACCCACGAGGAACACCCCCGCGAACTGCGGGAAGACGTAGTCGTTGAACTGGCCGAACAGCGGATTCAGCTCGCCGGTCCCGCCGGTGTCGAGGATGTACGGGTTCGACTCCGTGCCCGTGCCCCCGGGCAGCGAGATCGCCGCGAGCTCCGAGTTGCCGAACGCCCAGAGCGGGGTGTAGACGCCGAGGGCGCGGTCGGTCCGGAGCGAGACCGTCACCGCCGAATTGCCCGAGAGCGTTCGCTCGACCGGAGCGTGGTCGCTGAGCAGGACGTCGTAGCTGTACGTGCCCGGCGGCAGCAGGTAGGTGGCGGTCCCGGACGCCGGCACGGGACCCCAGGCGGACGTGTCCGCGTCGAACGGCGCGCCGACCGACCCGAAGACGAACGCGTTCGCGGGCGAGACGTGGATCGTCTGCGTGACGTGACCCAACGGCGGCGCTCCGACGACCCCCCAGAGCGGTCCGAGGTCGGCGGGCCCGGGGCCGAGGTGCACCTCCGGGTCCTTCCCACCGGACGCCCACTCCGCGATGCCGGCGACCGTCTCACCGGTCTCGCTGCCGAAGCTGTAGGCCGCGGGGATCGAGTGGTAGGTCGAGGCACCGGGCGACTCGAGGAAGAGTCGCATCGTGGCATCAATGTTGAAGATCGACGCGGTCGACCCGCCGCCGTCCCCGCCCAGGATCAGCTCGGCGTCGAGCGGGATGTACCCCGTACCGCTGAGCTGGAAGCCGTCGATCTCGTAGAGCGGTTGGACCGCGGTGATCGGTGGTCCGGTGAGCGGTTGCGAGTTGAAGACGACGAGGTCGTAGGACCCCGACTGGAAGCCGTTCGGCGAGTCGATCGTGTAGTTGAAGTAGACCGCCGAGTCGCCGTCGACGACCGTGAGGTTGTTGTAGAAGTTGATCGTGAACGGCTCCGGGACGTTGAGGTCGGGCCCGTACGGGTAGAAGTACCCGAATCCGGGGTCGTAGAAGCCGTTCCCGGCGATGACGGTCGTCGGCGTGAAGTTGAAGTCGACGTTCGTGAAGTTCACGATCGCGTCGAGCAGGTGGAGCGAATGGGTGCTCTGGAAGTAGTACACCACGTTCTGCGTCCACATCTGGTAGCCGGCGTTCCCGAGCAGGGTGACGTTCGAGGCGATCGTGTTGAGCTGGATCGAGTACTCGTCCGGCCCCGCGCTGTTGAGGTAGGCGAGGCTGATCTGATTCATCGTGAGGCTGCCTTCGACGCTCTGGTAGTAGGTGTTGGTCGCGACGTTCACTCCACCCTCGTCCTGGATCCCGTAGTCCGCGATCCCCATCGGCGACGGCACGGTCGTGGGGCTCGGAGTGATCTGCCCGTTCTGAACCGTGATCGGAGAATTGAGGTTCGGAAGGAGTTGCTCGGTCGCCGGGATGCCGGCGCTGTCGAGCGCGCGGGTCATCCGCTGCTCGGCCGCAGCGGCCTCGGCCGCTCGAGCAGTTGCGGCAGGGGACGCGGAGTGGGATGCCGCGGTGGCCGGGGCGGTCGACGTGGCCGCCGTCACGTCCGCGCCTCCCGGTGCGCCAGCGGTCCGGGCCGCCACCGGGGACGGCACGAGCATGATCGCGGCAACGGCGATGACCAGCACCAGCACGATTCGGCGCGTGGCGAACATGACATGGGCGGGAGTCCGCCCGGATAGTTAATCCCTCGTTCTCCGGCGGGTCTTTCGACGTCGATTCGGTAGGTACCCGGCGGAGGCGGAGCGCCGGCGAGCCGGCCCGGACCGGCCGAGCGACGGCGCAAACGGTATGCGGTTCGAGCCCAGCCGGCCGCATGGTCGCCGACCGCCATGCCCAGGCGGAGGAACTGCGTCGGCTGCACCATGGGCCCCACCCGCTCGTCCTGCCGAACGCCTGGGACGTCCCGAGCGCCCGGACCTTCGAGGCGGCCGGGTTCCCGGCGATCGCGACCACGAGCGCCGGGATCGCGACGTCCCTCGGATACCGGGACGGGGAAGAGATCCCCCGCCGAGAGTTCGTCGCGGCGATCCGGCGCATCGCGTCGAAGCTCTCGGTGCCGTTGAGCGCGGACCTCGTCGCGGGGTTCGGCCGGACCCCGCGGGGAGTGGTCGCGACCGTCCGGGCGGCCGTGGCCGCGGGAGCGGTCGGCGTCAACCTCGAGGACGAGGACCCTCGCGGCTCGGGACTCCTTCCGACGCGCGCCCAGGAAGGAAAGATCCGAGCCGTGCGGGCGCTCGGCGAGTCGCTCGGGGTCCCGATCGTGATCAACGCGCGCACCGATGCCCTCTACCTCGGCTCGGGGACGCCCGAGGAGCGGTTCGCGGAAGCGACGCGAAGGGCTCTCGCCTACCGGGACGCGGGAGCCGACTGCGTGTATCCCATGCGCCTCGTGGAGAAGAGCGAGATCGCGCGGTTCGTCTCCGCCGTGCGCTGTCCGGTGAACGTGATGGTCCGCCCGGGGATTCCGACGCTTGCTGAGCTCGAAGAGGTCGGGGTCAAGCGCGTGAGCTTCGGACCCGCCGCCGCCTACGCGACGGCCGGGCTCCTGCGACGGATCGGCGAGGAGGTCCGCGCCCGGGGATCGTTCGAGACCCTGCTCACCGGAGCGATCACGTACGACGAGCTGAACGCCCTCGCCGGGCCCGCGGGCCTCACGAAGAGCTGACGCCCCGTTCCGCGGCGTCCCGCGCGTCGTCCCAGTCCATGATCCGGCCGATCACGCCGTTCGTCACGCTCCCGTCCATGACGATGCAGGCTCCGGTCAGGAACCGCTGGGGTGCGGCGACGAGGTACGCGACCAGGTCCGCGACGTCGCTCGGGCGGCCCATCGTTCGCCCCGGAGTGATCCGCTCGACCTTGTCGGACGCGTGCGGAGCGGAGTCGACGAATCCCGGCAGGATCGCGTTCACCTGAACGTAGGGAGCGAGCGCGACCGCGGAGTGGCGGGTCAGTCCGAGGATCCCGGCCTTGGCGGCGCAGTAGGCCGGTCCGCAATCGCCCGTGATCCCGCAGATCGAGGAGATGTTGACGATTCGGCCCGCCTTCCGTTTCAGCATGAGCGGGGCGGCGTACCGGCTGCAGAGGAACGCCGCACCGAGGTTCGACGCGAGGAGCCGATTGAAGTCCTCGAAGCTCGCCTGGTCGATCGGGTTGTCCGTCGCAGCGCCGCCCGGGCCCCCGGCGTTGTTGACGAGGAAATCGACCGACCCGAGTTCCCGCGCCGCCCGCGCGACCAGCTTCCGGACCTCGTCCTCGGAGCCGAGGTCGGCGGGCAGGAGCACCGAGCGACCTCCGTGGGCGGCGACGCTCTCCGCGGTCGACCGCGCCCCTTCCTCGTGCTTCCAGTAGCCGACGCCGACGTTCGCGCCGAGCTCGGCGAGGCGCACGGCGATCGCCTGCCCGATCCCGAAGCCCGCCCCGGTCACGATCCCGGACTTCCCCCGGAGCGGGTCCGCCCGGGCCCAGTCGGCGCCGCGCGGCGACTCCGGCATCCAGCGCCCTCCCGCGGTTCCCGAGGGAGACCGTCCCCATATACGTCGGGTCGGCGCCGGAAGTCGACGGGCCTAGCGGTAGGGGACAGGAGAGAAGGAGACCAGCTGGGCGAACCGGCCGTTCGAGCCGAGGTGGCCCGTGTCGATTCCCCGCAGCGGGGGTCGCCCGTCTCCGAACTCCGTCGTCCACGCGATCAGCACCCAGCCATGGTGCTCGAGGAGCAACTGCGCGGCGCAGCGCCCGCGGGGGAACTGACGTCGGAACGCGGCGATCGACTCGAGCTCGGCGCCGATCCCCCAGTGCTCGCCGGCGGAGCTGACGAAGTGGGTCTGTTCGTTGCAGGTCGCCTCCAGCAGCCGGCGCCGTTCCCCGAGGGTCTCCGCGTTCCACGCGCCGATGAACATCGCCACGATCTCGGGCGCGCGAGACCGGAACGCGGCGACCGGCGTCGGGGGCACGGTCGGCGTCGCCGGAGTCGTGACCCGCTCTCGCCGCTGCACGATCCCGGACGAGGGCGCTGCGGGCGCTTGAACCTGATGGAGTCGGTGGTCCCGTCGGAGGCGCGCGAACCCGGCCGCTCTCGCGTCGCGGCGGCGCCCGACGCTCGGTCGACTCCGCACGCTAGCGTCAAGCACCGCCGAGCCTCCGGGTCCGCGGAACCGTGAGTAGATGACCGAGCCGTCGAAGGAAAGACTGAGTTTCGCCCGTGCGTCGCCCGCCCCCTTTCAGGCCTTCCGCCAGCTCGACGCCTACCTGTCCCGCTGCGGCCTCGACCCGAAGCTCCTCGACCTGGTGCGCCTGCGCGCGTCGGGGCTCAACGGATGCGCCTACTGCCTGCAGATGCACTCGCACGACCTGCTCGAGAGGGGCGAACGGATCGAGCGGTTGTTCCAGCTCGGGGCCTGGGCGGAGTCGCCGGTCTTCTCGGACCGGGAGCGTGCGGCACTCGAGTGGACGGATGCGGTCACGCTCGTCAACGTGAGTCGCGTGCCGGACGAGCTCTACGAGCGCGTGCGGAAACAATTCACCGAGAAGGAGCTCGTCGACCTGACGTGGGCGATCGTGGGGATCAACGGCTGGAATCGGGTCGAGATCAGCTTCCGAGGTACGCCGGAGATCCCGCCTTCCTCTCCGTAGAGATCGAGCGACCCGGGTCCGGTGCCGCGGCCCGTCGCGACCGGCTCCCCCGTGCGCGAGCCGTTCGGGATGTGTCGGCGCGTCCACGAGCTCGCGTGAGCTCCGGCGCCCCGGCACCGGTCGGCGCGACCGCGCATCGACATATGGCGAGAGTGCTTCCGGGGCGCGAGCGACATGGCGAGCGTAGAGACGCTGATCGTGCAGGACCTCGCGATCATCGTCCTCACTTCGCTCGCGATGGCGATCCTTCTCCGATGGATCCGCCAGCCGCTCTTGATCGGGTACATCGTCGCCGGGATCATCATCGGTCAGTACACGCCGCCCGGGCCGCTGATCCACTACCCGGACGTGCTCGACGCGCTCGCCGAGCTCGGGATCGTTTTCCTTCTGTTCGCGGTCGGGCTCGAGTACCCGCTCTCGCGACTCCGCGCGGTCGGGCGCAAGGCGCTCGTGATCGCGCTGACCGAGTCCCTCGCGACGTTCGCGGCCGGGTTCCTGGTCGGAGAAGCCTTCGGCTTCCCGCTGTACGACAGCCTGTTCATCGGGCTCGCGATCTCCGTCACGAGCACCGTGATCCTCTCGAGCGTTCTCGAGGAGATCGGGGCGCTCGGCTCCAAGGACACCAGCCTCGTGCTCGGGATCACGGTCGTCGAGGACGTCATCACGGTCTCGGTGCTCGGCATCCTCCAGTCGACCGCCCAGACCGGCCAGCTATCGCTCCTCTCGATCCTCATCTCCGTCGCGATCGTGCTCGTGTTCGTCGGGGGCGTTCTCACGCTGGGCCCGCTCACGATCTCGCCGCTGATCGACCGCGTTCGCCGCTCGGGTGTGAGCCAGGTGCTCCTGCTCGCGCTCGTCGGTCTCGCGTTCGGGATGGCGCTCATCTCGAGCCTGATCGGGATCTCGGTGGCGACCGGCGCGTTCCTCGCCGGGGTGCTGGTCGCCGAGTCGGACTCTCAGGCCGTGGCGCACCAGTTGGTCGCGCCGCTGAAGGAGCTCTTCGGGGCGATCTTCTTCGTCTCGATGGGCGCGTTGATGGACATCTCGCTCCTCACAACGTACCTCGTCCCGATCGCCGCATTCCTCGCGACCGCGTTCGGTATGAAGCTCCTGTCGACCTACCTCGCGGCGCGGCAGCAGGGCATCGCGCACCGCGAGGCCGGGCAGGCTGCGCTCACGCTCTCCGCGTCCGGCGGCGAGCTCTCGATCGTGGTCGCGAAGGGAGGCTCGGATATCGGCGCGACGAGCCCGTTCGTCCTCCCGTTCGTCGGCGCGCTCACGATCGTGACGACGATGGTGGCCCCGTTCCTGATCCGACGCGCGTGGCGGCGTCCGCGCCCGAACGAGCGCTCCTGACCGCGTCGATCCGTGGGGAACCGAGAGGGGGAGTTCGATGACCCGCTCGACGGCGCGCGGCCTACCTCGCCCCGGCTCCCGACGCGGCCGGACCCCGTTCCGAATCCGCCCGGCGGGCGCGAGCGACGCGGACCTCCTCGTCCGCCATCGTCAGGGGATGTGGAGGGATATCCGGGCGTTCCGCCCCGCCGAGCTGGCTCGGGCCGGCCCGCGCTATCGGTGGTGGATGCACCGGGAGCGGACGGCCCACCGATTCTTCGCCTTCGTCGCGGAGACGCGGGCCGGCGACGTCGCGGGCTCGGGGGCGGTCTGGCTCCAGCCGAGCCAACCTCGTCCCGGCCGGCTCTCTCGGTTGGAGACTCCCTACATCATGTCAATGTACACGGAACCCGCGTTCCGGCGACAAGGCGTCGGCTCCTCCCTCGTCCGCCATATGCTCGCCTGGGCCCGCCGCCGAGGGTTCGTGAGGGTCACCCTGCACGCATCCGAGTTCGGTCGACCGGTCTACGAGCGGATCGGCTTCGAGGACTCGAATGAGATGCGCTTCAACCTCCGGTCGCTGGGACCCGGGCGACCGGTCTCCCAAGAGCGGCGGCGGCCGGGAGGCCGGTGAGCCCCGTCGCCCGGCGGCGACGTTCGAGTGGTCCCGAGCGGCAGAACCGAGCCGCCTCCGCGGCCTCGTCGGAAACGGCGGAGGCCGTGACCGCGACCGGGCGTGGCGACGGGACCGCGGTCCCGATCCCGGCCCCCGGTTCGTGCGCTCCGGTCGGGAGCGGGCGCGCCGTGGCCGGCGACCCTCGGACGGGCTTATGCCGAAGCCCGCGTGTCGCGAGGAGATGTCCGAATCGACGGCGCACGGGTCGACTCACTATGCGTTCGAGACGCTGGAGGACGGGGTCAGCTTCGGCCGCGCGCGCCCGCAAGGAACGGGGCTCTCCAACACCGGCGTCATCGACCTCGGCGGCGCGACGGTGGTCTTCGACACCAGTTTGACGCTCCACTCGGCCCGGGAGATCCGGGCCGCGTCGGTCGCGCTCACCGGTCGCCCGCCGTCCTTTGCTGTCAATAGTCACCGCCACCTCGATCACTTGCTCGGAAACCAGGTCTTTGCCGACCGTCCGATCTACGCGACGCGGCGAACGATCGAGAGGGTGCTCCAGTTGAGGGCCGAGATGGAGCAGGAGCTCACGCCCGCGAAGCTCGACGCCGAGATCCGCGAGCTCGAAGAGCGGCAGCGCGCGCAATCCACCGACGGCGGCCGGGCCGAGTACGACGAGCCGCTCCGGTTCCATCGGATGCTGCGCACCGAGGCCGCGGAGATCCGATTGACGCCCCCTTCCGACGGGTTCGATGGGGAGCTCCGATTGCCCGGCGACCTCGACGCCTCGCTCCTTACCTACGGAGGGGGTCACTCCGAGAGCGACGCGCTGCTCTGGCTGCCGAAGAGCCGGATCCTCTTCGCGGGGGACCTGCTCGTCGCGGACAACCACCCCAACCTCGCGTCGGGCGACCTTCCGACGTGGCTCGAGATTCTGGATCGGATCGACGAGCTGCATCCGGAACGCATCGGTACCGGTCACGGACCGCTCGGAACCCCCGAGACGATCGAGGTCGCCCGAGATTACCTCACGGCCGTTCGCGAGGCGGCGCGTGAGTCGAAGGACGTCGAGATCCCCGCCCGGTTCCGTTCGTGGGCGATGGCCGAGTCGTTCGAGCAGAACGTCGCGTCCGTGCGGGAGCGAATGAAGACGCCCCCGGGGTAGCCGACCCGCCCGTGGATCGAGCGGCTTCGCACCAGGAGGCGAGCGCCCCGGCTCCTCCGGACGGGGCCCGCGCCCCGGGGCGGGCCGCGCGGGGTCGCCGCGATGCCGGTGCACCTCAAGGTTTTTCCGCTATCAGCCCCGAGGCCTCGGTCCGAGCCCATGAGCGACGAGTCCGAGCGACCACGGTTCCGAGAGCACTTGCACGAGATCGGTCAGGCACTGGGAGGGATCGGCAAGGACGTCGAGATCGACGTCACGCACGCACCCCACCTCGCGAAGGAGGGGGCCAAGAGCGCCCTCGCCCGGGCGGCCGGGGTTCGCCGAACCCCGATGCGAGAGTGGAGCGACCCCGAGTCGAAGTGACTCCGGGCCGCGTCGATCCGCCGCCGCGGCCGAACGACCGCTCGTAGTTCGGGCGGCCGCGGGCTCGACGACCGAACGCTCAGCGCGTCGGCTCGTCCGACTCGAGGCGCTTCCCCATGCTGACCGCCTCGTCCACCGAGTAACCGAGCCGTCGGTAGAACTCGATGGCCTCCCGATTGGTGGTCCGCACCTGGAGGTTGACCTTCGGGCAGCCCCGGAGGCGCAGTCGTCTCTCGGCTTCCTCGACGATCGCTCGACCCAGCCCGCGGCGTCGAAGCGACGGGTCGATCGCGAGGTAGTTCAACCAGCCCCGGTGACCCTCGTAACCGGCCATCACCGCCGCGACGACGTGTCCGTCGACTTCTCCCACGAGGAAGAGGTCGGGGCTGACGCTGACCTTTCGATGAATGTCCTTGCGGGGGTCGTTCCACGGTCGGGTCAGCTCGCATCGCTCCCACAGCGAGATCACCTCGGGTTCGTCTCGGGCCGCGAACGGACGGATCTGCATCTCCATGCGTCGGCCCCGCAGGAGCTCGGGCGACTCAAACCTATCGGACGCGAGCCGCCCGGCGACGAATCGGGGCCTCGCCCCGCCGCCGGCGGGACGCGGCCGGAAGCGTTAAACCGCGTACTCGTCTCGGAGCCTCGTGCCCCGAGTCAAGGTCGAGTTCCGCTACGCTGGGCTTCGCGTTCGGAACCTCGCGCGGTCGCTCCGGTTCTATCGGAAGATGGGATTCCGAGTCCTGCGGCGCGGGCGGATGGACCACGGTGGGGTCTGGGTGCATCTGATCTTTCCCGGTGCGACCCAGTGGATCGAACTCAACTACTACCCGCGAGGGAACCGGTTCCACACGCCGTTTCGGAGAGGGACGGAGTTCGACCACTTCGGGTTCCGGGTCTCGAGCGTCGAGGCGTGGGAGGCGGAACTGCGTCGCCGACGGTTCCCGATTGTCGCACGGATCCGGGAACGCTACGAGAACATCGTGTACACGCGCGACCCGGACGGAAATTGGCTCGAGTTCTTCGGACCGCTCCCCGAGTAGCGGCGGTCGAGGTCCCGCCCCCGGGCGGACGACACCGTCCCGCCGTCGCTACGCTGCCGGGGTCGAGTTACTAATACCCGACGTGAATCCGCTGCACGGTCGGAGGATGCCGGACGAACTATGACCGCTACGGAGGACCTGTTCACGCCGATCCACAAGGGGCTGCGCTCGATGCTCTACAACCTGTCGAGCCGTCTCCAGACGAACGACTTCGCCGACGCGACCGCGACCGCGGCGCTCGCGACCGACCTCGAGCACGACTTCGCCGTGGCCCGGTCGGCGGGTTGCGTCCTCTGCGTGATGGGTAAACATGCCTCCGACGAGGAGACGCAGATCTTCGTGGCCCCGCCCCTCGCGGGCCAGCGGCTCGTCACCGAGCTCATCGAGGAACATCACGACCTCACCCGTCGGGAGCTGGCTCTCGAGAAGGGGGTGCACGACATCTCGGGATTGCGTTCCTCGGAGGAGCGAGTCGCGGCCGGCCGTCGCCTGAACGCCGCCGCGAACGAGCTCCTCGTCGCCTACCTCAACCACATGAATCGCGAGGAGACCGAGCTCACCCCGTTCATGCAGCAACACCTCACGGACGCCGAGATGCTCGGCATGCAGGGGAAGATCATCGCGAGCATGCCTCCGGATCGCTTGTTCGCGATCCTCGGGTGGATGCTTCCGTCGCTGAACGTGACGGAACTCTCGAGGTTGCTGGCGTCCGTGCGGCCGAACGCCCCTCCGCCGTTCTTCCAGGCCGTCACCGACCTCTGCGCGGCCCGAGTCGAGCCGTCGCGGTGGCAGAACGTCAAGCTGCGCGTCGGTCTCTAGCCGCCGCCACCGGTCCCCCGACCGGGCGAGAGCGGGGGTGCGGGGCGATCTCCCGGCCGGCGCGGCGACCGATCTCCGAGTACCGGAAGCAGCTCGGAAGGTGGTCGTTCACCATTCCGACCGCCTGCATGTGTGCGTACACGATCGTCGAACCGACGAAGCGGAAGCCCCGCGACTTCAGGTCGTGGCTGAAGGCGTCCGACTCCGCGGTGGTCGCCGGAACCGGGCGGCCCGCCCCCCAGCGATTCTGCCGGGGTCGCCCTCCCACGAACCGCCAGCAGTAGGCGTCGAACGAGCCGAACTCGCGCGCGACCTTCAGGAACGCCTTCGCGTTCGTCACCGCGGACTCGATCTTCCGTCGGTTTCGGATGATGCCCGAATCGCGCATCAGCGACTCGACTCGGCGCGGGGAGAATCGGGCCACCCGGACCGGGTCGAACCCGGCGAACGCGTTCGAGTAGCCGGCGCGCCGGTGGAGGATCGTCGACCAGCTGAGCCCCGCCTGAGCGCCCTCCAGGATCAGGAACTCGAAGTGCCGACGGTCGCTGTGTTGGGGGACTCCCCACTCCCGGTCGTGGTACTCGCGCATCACCGGGTCGTCGGTACGCGCCCACGCGCAGCGCTTCCTCTCCTTCGCCATCGCCGGTCGCTCCCGGAACCGCGACGGCCGATAACGCGATCGAGATCGGTTCGCCTCGGGCCGGCGGGGTCCCGGAGGCGATCGCTCTTCGTAAGGGGTGATTAGCCCGACCGGCTGTCCGTTCGACCCGGTCGTGCGACCGTCGGAGCGCTGCAGCATGAGTTCCCCCGAGTCGGTCCGAGACGCCCCGGACTCCGAGACGGACTGGGCCACACCGGCGGAGCGGAGCGGATATCGCACGACGCCGACCTTCGCCGAGACCGTCGCGTACCTTGAGCGGCTGGCGCGCGCGTATCCGGACCGGATACGGCTCGAGAGCTTCGGACGGAGCGGGGAGGGCCGCCCGCTGCTCGCGGTGGTCGCCTCTCGGGACGGGGTCTTCGACCCGGCCACCGTCCACGCCTCGGGCCGGGCGGTCCTCCTCGTCCAGAACTGCATCCACTCGGGAGAGCCCGACGGAAAGGACGCCTGTCTCGCGCTGCTGCGGGACGTCGTGCGGAAGGAGGAGCGAGCGAAGCTACTCGAGCGGGTCGTCCTCGTCGTCGTCCCGATCTACAACGTCGACGGGCACGAGCGCCGCTCGGGGTTCCACCGGATCAACCAGAACGGGCCCGAGCCCGCCGGCTGGCGCGCGAACGCTACCAATCTCAACCTGAACCGCGATTACCTGAAGGCGGACGCGCCCGAAACCCGGGCGTTCCTTCGGCTGTTCCACCGGTGGATGCCGGATTTCTTCGTGGACGACCACGTCACCGACGGAGCCGACTTCGAGTACGACGTCACGTTCGCGATCGACGCGACCCCCGACGTCTTCCCCGCGACCGCGGAATGGGTCCGGTCGGTCGTCACGCCCGGGATCGAACGCCACGTGAACGCGAGCGGGCATCTCGCGTTCCCCGCGGCGGTGTTCCTCCGGGACGATGCCGACCCCGCGCAGGGACTCGCGTTCAACGAGAACCCGCCACGCTTCTCGACGGGGTACGTGACCCTCGAGAACCGACCTGCGCTCCTGGTCGAGATGCACATGCTCAAGGACTATCGGACCCGGGTGGGCGGGAACTACGAGGTCCTCCGGGGGCTCCTCGAGATCCTGGATCGAGAGGCCCCGGCATTGAAGGCGCGCAACCGGGACGCGGACGAAGCGGCGAGCCGCCTCGGCACGCGACCGGGCCGCGCGGCCGACTTCCCGCTCGTGGTCGCGTCGACGGGGGAGACGACCGAGGTCCCGTTCCGGGGGGTGGGGTACGATCGGTACCCGAGCGCGGCCTCGGGGTCGACCGCGGTCCGCTACTCGCGCGAGCCCCGCGCGACCCGGCTACCCATGGAGACGCGGGCGCGGGTCGCGGTCACGGTCCGTCCCCCGAGCGGGTACATCGTCCCGCGACCGTGGACCCGCGTCGTCGACGTCCTCGAGGCGCACGGGGTCGCGATGCGCCGGACGACCACCGAGTGGACCGGCCGGGTGGAGCGGTACCGGTGCTCCGGCATGCGGTGGCCGAGCCGTCCGTTCGAGGGGCGGTTTCCGATCCTCCGCGGGGGCAACGTCGAGCGCGAGTTCGGGGCGTTCGGTTCGTGCGTCCTTTCGGTGGAGACGATGACGTTCCCGGAAGGGCCCGTGGTGGTCCCCCTCGACCAGCGTCTGTCCAAGGTGGCGATCCACTGGCTCGAGCCCGAAGCCCCGGACTCGGCGCTGCGCTGGGGCTTCTTCGACGCGATCTTCGAGCAGAAGGAAGGCGCCGAGCCGTACGTGCTCGAGCCGCTCGCGGCGAAGGCGCTCGCCAGCGACCCCGCGCAGAAGACCGAGTTCGAGTCGCGCCTGAAGGACCCTGCGTTCGCGGGGAACCCGGGCGCCCGGCTCGACTTCTTCTACGAGCGGTCCCCGTGGTTCGCCGCCCAGCGGATCGGAGAGTATCCGGTCGGCCGGTTGCTCTCGCTCGAGGACGTTCCGACGGAGGGGCCGGCCGCGGGCCGCCCGGCCTAGGTCCGATCGTCGACCGGGTCGCTCCGCTGCCCGTACCGGAACCCGGGCGTATCGATGACGTCGAACGGGTTCCCGTCCGGGTCGACGAGCGTCACGTAGTCGGTCCCTTCTCGCGCCGGTCGGATCACCTTCGCCCCGAGTCCGACGAGACGGGCGACCTCGCCGCGAAGATCGGAGGAGTAGAGGTCGAAGTGGAACCAGTACGTCGCGCCCGGACCGTCCGGGTCCTTCTGGAACGAGAGGTTGGGCCCGACCCCGCGCGGGTCCTCGAGGATCGCCCAGTCGTCGGAGGGGGGCGCGCGGAACTCGTACCCGAGCGCGTCCTTCCAGAACGAGATCATCTCCTCGAACCGCCGGCAGTCTATCACGACCGAGCCGACCCAGAGCTTTCCCTCGGCGTTCCGCGTGTCCGACATGCTTCGTCCTCCCTCCCGCTCCGCCGACCGAAGGGGACCTCAGGTGAACAGGTCCTCCAGCGGATTCCCCATCTCGCGAACCTCCCGGATCCTCACGCCGCGGGCCTCGAGGTCGCGGATCAGCTCCGGCACGTCTTCCGGTCCGTTCAGCTCCCGGAGGTAGTAGTCGCCCTGTCGAGCGAGCCCGGTGAGCGCGTCCGACGGCCCGAGGGCGCGGATCCCGATCACGAAGTGCGCGCTCCGTAGGGCGTCGAGGCGGGAGAAGAGCGTGAGCCGGCCGCCCTTGATCGTGAGGACGTATCGGCCGATCTCCCGGGCCTCGAAGAGATTGTGGGAGGAGTAGATCACGATCTTCTCGCGGCTCAGGTTCAGGATCAGCGCGCGGATCTCGCTCGCGACGCCGGGGTCGAGGTTGCTCGTGGGTTCGTCCAGCAGGTAGACCGCCCGCTCGCGAAGGAAGACGCGGGCGATCGAGACCCGCTTCCGCTGTCCGGCGCTGAGTTGCGAGAGATACCGATCCCCCAGCGCCCGGATCTCGAGCAGGTCCAGCACGCGCTCGACGTCCGAAGCGCCGGCCCGCTCGACCCGCGCGTAGAACTCGAGCGCCTCGCGGACGGTGAGCCCGTCCGGGATCCCGTCCGTGTGGGAGAGGTAGTGGACCTGGTCCCGGCGATGGGGGTCGCCGATCGGCGCCCCGGAGACCCGGATCTCGCCCCCGTACGGCTCGAGGATCCCGGCGAGCACCCGCAGGAGGGTCGTCTTGCCCGCCCCGTTCGGGCCGAGCAGGACGTAGATCGCCGGCTCGTCGATCCGGAACGAGACGTCCTCCAGGACGCGGTTCCCGGCGTACCCCGCGCTCAGGGAGCGGCACTCGATCGACGCGGAAGCGCTCATCCTCGTCCCCTCCTCGGCTAGAGCGGCGAGAGCAATTGCTCCCGCCGGAGCAGCCGTCCGGTCGAGCTCAGTAGCAGTGCGACGACCAGCGCGATCACCCCGACCACCCCGAGCGCGACCAGCACGAGTTCGTTCGACGAATAGACCCCGCGGGTCGCGAGAACCGTCAGGAGTCCGAGCGTTCCCAGGGCCGGTAGGATGCCGACGAACGGCACGAGCCCGATCGGGCTGTTCATCCCGGTTCGCGGGGAGGAGAGCGACGTCCAGAACATGCCGACCGAGGCGGCGAACGCGGTCGAGGCGTAGCTCATCGGAATCGCGTAGAACGCGAGCAGCTCGACGAGCTGGAGCGTGATCGGGATCCCGAGCGCGAGGTGTACCGCCAGGCTCCCGCCGACGGCGACGGCGAGGATGAGCGAGGTGAGCACGAGGCCCGTCGCGAGGAAGTTCCCGAAGATGCCCCGGGGGGACATCCCGTAGGCGAGGAGGTACTCGAGCACGCCCTTGACCCGGTCGTTGGTGAAGACGACGAGCGCGCCCATCGAACCGAGGACGCTGAAGATCGGGAGGAGGAACGGAAACGTCGTGGAGCTCGTCGGACCGGCCGAGAAGCTGAGCGCGACGCTGACGAGCACCGACACGACCATCCCGTAGAGGACGAAGAACCGGCCCACCGTGAAGGCGCGACGGATCGTGATCGGGAACAGCGAGGTCGGATTCTCCGGGGCCATCGCGCCGCGCAACTTCGATTCCGTTAAAACGAGTCCGGTGAGCCGCTCGACCGCGGGGCCGTCCGCGCGGCGGACCTCCTCGTCCGAGCGCTCGATTTCGGGGGCGACCGACCGGCGGCGGTCGCGCTCAACGGAGCGCGCGCTTCCAATTCGGGGGAACTCGCGAGGAGTACGTCACGTGGGTCGCACGCAGGAACTCGCCGAACCGGGCGACGGTCTCGGCGACGTCCGCCGCGACGTCGCGGTCGTCGGCCGCCTCGGGCTCGGCGTGCACCGCCTGGACCACGAGCGTCCCGGTCGTCTTGTCGAGTCGAGGGTCGATCCGGCCGACGAACCTCTCGCCCGACAGGATCGGCAGCACGTAGGTTCCGTACCGGCGCTTCTCCTTCGGTAGGAACTGCTCCCGGATGTAGTGAAAACCGAACAAACGGTCGACCTGCTGCGTGCTACCGAGCAGGTTGTCGAACGGCGGAAGCAGGGAGGTGCGGGGGTGCCACGCCGACGTGCTCATCGACTCGAGCCGCGGCACGTCTCGGTCGTGGATGTACCGTGGCTCCCGATCGGACAACCCTTCGACCCGGACCCGGTGGATGAGCGACTCGTCCTCCAGCGCCGCCAGGGTCGACCCGAGGCGGTCGTACCGCCCTCGAGGGAAGTGGAACTTGATCTCGCGGGGGGTCGCGGTGCCGAGCGCACGGAGGGCCCGCTGGGACGCTGTGCGCTCGTACTCTGCGTCGGTGAGCTCGGTCCGGTCGACCCCGGTCGGGAGGAACGGCTCAGCGAGGCCCCAGAGGTTCTGGTTTCCCTCGTGGCCGACGACCATCACCTCCCCTCCCATCAGTAGGTGATACAGCAGGAGCGAGACATCGCTCGCGGGAGCCCAGTCCGAGTCGTTCCGCCTCGTTCGGACGTGAGCCTCGAACTGGCCGAGCGTGAGCGGACCGTTCCCCAGTTCCCTCAGTACCTCTCTCCGGAGCTCCGCGTGCGTGGCGAGAAACCTCCTCGCGGCGACGCGCTGACTGTTCCAGGACCGGCCGAGCGACGCGGGGTAGCGGCGCATGAGGGAGCGGTAGAGGGGAAAGTCCTCGGTCAGGACGAGCGAGGCGATCGGCGTCCAGTGCAAGAACAGCGTCTTCGCTCTCCACAGCAGTCGGTCCAGGGCCGCGGGCCGGACGTCGCCGACCCGGCTCCAGAGGGAGATCAGGTGGGAGGGAGCGACGATGCTGACCGGATCCCACTGGATGTAGGCGACGTCCCGCAGCATCGAAACGATCGCGCGGGACGTGGCGCGCGACGGCCGAGGCCCGGCCAGGTGCTGCTTCGCAATCGTCAGGCGGCGCACGGACTCCAGCGAGGCGGTGAGTGGGGGGTCGCGCATTCGACGTCCCGCCCAGGTATCGCACCTTGAAATCCGTGCGTCAGCCATCCTCCCGCGAACGGGGATCGACCGGCCGGTGGACGCGCCCGGGTCCCTCCTCGGGGATCTCGGGAGAAGCGCGTCGCCGCGGGCTACGGCGGGGCGGTCCGGGCCTCCCGTGAGGAAACGGCTTGAACCCCTCGGCGGTGACCTCGGCATGCCCGCGTCGCAATTGCCAGCAGACGTGCCCAACCCCTTTGCGCCTCCCACCGACCTGATCGTGGTGACGACTCCGTTCGTCTCGGGGTACCATGTGACCCGCGTCATCGGGACGACGTTCGGGTTGCTCGTGCGGTCGCGCGGCCTTGGGCAGAACATCGCCGCGTACTTCCGAGCCTGGGGTGGGGGCGAGATCACGCTCTATACCCAGCTGCTCGAGCAGACCCGCCACCAGGCGATCGAGCGGCTCGTGGCGCACGCGAAGAGCCTGGGCGCGAACGCGGTCGTTGCGGTCGGGTTCGACACGTCGGAGATGGGGAACTCGATGACCGAGGTTCTCGCGTTCGGGACCGCGGTCGTGGTGGAGCCGGACACCACTCCCGCGCAGCCGGTCGCCCTGCACTGAGCGGCCGGTCCTCTCCCCGACCGGTTGCCTCGAGCGTCCGGGCCATCGGTCCGGCGACCGCTAGACCGTTCGGCCGGGCCGGGAGGTCCGGTGATGGGAGAGTGATATTCTCCCGGGCCCTGCCGGGGTCAAGGGAGATTCCGTGGTCGCCCGAAACGCCTCCCGAAAGCGCGTGACCGGCATCGGAGGAGTGTTCCTCCGGTCCCGGACCCCGAAGAAGCTGGCCCGATGGTACCGCGACCATCTCGGCATCGCCGCAGACGGTCAGGTCGTGACGTTCGAGTGGGTCTCCCCGCGGCGGGGGCACAAGGTCGGGGCGACGCTCTGGGCGGCGCTGGCGGACGACGACCGGGACTGGGGCCGCGGCCGTCCCTCCGCGATGGTGAACTATCGGGTCGACGATCTCAAGCGATTGATCGCGCAACTCCGGGCCGAGGGAGTCGCGGTCGAGGAGCGAACCGAGGAGTCGGTCTACGGGCGGTTCGGATGGGTGACGGACCCCGACGGGAACCGACTCGAGCTCTGGGAGCCGCCCAAGTCTCGCTACCGGTCACCGGATCGTCATGTACCGATGGAGTGACGGGACCCGGTGCACCGGGGCGCCGGCCCGTCGCATCGTGGGGGCTCCTCCCTCCGCTGGCCCCGGGAGGATGCGGCGGACGGCCGAGAGTCGAGCCGTCCCTCTCCGTGCGAGCGAACCTCCGAACGAGGATCGTCGTTGAAGCGCGCGGCGGATCGAGTGAGAACCGAACCACCGGTCGCGGGAGTCCGCCGAGCGGTCGCTCGCGCCGGCCACGCCGACGTCCGTGGTCCCCGCCGCCTCGTCGCGCGTGAGCTCGCGCCGTCCCGTTGGAACGAGTTTGAGCGCTTCTTCCGCCGGTACCACGGAGTGCAGGCCGGCTGCTGGTGTATGTTCTATCACCGAAGCGGGCCGAACGGCCCCCTTCAGAGTGCCCTCCGCCAGGAGTCCAATCGACGCGACCACCGCGCGCTCCTCCTCCGAGGTCGGGCGCACGGCATCCTCGTCTACTCGGCCGGCCGACCGGTCGGGTGGTGTCAGTTCGGCCGTCGCGAGGAGCTCCCGCGCGTGGAACAGGGGAGAAAATACCGGTCGGTCTCCGACCGTCTCGGCCCGCCCCCGGACTGGAGGATCACCTGCTTCTTCGTCGACCGACCGTTTCGGAGGTCGGGCGTCGCGAACTTCGCGCTGCATGCCGCGCTGGGCGCGATCCGCCGGCTCGGAGGGGGGATCGTCGAGGCTTACCCTGCTACGCACGGTCGGGCCGTGGCGACCTGGTTCGGTACGGTCGCGATGTTCGAGCGGGAGGGCTTCTCGGTGGTCCAACCGTTCGGGCGGAGCAACGTCCTGGTCCGGAAGGTACTCCCGGGACCGCTCGCGTGAGGGCGGGGGACCGCGTTCCGGACCCGGGCGGATGAGGGGCCGGCCCGCGGGACCCCTGGCTTGGTCGCCCCTCGTCGGACGGCCCCCGCCGGGGCCAACGGGATAACGGTCGCACGCTCGAGGGGACCCGTGAATCGCACCGTCGTCAGTCTTGCCGTCTATCAGCTGCTCGCGAGCAACCGAACCGGGGTGCTCGTCGTCTACTTCCCTCTCTTCCTGGTGGTCGCCCGCAACGCGCCGGTGGCCGAGGCCCTGCTCTTCACCTCGGTCGCCTGGCTCGGCAACAGTCTCATCGGTCCGCTCGCGGGGCGTCTCTCGGACCGCGTGGGGCGGAGGAAGCCGTTCCTGATCGCCGGCGAGCTCGGCGCGCTCCCCTGCTACCTCGCGATCCCGTTCGTCCCCGGTGCGTTCGACGCCGGGGTCGCCTTCGTCCTCGGGACGACCGTGCTCGGGCTCGGTTCGCCGGCGCTCAACGCGTTCATCTCGGACGTGAACCGTCATCACGAGCGCGGCGGGTCCTACGGGTTCCTGAACGCCGCCTCGGGCGGGGGCGCGATCCTCGGCTTCCTCGCGGTCGGTGCGCTCGTCTCCGCGCTGGGACTCGACTATCTGTTCTACTTCGCGGCGGCCGTGATGGTCTGCGTCGCGACCTACGTCCTTCTCTCCGTGAACGAGCCGGCGCGCGCCGCGGCGCCGGTCGCGACGTCCCCGCTGCGGCTCGGGCCGCTCCTCGCCTTCTCCACCGCGGTCTCGATCCGAACGCTCGCGGTCGGCATCGTCGGGGCCTTCGTCGCGATCTGGGCGGTCA
>JASHPY010000076.1 GCA_030037855.1 Thermoplasmata archaeon | reverse complement strand
ACCTCGACGCCGAGACGCGGCAGGGCCCGCTGCAGCTCCGCCACCTCCCGCGCGGCGAGCGCGGCGACGTTGCCGTTCACGCTCACGACCGGTCGACGGGCCGCGCGGAGCCACTCGGCGGCGACCCGAGTGGCCCGCCGGGCGCTCGGCGTCGTGCGCTCGCCGAGGAGGTAGTCGAACGTCTCCCCGCGACCGTGGGCGATCAGTCCCTCGGGCGCGACGAGTCCGGTCCGGCTCGACCTCGCGAGCCGAGCGCGCGTGAGGAGGCTCCGGTAGCGCGGATGGCGGGGGGAGAGGCGCATCGCGAGCCCGGTCTCACGCGCCGCCGGGGGCGTCCGTGCGGCCGTTCCCGTTCGTCGTCTCCTCGGCGGCTCCCCCGAGCCTCGCTTCGAGGGCGGAGATCCGCTCCTCGAGGGGCTGGAGCCCTTCCTCGAGGGTCTTCGCGAGCGCGAGCTTGAGGCTCTCCTCGAGCGCGACCAGGTCCCTCCCGAGGTCGATGATCCGACGCGCGTTCTCGTTCAGGAGGAGGCGACTCTGGGTCGCGACGCGGTACGTGTCGGAGAGGTCCTTCGTGAGCTGGCTCGCCGACTGGGAGAACGTCTCGATCGAATCCCCCACCGGCTTCCACTTCCGGTCGAGGTTCGCCCACAGCCCGGTCTCGAGGTGGCTGCCGGCCGCCTCGAACCCCGTGGCGACCTCCTTCGAAAGTCGCTCGGCGAGCGTACCTTCGAGCCCCTCGAGGCGGCCCTTCACGTCCTCGCCGAGGGTGCGGCCCCCGGACTCGACCCGCTCGAGCCGGTCCTCCATCGACTGGATCCGCGCGAGCAGGTTCGAGTAGGACGAACCGATCAGCATGTCGACGTGCGTCTGGTTCAGTTCGTGCGCGCGGAGCAGGAGGTGGAGCACCCAGTGCTCCTTCCCCTTGGTCTCGCCGAGCGGCCCGCGATCCAACCGGTCGCGGACGTCCCGGTCGTCGATGAGACCCTGAAGTTCCTTCAGTACCTCGACCCGCAACGACGAGGAGGTCGTCGCGGCGGACGGCGGTCGTCCGGCCATCGAGCGTTGGAGGGTCCCTGAACCGTATATAACCTCGGTGCGGCGGAGAACGTCCGAACGAACCGGGGGCCCGTCTCGACGCGGCCGGGCTCACTCCGCGAAGCCGGGACCGAGCAGCTCGCGGGCGACCAGGAGGCGACGGATCTCCGACGTCCCGGCGCCGATCTCGAGCAGCTTCGCGTCGCGCGCGAGGCGCTCGAGGGGGAGGTCCCGCATGTACCCGTAGCCCCCGTGCACCTGGATCGCTTCCAGGGCGACTCGCGTCGACGCCTCCGACGCGAACGTGAGCGCCGCCGCGCTCGGGGCCATCCGGCGGACGTCGGTCGCCACCTGGAGGAGCGCCGCGAAGAGGAGCTGTCGCGACGCCGCGAGGTCGGTGTACATGTTCGCGAGCTTCTCCTGGATCAGCTCGAAGCGCCCGATCTTCTGGCCGAACTGCTCGCGTTCCCGCGAGTAGGCGACCGACCGGTCGAGGCACTCGGCCATGATCCCGACCGGGATCGCCGCGAGCACCGCCCGCTCGACGTTGAGGCCGCTCATCATCACGCGCACTCCTTCGTTCTCCTCGCCGACGCGCTGATCGGCGGGCACGCGGCAGTCCTGGAACGCGAGCTCGCCGGTCGGGGAGCCTCGCATCCCCATCTTGTCGAGACTCCGGGCGACCGAGAAGCCCGGGGTCCCCCGGCGGACGAGGAACGCACTGATGCCGTGGGCCCCCGCCCCGGGGGCCGTCTTCGCGTAGACGAGGAGGGAGTCCGCGACCGGACCGTTCGTGATGAACTGCTTCGCCCCGTTGAGGACGTACTCGTCCCCGTCCCGCTCCGCGCGGGTGCGCAGGCCCACCGCATCCGACCCGGCGTTCGGCTCGGTCAGCGCGAGCGCTCCGACCGACTCTCCCTCCACGACGGCGGGGAGGAACGCGCGTCGCTGCGCCTCGGTGCCGTTCCGGCCGAGGTTGTCGGCGAACAGGTTCGAGTGCGCCCCCACGCTCAGCGCGAGCGCCGGGCTCACGCGCGCGATCTCCTCGAGGATGACCGCCTGCGCGACGTACGAGAGGCCCAAGCCGCCGTACTGCGTCGGCACCGTGACGCCGAGAAAGCCTTGCTCGCCGAGGCGACGGAAAACGTCCCGGGGGAAGTAGTCCTCCCGGTCCATCCGGTCGGCGATCGGCTGGATCTCCTTGCGGGCGAACTTGCGCGCCGCCTCCTGGAGCTCTCGCTCCTCGTCGGTCAGGGAGAGGTCCATCGGCGGGGCGACCGCCGCCCGAGCATAATGGTTGTCCGCCCTACGTCGCGCGCCCGGCCGGCGCCTTCAGACGCCAGCCCAGATGGATCCGCCACTGAGCGCGCCGCTGCGGCCAGTCGGACCGAAAGTGCGCGCCCCGGCTCTCCGTTCGGGCGAGCGCGGCTCGTGCGATCAAGAGCGCGGTGAGTCCCGCGTTCGCGACCGGGCCGGGGAGCGCGTCCGCGCGGGTCGAGCTCGCGATGCGGGCCAACCGCTCGAACCGTTCCGCGGCCGCGCCGAGCCCGTCGGCGGTCCGCACGATCCCGACGTCGTCCCAGAGTCCCCCGCGGACCTCCTCGAGGTCCTCGGCCTCTTCGGTCCGGGCGATGCCGGTGGGGAGCGCGAGCTCGAGCGTGCGGTCCGCCGGCCGCGGTCCGCCCGAGGCCGGACGCAAGAGCTGCCGCGCGACGCGTTCGCCGAAGACGAGGCCCTCGAGCAGCGAGTTCCCCGCGAGCCGGTTGGCGCCGTGGACCCCCGTCGCGGCGACCTCGCCGGCGGCGTACAGGCCCGGGAGGGACGAGCGACCCTCGAGGTCGGTCGCGACGCCCCCGATCATGTAGTGCGCCACCGGCGCGACCGGTATCTGGTCGCGCGACGGGTCGAGTCCGAACGACGCGACGAAGTGGCAGACCGACGGGAAGCGGGCGAACAGGAGGTCCCGCGGGAGGGCGGTCGCGTCGAGGTAGACGCACGGATGGCCCGAGTTCACGATCTCCCGGTCGATCGCCCGCGCGACGATGTCGCGGGGGGCGAGCTCGCCGTCGCGGTGGACGGCCGTCAGGAACCGGTCGCCGGCCTCGTTCCGAAGGACCGCGCCCTCCCCGCGAAGTGCTTCGGTGATGAGGAACCGCGGCGCGCCCTCCCGATAGAAGGCCGTCGGGTGAAACTGGATGAACTCCATGTCAGCGAGCCGCGCGCCCCCCCGAAACGCGATCGCCACGCCCTCGCCGGTCGCGATCGACGGGTTCGAACTCTGCCGGTAGAGTCCCCCCGCGCCGCCCGTGGCGAGGACGACCGGGCCGCTGGTCTCGAATTCCACGTCCTTGCCGTCCGCGTGGGAGAGGACCGCGATCGGCCCGTCGCGTCCGCCGGGTCGCAGCGCCCGGAGGATCGTGCGCTCGCGCGCCTCGATGCCCGCGTCGAGCACGCGGCGTTTGAGCGTCTCCTCGATCGATAGGCCGGTCGCATCCCCGCCGGCGTGGAGCGTGCGGAACCGGGAGTGCGCGGCCTCGCGCCCCAGCGCGATCCGGCCCTCGACCGTGTCGAACGGGACGCCGTACCGGACAAGGTCCGCGACCCGCGCGGGCGCCTCCGACGTGAGCACGCGGGCCGCCGCTCGATCGACGAGCTCGTCGCCGGCGCGGACGGTGTCCTCGAGGTGCCGGCGCGGCGAGTCGTCCGGACCGATCGCGGCCGCGATCCCTCCTTGGGCGTAGCGGGTATTGGATTCCTCGAGCCGGGCCTTCGTCACGATCGTCGGGCGCAGACCGAGCTCCCGACACCGCAGCGCCACGTAGAGCCCCGCGATCCCGCTCCCGATGATCAACGGACGTCGGGCGGCTTCGGTCACGACCCCGCGAGTCCGGGAAAGAGGAAATAGGCTGGCCCTGGGGGCGGCCCGCTCGTATAGGCGCGCGCCCTCGGGACGCGGCGGTCCCCGTGGCGTCCGGACCCGAAGGAGACTGGCGGTCGGCGGTGACCGTCCGCGAGGACGAGGACCTGGCGCGAGAGATCTCCGACCGGATGCCCGCGCCGACGTCCCTTCCGCCGATCAGCGTCACGAACCTCGTCTCCCCCCGGTCCGCCTACTGGCGCGGGATCGCGGCGGTTCCCGTCGCCCCGGAACGCCGCGATCGCCTCGACCTCGGTCGGAGGTGGCACCGACGCCTCGCGACCGTCCTCGCGCCGGACGGCGCGATCGAGGTGCGGGTACGGCGCGACGAGTGGATCGGCCGCCTCGACGCGCTCAGCGACGTCCCGGTCGAGGTGAAGACGAGTTCGAGCCTCCCACCCGTGGCGGACCTCGTTCGGGACCGGCCCGAGCCGGTCGAGCAGCTCGCGATGTACTGCGCCCTCGCGGACCGGCCTCGCGGTCGTCTCGTGACGGTCGCCCTCCGTGACGAGGAGGTGGACGCCGTCCAAGCGCTCGACCTCGAATTCGCGGACGCGCCGAGAGTGCGAGGGGAGATGCGGGCGCGGGCGGACGCGTTGCGGGCGGCGTGGCGGGCCGGGACGCCCCAGGGACTGCCCCGGTGCCGTTGGTTCGACCGGGGCTGCGAGGTCCGGGCGGCCGGCATCTGCGACTGCACGGGCCGCGAGGGTGAGATTCCTGCGACGATCGGCGAGTGCGTCGCCGGGGTGGCGGAACGCGAGGATCTGAGCTCCGCGCTCCGATCTCGGCTGGAACGCTCGGGGTCCGTCTCGACCGGACCGGTCCTCGGTGGGTTCCGCGACCTCCTCTACCCGCGACGGGCGTACTTCGAGCGGACCGCGGGTCCGATCGTACCCGAGGGTCCGTTCCGTCCGCCGATCGAGCCGATCGACCTCTACGGGCGGATCGCCGCGGCGACCGAGGCCGGACCGATCGGCGAAGCGGCGGGGATTCCCCTCGCGTCGCCCGAACCGGAGCAGGACGTCGGTGGGTTCCGCGGCGCGCCGTATCTCCTGCGGACCTCGCGCGCGGTCGACCGCCCGAGCCCGCGGACGATCAACGACTCCCATCCCCAGTACGCGCTCGAACTCGGTCTGCGGTGCGTGGCGACCGGGACGTCCTCGGCCCGGCTGTTCCTGGGGTGGGAGCGAGCGCCCGACGACCGGACCCGGCTGACCGTGTTCGAGTTCCGCTTCGCCCCGGTCAGCGCCTTCTCCCGATTCTGGCGGGAGCGTCGGCGGGCGCTCGAAAGCGCCCTCGCGTCGGGCGACCCGGGAGGCCTCGTCGCGTGCCCTGCGTGGATGTTCTCGAGCTGCCCCTACCGCGATGCCTGCGCGTGCGGCATCGCCGACCGATCCCAGCGGTAGATCACCGCCGACTGGGTGACCGCGAACCCGACCGAGTCGTAGAGCCGTCGGGCGGCCTCGTTCGCCTCACTGACCCAGAGGCGAACCTGCTCGTAGCCGAGCGCCCAGAGCGCGCGCATCGCCCAGTGGAGCAGGTAGGCCCCGTACCCGCGGCTGCGGTGGTCCGGGTCGATCATCAGGTCCTGGAACGCGGCCCGACGCGCGGTCTTCTCACAGGTAAGGATTGCCCCGAGGAGCGCGGGGGG
This sequence comes from Thermoplasmata archaeon, assembly GCA_030037855.1. Lineage (GTDB taxonomy): Archaea > Thermoplasmatota > Thermoplasmata > Lutacidiplasmatales > UBA184 > Lutacidiplasma. The sequence continues at coordinate 27,503 of JASHPY010000076.1, read as the reverse complement.
ATCCGCCCGATAGAGCGCGGTCGACGCTTCGTCGAGGAACCGCCCGACCGCGCCGTCGAGGATCTCGCCGAGCATCCGCCGGTACTCGGCGGGTTCGGTTCCGATCAGGAGCTCGTCGGTGCTGCCCGTGAATGCCCGTCGGTCGAGCTCGGTGAGCGCGTCCAGGGTGACCTCCCGGACGGGGGCAAGAAGGAGGGCGTCGGGCACGGGGGGCAACCCCTCTCCGTCGCGAGATCGGAGCGCTCGCTCCATCGCGAAGCGTCGGATCACGGTCGAGCCGGGGCGGCGGGCGAGCTCGGCCGACACCGCGTCCTCGCGCTCCCGCGGGAGTCCGGTGAACCCGATACTGATCGACCGGACGGCGCCGGGCAGCGAGTCGACGAGCTGGGCCGCGAGCGTGGCGGCGCGCGCGGCAGAATCCGGTCGCGCGGTCACGTGGACGTGGCCGAACGAGACCGCGTCCCGTTCGGTCCGGAACGCGATCGCCCCCCCGTCACCGGAAGGGAAGTACCAGCCGACCTTGGTCCCGGCGCGAAGCTCCCCCGCGGTCTCCTCGATCCATCGGCCCGAGGGCGCCTCCTCCCGGAGCGCGAGCTCGTGGGCCAGGGAGTGGAGGATCTCCTCGAGCGCGTCGGTGGGGGCCCCGCGCGTCTCGCGGGGCCCGTCCATCGCGCCCCTCCCGGCCTACGCCGCGGTCTCGCGCAGGAGGATCTGCGCGATGTCCGGCGCGACCGAAGCCTTCTCCGCCGGGTTGCCGAGCGTGTCGGTGGAGTAGACCTCGTCGACGTTCGCCTTGATCCGCTCGAACGCGTCCCGGAGGAACAGTCCGTGCGTGCACGACGCGCTGACGCCCGCGACGCTGCGCTTCTTCAGCAGGCGCGCGGCCTCGACGATCGTCCCGCCGGTCGTGATGACGTCATCGACGATCACGAGCTGCTTCCCCTCGATCGGCACCGGGAACTCGTTCGGCAGCGAGAGCTCGACGTGCTCGCTGTCGAGGCGCTTCTTGTGCATCGCGAACCACGGCTTGTCGAGGAGCTGGGCCATCCGGCGGACCCGGTCGATCCCTCCCTGGTCGGGGGAGACCAGGACGTCGATCGGACGCTCGCGCAATAACCGGGCGATCGCGGGGATCCCGCTCGCTTCGAACGCGGGCTTCGAGAACTGGTCGAGGGTCTGGCGGGAGTGGAGGTCCACGGTCACGACCGCGTCGGCGTCGAGCTCGATGTGGCGGCAGAACGTCCGCGCGCTCACGGGTTCGCCCGGGAAGAACCGCCGGTCCTGCCGCGCGTAGCCGAGGTACGGTACGACCACGAACACGCGGCGGGCGCCCGCCTCCCGGACCGCATCCTCGAGGAGCAGGAGCTCGAGGAGGTCCTGGTCGGCCCGGGTCGACTGGACGATGACGACGTCCTCGCCCTCGAACCGCCCCCCGACGCGCAGGTAGATCTCGCCGTCGGGAAAGCGCTTCGTGAACGGGATCGCGAACGGCGCGTTGCCGAGCTCCCGGGAGATCCGTTCCGCGAGCGCGGTCGACGCGGGTCCGCCGATGACGTGCATCCGTTTCCGTCCTCGCGGAGCGGACCGGGTTCGGGACTAAAGGCTTTCGAACTCGGGTCGGCCCGGCGCGGCCGGGGCTCACAGGTCGTCGTCCTCGGACGACTTCGACGACTTCGCCTTGGAGTCCCGGCGAACGCGGGGCTTGGGTCGTCCCCGCCGGGACTCACCGGTCTTGCCGCGGGGCGGTCGGTGGGTCCGAGCGGGGGGCGCGTCGACGTCCTCCTCCTCCTCGCCGTGGCCCCACGGGCGGATCGCGCGGAGGAACCGACGCCCCCGCCCCGGCGGCGGCTCATCGTCTTCCACCTCGTCCTCGTCGTCCTCCTCCGGCCGCTTCCGCCGTTCGTCCTCGATCCCTTCCGCCCGGAGCGCGTAGTGGATCCCGAACGCCAGCAGGATGAGGCTCACGACCGTGATCCCGAGGAACTCCCACGACTGGATCGGGACCTCGCCCGCGTTGCCCTCGAGGAGGAGCTTCACCGCACCGAACCAGGGGATCATCCCCCGCGCCACGCCGACGATCCAGCCGGTCTCGACCAGGGTGCTGAGCCCGTCCGTTTGGTCCGGAAGACCCCAGTTGCCCGAGCCGCAGCCGCCCGTGCCGATGTTGTTGTCGCCCATCGTCACGAAGCCGGACTGCTTTCCGAGCAGCGCCGGGTCGAGCGGAATGCAGACGTTCACGGACTTCCACCCGACACCGTAGAGGTAGAGCGTGTTCGAGGCGCCGAGACCGGTGAGCCCGCAGCCGTCCGTCGTGCCGGTCGTCGCGTAGACGGCCCCGGTCGCGTTGCCGCACTTGAGGCCCGAGAGATCGGTCGCGTTGTAGGTCGACGTGATCGGGTCCCACTGGAGGAACAGGATCGCCCGATGGATGACGGGGGTGGACCCGCCGCCGTTCGGTAAGTACAGGATGACGTCCCCGTACTCCCCGTAGGTCGAGTAACCGGTCTGGAGCCCGACGACGTACGGCGTGATCTGGTCGACGGGCACGCGTTGCGCGAGCACGAGGTCGCCGGTGTTGATCACCCCGAGCACGTCCGACGAGCCGTGCTGCATGCTCTCGGACTCGACGACGTAGACCGGCGGCCAGTTCTGAGTGTAGGCGTAGAGGGAGACCACGAGCACGACGATGATCGCGACCGCGACCAGCGGCTCGAAGTAGAGCGAGTCCCGCGCGCGCCAGTAGACCGGGTGGCGTTCCCGGGGAAACCATCGTCGCCGGGCCGGGGTCGCCTCCAGCTCCTCGTCGTCGTCCTCGTCGTCCGCGCCCTGCCATCGACGCACCGAGGGGCGGTGACCTTTCGGCCGGGTCGCACGTCGGGCGGGCCGACGGGGCCGGGGGGCCTCCTCCTCGAGGTCCTCGTCGTCGTCGGGGTCGGCCGACCCGTCGGAATCCCTCGCCGGGGGCATCGGCCGCGCTTCCGCTCGGCTCCGCTTAACCTTTCGTCCGGAACGGCACGGAGCTTCGGCCGTGACCCGCCGGTGCGGACCGGTACGACGAGGTGGGCGGTTCCGTCAGTCGCGCTCGTCCGGCGGGAGCAGGTCGGGGATCCCGTCTCGGATCGGGTAGTCGACGCCGCACTTCGGGCACGTCAGGGTCCCCTCGACGATCTCCTCGCCGTCGGTCCGACGCCGGACCAGACCGAGCTCCCCCCGGCAGACCGGGCAACGGAGGATCTCCATCAGGTCCGCTCTCATTTCGACCCGGCCTCCACGATCCCGTAGCCGATCAGCCGCCATGCGTTCAGCCGTCGGGAGACCGCGACGCGGCTCCCGGGGAACACGGTCACGGAGCGGTTCAGGGAGAGCTCGACCTCGTTGCCGCGCGCGCTCGTCACTTTCCCGCTCGCCACGGTCGTGCCGACCGTCACCGCGAGCAGTTCGCTCGTCCGGATCTTCTCGACCTTGATCTCGCGCTGCGCCCCGAGCACGCGGTCGAGCAGCGTCGCCTTCAGGCGGATCTTCTGACTGACCGGCGGAAGGGTCCCGGCGGTCCCGACCAACCGGCCCGTCAGCCCGTCGCCCTTGGCGAGGGCCGGGTCGAGGCTGGTACCGATCGCCGCGAGTCCCCCGGGTCGAAGCTCCTTCCACTCGCGCCCCCCCGAGACGATCGACGTGATCCGGGTCGTGAGCGACTCGGCCTGGCCCTCGGTGGGACCGCTCGGGCCGGGCCGGATCTCGATCTCCTCGCCGAGCGCGAGCCGGCCTTGGATCAGCGAGCCGCCGAGCACGCTCCCTTGAAGGTCCGCGGGGCGAGTCCCGGGGCGGTTGACGTCGAACGACCGCGCGACGTACATGAGCGGCGGCTTCGCTGCGTCGCGCTCGGGGGTCGGGATCGTGGTCTCGATCGCGGCGATCAGGGCGTCGATGTTGACCCGGTGGTTGGCGCTGACCGGCACGATCGGCGCCTCCGCGATCGGCGACGCCTTCAGGAACTCGCCGATCTCCCGGTAGTTCTCCTCCGCTGCCTCCGGCGGGACGAGGTCGATCTTGTTCTGGACGACCACAACCTTGCGGACGCCGATGATGTCGAGCGCGTAGAGGTGCTCCCGGGTCTGAGGCTGAGGGACCTTCTCGTTCGCCGCGACGAGGAGGAGCGCGCCATCCATGATCGCGGCGCCGGAGAGCATCGTCTCCATCAGCGTCTCGTGGCCGGGAGCGTCCACGAACGAGACGGAGCGGAGGAACTTCGCCTCGCCGCCGCAGTTCGGGCAGACCGGTTCCGTGGAGTAGCCGGACGGTGGGGGGCACTTCGGGCAGAGGTAGAACGCCGCGTCGGCGTAGCCGAGCTTGATCGAGATGCCTCGCTTCAGTTCCTCGGAGTGGCGGTCGGTCCACTCCCCGGTGAGCGCCTGGGTGAGGGTCGTCTTCCCGTGGTCGACGTGGCCGACCAGTCCGATGTTCGCCTCGGGCTGCCGCGGGACCTTCATGACGTGGCGAGAAGCTCCGCCAGCGGTTTCCCGCCCTTTTGCTCGACGATCAGGTTGATCTGGACCGTGTCCTCGCTGACCGTGTTGCCGCGGAACGTTCGTCGCCGCCGCATCCCCGCTCGCGGGGCATGGAACCCGAAGCCGTCGCCGACGAACAGCCGGGTCTGCCGCGCGCCCGGCACGTCGGGTCGGAGCGGGAAGCCGCTCTTGTCCGTGCCGCCCGTGATGCGGAACGTGTAGCCGGAGGCCCCGATCACTTCCCCGCCGATCGTCTCGCCGATCCGCTTTCCGAGGAACCCGGCGGCCTGGGGGTCGCCGACGGTGCGGGCGATCGACTTCTCCCGCTCGGAGATGACGAGCTTGTATTCGACCATGAGCTCACGGAAGGTGCGGCCGCGCAGTTGGAGGGTATTTAAATAGCTTTTCGGGCGGCGGGGCCCGCGCCGGCGCCGGGAAGCGGGAGTCCGAGGTTCACCGGTACGCTCGGAGCGCACTCCTCGTTCCCCGAGGAACTGTTGAGCACGTCCCCGGTGAGACCGGCGACGGTCGCGTTGAAGACGCTGCCGTTCTCGCCGGCGATCGGCGGCACCGCGCAGGTCGTGTAGTCCACCAGCCAGTCCGGGGTCGTGGAGATCTCGCCGAACCGGACCCCGCCGTACACGGACCAGGTCCGGGTCGCGTTCGGGTGGGCGGCGAGGAACGTCGATCCCCCGGCCTGATCGGCGGCCGTGACGATGGACGGGGAGTCGTAGACGCCCGACGGGAACGGGGCGAGGAGCGAGGCGACCTCCTCGCAGGTGGCACCGGTCGCGACGAAAAGCGCGGCCGCGCTCCCGTCGGAGACCGTTTCGACGAGCAGGGCGTCCGACGCGTTCTCGAACGCGACCGTCCAGAACGCGGCGGCGCCGGTCGGCGCGTTCTCGGCGGTCGCGGGGATCTCGATGTTCGCGGGTTCCCCGTTCGGCCACGTGAGGGTGCAGCTGCTGTTCGACGTCAGCGAGCTCAGGTTCGTCACTTCCTCGAGCACGGCCGACGGAGTCGCGATCCCCGCCGCGGCCGCGGCGAACCACGTTCCCCCCGCCACCGATCCGGCCCGACTCTGGGCGACGCCGCGGGCCTGGGAGAACGTCTCGTACGACGGGTTGGACGCCGAACCTCCGAGGTGCAGGGTCCCGGTCGCGTAGAGCGCCGCGACGACGACCGCGATGACGACGACCGCCACCACCACCGGGAGGACCCAGCGGCGACGCGGTCGGGGGGAGTTCGCGGGCGCCGGCCACGGGGCCGGCGAAGGGGGGGTCATCGTGGACGGAGTCGCCGACCCGCTCATCTCGGGCGTACTAGCGGCCGCCGGTAGAAAAGACCCGCGACACGCCGGCGAATTCTCTCCGGGCCTCGCTCTTAAGAGGGGGGCCCGCCGTCGCAGCGACCAACGGGGGGTTGCCGGGTCCGATGAACGTCGGCGAGGCACTTCTCGGGACCGAGGTCGCGGTTCTGGTCGTCGGGTTCGCGTACGCGGCGGTGGCGGACTGGCGGGAACGAGAGGTCACGGACCGGCTCTGGCAGGGGATGGGAGTGATCGGGGTCGCCCTCGGGTCGGTCGCCGTGGCGCCGGGGGGCGCGTGGCCGCTCGGGCTTTGGCTGATCGTCGGGGCCCTCGTGCTCGAGCATCTCGTGGCGTGGGACGACGCGCTCGGGGAGAGCCTCGACCGGTACGCCGACCTGATCGAAGGCGTCGCCTACGCGATCGTGACGGCGCTCGTCATCGCCGCCGCGATCGAGCTCGGGGTCGGGCCGAGCGGTGTCCCGGTCCCGGTGGTCGCGGTCCTCGCGACCGTCCTGTTCGCCCGGGGATTGTTCGAGCTCGGGATCCTGTACGGCGGCGCCGACGCGAAGGCGCTCATGATCGCCGGAGTCGTGCTGCCGATCTTCGCGGCCCCGCTCCTGACCCCCGACGCGCGCGCGCTCCAGCTGCTCACGATCGTGCCGTTCTCCGTGAACCTCCTGATGGACGCCGCGCTGCTGTCGATCGCGATCCCGATCGGCCTCGGGGTCCGGAACGCCGCGCGGGGCGAGTTCTCGTTCCCCCGGGGGTTCTCGGGATATCGGATCCCGGTGCAGGAGCTTCCCCAGCGGTTCGTCTGGCTGAAGGATCCGCTCGCGGGGGACGATCCCGGAGACCGAGAGGCCGAGACGTCCGAGGAGGACCGACAGGAACGGACCCGGCTCGCGGCGGTGCTGGAGGCGAAAGGGGTCGACCGGGTCTGGGTCACCCCTCAGATCCCGTTCCTGGTCGTGATGGCGTTCGGCGCGATCGCCGCGCTCCTCGCCGGGAACCTCCTCCTCGACCTCCTCGCGCTCGTCTAGGCCCGGTGCTCCGCGGCGCCTCGACACCAAAGCCTTTTTTCCGCGGTCCCGGTCGCTACCGGCAGGAATCTCGATGGTGCGCCCGCCGATCCGCGTGTTGATCGCGAAGCCCGGTCTCGACGGGCACGATCGCGGGGCGAAGGTCGTGGCCCGCGCGCTGCGCGACGCGGGGTTCGAAGTGATCTACGCCGGCCTCCGCCAGACACCGGAAGAGATCGTACGGGCCGCCCTCGAGGAGGACGTCGACATCATCGGGCTCTCGATCCTCTCCGGCGCTCACATGGCGCTGTTCCCGAAGGTGCTCGCGCTGCTGAAGAAGGAGAAGGCGGGCGACATTCCCGTGTTCGCGGGAGGGATCATCCCGGACGAGGACGCGCGCCGGTTGAAGAAGGCCGGGATCCGAGCGATCTTCGGTCCGGGGACGTCGCTCGAGGAGATCGTGACGACCGCGCAGCGACTCGCGCGCAGCGCGGCATGACGCGCGCGGCACCGATCCCGGCCGCGGCGCGAGCGATCCTCGACGGAGACCGGCGGGCGCTCGCCCGGGTGATCTCTCAGATCGAGGACCGGGACCCGACGGCCGCCCCGATCACCCGCGCGCTCTACCCCCGGACCCACGCGGTCCCGGTGGTCGGGGTCACCGGTCCGCTCGGAGTGGGGAAGTCGAGCCTGATCAACCTCCTGGTCGGCCGTCTGCGCGCGCTCGACCGGACGGTCGGGATCGTCGCGGTCGACCCGTCGAGCCCGTACTCGGGCGGCTCGGTCCTGGGCGATCGCATCCGGCTGGACCGACCCGCCGGCGACGGCGGCGTGTACTTTCGGTCGATGGCGAGCCGAGGGGAAGCGGGCGGCATCGCGGCCGCCACGCGCGAAGTGACGCGGGTGCTCGACGCGGCCGGATTCGACGTCGTCATCGTGGAGACGGTCGGCAGCGGCCAGGTCGACGTCGCGGTCCGCGACGTGGCGACGACGAGCGTCGTCGTGCTCGTCCCGCATCTCGGTGACGAGGTGCAGACGCTCAAGGCCGGGCTGTTCGAGATCGCGGACGTGTTCTGCGTGAACAAGGCCGACCTGCCCGGGGCCGACCTCGCACGGCGGGACCTCGCCGAGCTGGTGCGCCTCGGCGCCGGGCGCGCCGGATGGACGCCCCGCGTCGTCTCGACCTCCACGACCCAACCGGCGGGGATCGACGAGCTCTGGGAGAACATCGAGGCGCACGAGAAGTTCCTCGACGACTCGGGCCAGCGCCCCCTCGAGGAACGGCGGCGGCTCTCCTCGGAGATCGTCGAGCTCGTCCGGGAGCGAGTCGGCCGTCGGCTATCCGACCGGCTCGAGCGGGACCCGTCGCTGCGCGGTCTGCTCGACGAGGTCGTGGCCCGTCGTATCGATCCCCGCACGGCGGCCGAGCGGCTCGATCGCCCCGGGCCGCCCCGGTAAGGTCGCATGGCGGTCGAACCGATCCTCGTTCTGGGCGTTGCGATCGCCGCCGTGGTGGCGATCGGCTACTTCGTCTTCGCCTCGTTCGCCTTCGGCGCCGGCTACCAGCCGACCCCCCGACGCTCGGTGGAGGCGATGCTGCGGCTCGCCGAGGTGGGGCCGCAAGACACGCTCTACGACCTCGGGGCCGGAACGGGGGCGATCGTGTTCCGCGCCGCCCGGATCTATCGCGCCCGGGTCGTCGGGGTCGAGGTCGAGCCGCTCCGCTACGCGATCCTCCGCGGCCGGAGGGCGTCGGGGCCGTTCGCGGACCGGATCACGCTTCGCTGGGGGAACTTCTTCGCCCTCGACTTCCGCGGGGCGACGGTCGTGACCGCCTTCCTCTGGCCCGGTGCGATGGCCCGCCTCCGCCCGAAGCTGGAAGCCGAGCTACCGGCCGGGGCCCGCGTCGTGAGCCACTGCCACGAGATCCCCGGATGGCGCCCGGAGCTCTACGACCCCGAGACCGACGTCTACCTCTACCGGCGGCCGCACGCCGCGGCGGTCACACCGGGTGGAACGTGAACCAGAGGACGCCGCCGACGGCGAACACGGCGAGGATGATGATGAACCCCACGATCCACCCGATGTTCGAACCGCCGGCTTCCTCGTCGACGCGGGGGCTCGAAGACGCGAGCACGACGTCCCTCGACTCCGTCCCGGTTTATCTGCGCTCGGAACGCATCCGGCGGCCGCTCAGGGGATCGGCCCGCCGATCATGCCGCGCATTCCGAAGTAAATGATCAGCGCCGCGACGACCGCGGCCGAACCGAACGTGACGAGCAGGAACGAAAGGGGGACCTGCGGGACCTCGTCGGGCATCGGCCGCGACGACCCCGTGGGGGTTCATCTTTTCTGGGTTGGTTCCGGGGCCGGTCCCCCCGGCCCGAGCCTCCGGCTCACGCGTCCTTGTCGGCGGGCTTTGCCGCGGGCGGACTCTTCGTCCCGCCTTTCCCCGCGTGGTGGGGCGCGTCCTCGGTCTCGGCCGCGTCGTCCCCCTTCTTCTCCGACTTGGGCGCGCTGGGCGCCCGGTGCCCCTCGGGCTTCTCCTCGGCGGCCGCCTTCGGCTTCCCGTCGTCCTTCTTCTCGGCGGGGGTCACGTACTCCTCGACGATCCGGATCGTCTCGGGATGCAGTTGCGTGCGCAGTCGATCCACGACCCTCGGCTTCGCGGCCATCCAGGAGATGTCGAACTTGGAGCGGTCGGGGATCCGCAGCGTGATCGCCTTGTCGTGGACCTCCACGTGGAATTCCGACCCGCGACCGTACTGAAGCTCGAGGATCGCGCGGACCTGCTCCGCCGGTTCGGCGATGCGGTCGACCACCTTGAACTTCCCGCGGATCTTGCGGCCGGCGAACGGCGGGTTGAAGTCGACCCGTACGCGGGCGGCGGTGAGCGTCACCACGCGTCCGCGGCGTCCCTCGATCGTCAGCACGGTCCCCACGTCGAGGTGCGCGTCCTCCCGCCGCATCTCGGGCAAGCGCTGGATCTCGTGCATGGAGAACAGCTCGATCAGGTTCGGGTCCCGCTCGCCGAACGCGTCCGCCGGCGCGAACTCCCGCTCGACCTCCTCGCCTACCTTGAGGCCCACGAGCGCCGCCTCGACGCCCCCGGGGAAGTACTCCCCGCCGACCAGATGCGGCCGCGGTCCCCAGTGCTGGCCCTCCGGGGCGGAGACCTTCGCCTCCTGGGCGACCTCGGCATGGGTGGTGTCGACGAGCTCCGTCCGACCCCCGCCCTCCGCCCAAAGATCGTAGTCGAGGTGCACGATATCCCCCGAGTGGGTGGCTCCGTGCGGATGCGCCGGCTCGGACGGCATGGCCCCGCCCACACCGGCGGTAGGATAACGTTTTCCGAGAGGGGAACGCGTCGGCGCCGGCCGGGCGCGCCGCTATCGTCCCGAAGGTCTGCGCGCCGTGCGTGCGCGCTCGCGGCGCCAGCGAATCGACGCGCTGAGCAGCGCGAACGGCTTCAGCATGGCCTCGACGTAGCGGAGCGGATGGCGGACCGGCGCGCGCCGCTCTTCGAGGCGGCCCCGGAGCGCTCCGTTCTTCATCAGCGACATCGCCATCGCGACCAGGTAACGGTACCGCTTCCGCGCCCATCGGTAGAAGTTCGTCTCGTCGGTCTGATCGTGAAAGACGAACGCGTCGGGGAGGAAGATGCCGCGCGCCCCGGCCCGTGCCGCGCGGGTCTCGAGGTCGTGGTCCTCGGCGAAGGAGATCCGGGGGTCGAAGCCGAGTGAGCGGAGGAGTGACGTCCGCCACGCCGTGTTCTGGAGCGGCACGTACGTGACGCTCCGGGGAACGAGGTCGCGGTAGATTGACTCTTCGAGCAGCACCGAGTAGCGCTCGATCGACGTCGTCGGCGGCCGCACGGGGCGGGTCGGCCCTCCGACGAAGTCGGCGGTGCCGGCCTCGATCGGAGCGACGAGCTGCACGAGCCAGTCCCGGGGGGCTCGTTCGTCCGAGTCTAGGAACGCGGTCGTATCCTCGTGGATCAAACCGAGCGCGCCGGCCCGCGCGTCCACGACCCCGCCCGGGAACCGTGCGACGTCGACGGCGATCGCGCCGAGTCGACGGCGCGCCTCCGCAAGCAGGGGCTCGGGCGTGACGGTCGAAGCGGCGATCAGCACCCGGTCGGGCGGCCGGGCCTGGGCGGCGAGGGACTCCGCGGCGTCCACGAGGCGGGCGTCGTCCCGCACCGCCACCTCCACGCAGACCGTCCCCACGCGTTCCTCCGACCGGGACGGTTCGTTCCGCCGACGGTCTCTCGAGAGAAACTGCCGGCACTTCTTAATCCGTTGTCGGTGTGCCGGCCCCGTGCGCATCGCACTCATCGGCGGGGGCGTCGAGCCGATCCCCCCCACCGGCTACGGCGGGACGGAGCGGTTCATCGCGGACCTCGAGAGCGCGCTGCGCACCGCGGGCCACGACCCGTTCGTGATCAACCGGGTGCGACACCATCGCCTGCGCGACGAGTACCCGTTCGCGTGGGAGCTTCCCCGTCTCCTTCGCGCCGAGCGCTACGACGTCGTCCACGCCAACTCCCCCGTCGTCGGGAACCGTCTGGCCGGCCAGCGCATCCCGTACGTCTATACCACCCACTCCCGGCACTGGTACTATCGCGAGCGACTCTCTCATCGGTGGGGCTACTGGTTGGAGCGACGCGCCGTCCGTCGTTCCGCGGCGCCCGTGGCTCTCACGGCTCCGCTCGCCGTGACGATCCGCGGCGCGGTCGGCTCGACCCGACGACCGATCGCCGTCATCCCGTTCGGGGTCGACCTCGAACGTTTCCGCGCGGACTGGGGTCACCGGTCCGGACGCACCGCCGTCGGGGTCGGGGTGGTCGCACCGGTGAAACGCTGGGAGGTCGCCGCGGCCTCGGTCCGCGGAACCGGCGCCCGCCTCGTGCTCGTGGGGCCGACCCCGGACCCGGAGTACGCGAACCGTCTACGGGCGTTCGGCCCGGAGGTCGAGCTCACCGGCGAGGTGTCGGCGGACGAACTCGCCCGCCGCCTTGCCGAGAGCGACCTCCTTCTCCATCCGAGCCGCGTCGAGCTCCTCTCGGGGGCGGTCGTGCAAGCGCTCGCGTCGGGGCTCCCGGTGGTGGGCGGTCCCGCGGTCGCCGCGGCGATCGAAGACGGGCGGAACGGCTGGAGCGTCGACGACCGGGACCCGGCCGCGTTCGAGGACGGTCTGCGCCGGCGGGTCGGGGAGCTCGTCGCCGACCCGGGTCTCCGTCGAACGATGGGGGAGGCGGCGCGCGCGAGCGCGGAGGAGCGCTACTCGTGGCCGCGGGTCGTGGAGCAGTACCTCGAGCTGTATCGCGCGGTGGCCGCCGGCCCGCCGAGTCCGCGCTAAGGGCCCCGTCCTCGCTCGCGGAGCAGATCGGCGATCGTGCGGTCGATCGCCTCGGCGCTCGACCAGCGGGGCTTCCAGCCGAGGCGTACCGCACGGTCGATGGCGAGGAACTGCTTCGGCACGTCGCCCACCCAGCCGCGCTCCCCGCCCGCATACTCGATCTTCGCGGTGCCCCCGTGCGCGCGGACGACCTTCTCGGCGATCTCGCGGACGGAGATCTGGTCCGCCGCTCCGAGGTTGAAGATGTTCACGGGTTCGGTCGCGCGCTCGGAAAGGAGCAGCATGCCGGCGACGCAGTCCTCGGTCCGAAGGTAGCTCTTCGCCTGGCGGCCGTCGCCGAGCACCTCGAGTCGGGTCGGATCCTTCGCGAGCTTCTCGAAGAGGTCGAACAGGACGCCGCGCGACATGTGCGGCCCGACGATGTTCGCGAACCGGAACAGGAACACGCGGAGCCCGTAGGTGTGCGCGAACGCGGAGCAGAGCCCTTCGCTCGCCAGCTTCGCCCCGGCGTAGAGCGACTCCGGCTCGAGAGGACCGTACGACTCCGGCGTCGGCAGCACGGTCGGGAAGCCGTACACGACGCTCGACGACGAGTAGATGACGCGCGGGACGTCGTGCCGCCGAGCCTCCTCGAGGGCGGCGAACGTCGCCAGGATGCCGTTCTCGAGGTCTAGGCGCGGGTCCTCGGAGCCCTTGCGAATGTCCCCGTTGGCCGCCAGGTGCCAGAGCTCGTGCGCCCCGTCGAAGGCGGCGGCGTACCGCGCCGGCTCCTTGAGGTCCGCGACCGTCAGCGAGAGGCGGCCGGAGCCCGGGGCGGGCAGGTTGCCGCGTTGACCGCTCGCGAGGTTGTCGATCACCCGGACCTCCCCGCCGCGGGCGAGGAGCTCCTGAACGACCACCGAGCCGATCGCCCCGGCCCCCCCCGTCACGACCCACGGTCCTGCCCGGTCGCCCTCCGTCATGGCGTGGGGACTTGGACTCAGGGAAGCATATATAAACGAACGGCCGCCTAAACACGACGGCCGACCGCCCGGGGGCACCCGCGGCGAGGGATCGCATGCGTACCTACGTCCGGATGACCTTCCACTCCGAGGGCGCCGACCCTCTCAAGGTCATGGAGGTCATGCGCCAGCTCGGCTTCGAGGAGTCGATGGGAATGCACGACTTCGTCTACAAATGGAAGGAGAAGGCGGGACTGGAGAACGTCATACGTCTCGTGGGCGAGATGCACTCCCGTCTGAAGGGCCTCGACGTGAACTACGAGATCACGACGATCTCCTGACGATCCCCCCGAGGTACATGCCGCAGCAGGAGCTGGAGAGGCTGGAGCGCTCGCTCCTGCTTCACCTGCTGGAGCATCGGGGCCAGCAGATCCGATTCGAGGCCGACCAGTGGACCACCGAGTTCGGCATCGCGCGAAAGTTCTCGAACGAGGATCCGACCAGCCTCAAGAACGCGCTCCGGTCGCTCGAGATGTCGCGGATGGTCTTCCGCCGAACGCAGTACGTCGTCGGGTACTCCGAACCGAAGCACGTCTTTTCCCTCACCCCGACCGGGCATCGCAAGGCGCTCGAGCACCTGCGGGAGGAGGAAGGACTGCCCCCGACCTCGGTCGAGCGGGAGGAGGCGTCCGCGACGCCCTCGGTCGCCGGCCCGTCGGACCGGGACCTCTCGCACTCGCCCGGGCGATGACCGTCCTCGAAGGTCCGTCGGTCCGCCTGCGGCCCCTCGTGCCCGACGACTACGCGACCGTCTTCGGCTGGTACAACGACCCCGAGGTCGTGGCGCCGTTCGACCGGTTCTCGGTCGACACGATGGACAGCTTCGTCCGCTCGGTCGAGGCCGCGCCGACGGACCGCTCGTCGCTCGCGGCGCGTTTCGTGGTCGAGCGGAAGGACCCGCCCGGGGTCGTCGGGTTCGTCGGGCACTACCTCCCGCATCCGGTCCTCGAGTACGTCGACGTCTGGTACGTGATGGGGGACCGCGCCGCGCGGGGGAAGGGCTACGGTCGCGAGGCGGTGCGGCTCCTGGTCGATCACGTGTACGCCACGAGCTCGGTCGACCGCGTCGGCGCGACCTGCGACGTCGAGAACGCGGCGTCGTACCGCCTCGTGGAGGGACTCGGGTTCCGGCGCGAGGGGACGCTCCGCTCGGCGCTGTTCCACCACGCTCGATGGCACGACGTCTACGTCTACGGCATCACGCGGGCGGAGTGGACGGCCCGGGCCCGACCAGGCTGAACGCGACGCGCGTCGCCCCACCTCCGAGCGTTACCGGCGAGGACCATCGGAGCTCGCCGATCTCGCCGGTCGATCGCACGTGCGTCCCTCCGCACGGGCAGACGTCGGACGCGTCGATCTCGACCACGCGGACCGGGTCGACGTGCGGCGGGAGCGGCACGAGGCCCGAGCGGCCGGCCGCGGGATGGGCTTCCCACTCGGCTCTCGGTACCATCCGGACGCGAACCTCCTGCGGACGCTCGACCGCGGCGCGCAGGTCGTTCTCGACCGGAGCGAGCGCGTCCGGTGCGAGCGGCCCCTCGAGGTCGAGCGTCGCGCCCGATCCCGCGAGATTCGCCCGCCGAGTACGGACCCCGGTGTGCGCGAAGATTCTCGCGCTCGCGTAGTGCTGCGCCGTGTGGAGCCGCATGTGCCGGTGACGCCGCTCCCAGTCGACAGCTCCGTCGAGCTCCGCGCCGATCGCGATCGATCGCAGCGTCGCCGGGTCGCCGCGGACGCGATGGACGACCGCCGACCCCGACTTCACGACCTCGAGGACCTCGACCGGTCGGCTTCCCGCCAGCTCGAGCGTTCCCCGGTCGCACGCCTGGCCGCCGCCCGTCGGATAGAAGAACGTGCGGTCGAGCACGATCGCGCCGGGCGGCAGCGCGGTCACGCGCGAGCGGAACGTGCGCACGTACGCCGCGTCCATCGTCGCGAGATAGGCGAGCTCGGTCATCGCCCGGGGTCGAATCTCCGGTAGAGAAACGCGTTGCTCCCCCTCGGCGCCTCAGAAGGCTTTTTAGAGGGGGCCGGTGTGGTGCGCCCCGAGGCTTCCGATGTTCAAGCTCCGCATGAAAATGGAGAACCTCCGCGAGGTCGTGGAGGTCGTCTCCACGCTCGTGAGCGAGGTCAAGCTGTCGATCTCCAAGGACGGCTTGGAGGCGAGGGCGGTCGACCCGTCGCACGTCGCGATGCTGGTCCTGAAGCTCCACAAGGCGGTGTTCGAGGAGTTCACCGGCGAGCCGACCGAGCTCGGCGTCGACGTCGAGAAGCTGAAGGAAGTGCTCCGCCTGTCGAAGCCCGGGGACGTCATCGACTTCCAGTTCGACGGCAAGAACCGATTGGTCGCGTCGCTCGGTCGGGTCACGCGCCAGATGGCGGTGGTCGACCCGGCGGGGATCACCGACCCGAAGGTGCCGAACGTGAGTCCGCCGGCGAGCGTCACGGTCAAGACCGAGGACCTGCGCCAGGGGATCCGTGGAAGCGAGAGCTTCACCGACCACGTCACCCTGACCCTCGACCCGACCGCGTTCACGATGCACTCCGAGGGCGAGACCGACCAGCTCGACCTCCGCATCGCGAAGGAGAACCTGACCAAGCTCGAGGTCAAGGACCCGGTGAAGAGCATGTACCCCCTCGATTTCTTCTCCGCGATGGTGAAGTCGATCTCGGCGGAGGACACGACCCTCCACGTCGGGAACGAGTATCCGCTCAAGGTCGAGTTCGCGATGAGCGCCGGCCGGGGCGAGGGCCGCTATCTCCTCGCGCCGCGCGTCGAAGAGGACTAGGACCCGCTGGCTTCTTAATCGGGACCCGGGTCCGCCGCGCATGCCCTCGTCCGCTCCTGCGTCGGTCGCGATCCTCTCCGCCGTTCGCACGCCGATCGGCCGTTTCGGCGGGTCGCTGCGGAACACGCCGGCGACCCGGCTCGGGACGCTCGCCGCCCGCGCAGCGATCGAGCGGGCGGGCTGGCGGCCAGAGGACGTCGAGGAGGTCCTGTTCGGTCAGGCGATCCAGGCCGGCGCCGGGCAGAATCCGGCGCGTCAGGTGTTGCGCGGTGCGGGCGTCCCGGACACGGTCGGCGCCGCGACGGTCAACATGGTCTGCGGGTCCGGCATGAAGGCGATCCAGTGGGGGTTCACCGCGATCCGGGCCGGCGAGTTCGACCGGGTCGTGGTCGGCGCGATGGAGAGCATGTCGAACGCGCCGTACCTCCTCGCCGGCGCGGTGCGGTGGGGGAGCCTCCCGGGCCCGCACACGCTCGACGACGGGATGCAGCGCGACGCCCTGATCGACGCCTACGACGAGCACGAGATCATGGGCCTCACCGGCGAACGCATCGCGAAGAAGCTCGGGCTCCGGCGGGCGGACGTCGACGCCTACGGCTTGCGCAGCCACCTGCGCGCCTCGCGCGCGGTCGCCGCGGGCACGTTCGACTCCGAGCTCGTTCGGGTCCCGGCCGAGTTGACGCCCGGCGGCGAGGGGCTCGCCCACGACGAAGCGCCGCGGGCGGACACGACGCTCGAAAAGCTCGCGCGGCTGAAGCCCGCGTTCGCCCCGGACGGGGTCCTCACGGCCGGGAACTCCTCGAAGCTGTCCGACGGGGCGGCCGCCCTCGTGCTCGCGAGCGCGAAGGAGGTCCGGGAGCGCGGCGCGAAGCCGATCGCCTGGATCCACTCCACGGCCGAGAGCGGGGTCCATCCGAGGGACGTGATGGAGTCGCCGATTCCGACCGTGAAGAAGCACCTCGAACGCACCGGGCTCCACGCGTCGGACTTCGACCGCGTCGAACACAACGAGGCGTACGCATCGGCCTCGATCGCGGTGCAGCGCGAGTTCGACTTCGCGGACGACCGGTTCAACGTCAACGGGGGCGCGGTCGCGCTCGGTCACCCGATCGGTGCGAGCGGGGCACGGATCGTGGTCACGCTCGTGCACGAACTCGTCCGCTCCCAGAAGGAGCTCGGTCTCGCGACGCTCTGCATGGGCGGCGGCAACGGCCTGAGCGTCGTCGTCGAGCGCTCGCCTCCCTAGCGGAGGGAGAGTCCGGTTCGGTCCTCGACCGCGCGGATCTCGCGGACCGCGACCTTCCGATCGCTTCGCGCGACACCGGACGAGGCCGAGATCCGCTCCGTCCACGACCGGAGCCGGGCGAACGCACGGTCGGTGCTGAGCCCGTCCGCGAGGTCCCGACGGATGCCCTCCGACAGCCGACGGACCGACGTGGCGGAGTCCCGCCCTCCCCGCGTCGGGTCGAGCCAGCGACGGAGCGCGGCGCGCGCGCGCTCGAACTCCTCGGCCGCGCGTCGGAACTCGGACGGTTCCCAGGCGAGTCGCCGGGCATGCGGCGTCGACAGGAGGTACCATCGCAGCGCGCTCGCCTCGCCGAGCGCGAGCGCGTCCCGGATCGAGATCAGATTGCCCGCGGACTTCGACATCTTGGCCCCGCCCGTGAGCACGAAATTGGGGTGGAGGAAGACGCGGGAGAACGGAGTCCCCCGGAACGCGAGGGCGATCTCGTTCTCCGCGTAGTGGTGCGGGTAGATCAGGTCCGGCCCGCCGCCGTGCAGGTCCACCGGCAGGCCGAGGAGACGGTCGGCCATCGCGTAGCACTCGAGGTGCCAGCCGGGGATCCCGCGACCGTGGGGGCCCGGCCACGACGGCTTCGGCAGCGCTTGGAGCCGCCAGACCATGAACTCCCCCGCGCGGCCCTTGGTCTCGGGGAACGGGTGGCCCGGCTCGGCGACCGCATGGGTGGCGAGCTGCTGGTCGGTCGGAAAGTTCTCGTGCGCCCCGCGATGCGGGGGCGTGTAGACCCACTCGACGCCCTCCCGACGGACCCGTCCGGTGCGCTCGAGCCGCCGGGCGACCTCCCGCATCCGGGGGACGTACTCCGACGCCCTCGGCGTCCGATGCGGAAGTCGAATGTTCAAGGAGGTCAGGTCCTGAAGGAAGCGGCGCTCCTCCCGGCGGGCGAGCGCCCGCCAGGAGAGGCCGAGCTTGGTGGCGCGGGCGTCGAGCTTGTCCTCGAAGTCGGTGATATTCATCACGTGCCGTACCGGAACCCCTTCGGCCTCGAGGAAGCGACGCGCCACGTCGAAGAACAGGTACGTCCGCGCGTGGCCGACGTGGGCCGCGTCGTAGACCGTCGGACCGCACACGTAGAGCGCGAGGGGTCGACCGGGCCGGTGCCGGACCGCCCTCCGCGTCCCCGACAGGGTGTCCCGCAGGACCAGGTCCATGGCCCCGAGGGGCGGGACCTCACCGCGCATAACGGTTTGGACGAGGGACGCCGCCCCGCTCCTCTTCTCGAGGCCCCGCGTCCGGCGCGCTAGCTTGAATACCGCGCCGGACCGTGTCGCGGCGAGGGCCCTCGTGGAGACGCTCTTCCTGCTCGCCGAGGTCGAGGTCGGGCGGCTCGACGACGTGCTCCGCCGAATGAAGGCGATCCCGGGGGTCGCGGACGTGCAGGCGGTGACCGGACCGTTCGACCTGATCGTCAAAGTGGAGGCGCCGCACATCAACGAGGCGCTCGACACCGTCGTCCACAAGATCCGCCGGATCCCCGGCCTCAAGTCGACCGAGACGCTCGTGACCGTCGGGTCGGGGTAGGTCCGCCCGGTCGGCGGTCGGAGCTCAAATACCCCCGTCGAACTGGCCGGCCGTGATCGCGATCGGGGACGAAGCACCCGACTTCGAGGCGCTCGACCAGAGCGGAAAGCCGTTCCGTTTCTCGTCCGTGAGGGGCTCACCGACCGTGCTGTACTTCTACCCCAAGGCCGACACGCCCGGGTGCACGATCGAAGCGAAGGGGTTCCGCGATGACTACCCCGAGTACGAGGCGAAGAAGGTGAAGATCGTCGGGGTCAGCACCGACGACTGCCCGGCCCAGGAGGCGTTCCGGAAGAAGTACGGGTTGCCGTTCCCGCTGATCGCCGACTCGTCGAAGAAGGTCGCGGCGCTCTACGGGGTCCTCGCTCCCGCGGGGAACGCCCGCCGCGTCTCGTTCCTGATCGACCCGAACGGGAGGGTGGCCGACGTCGTCGACACGTCCTCCGCCGACAAGCACCTCGCGCGGGCGCGCGCGCGGTTTCTCACGAAGTAGGGACACCGGCCGACGGGGCCGGGTCCGTTCCCCCCGTCGCTTCGGCGGGCGCCGGGTCGGGCGCTGGAGCCTCGGTCGAGGTCGGCGTCGATTTCGGCGGGCGCCCCGCTCGCCCCCAGACCCGGTCGCCGAGGAGCTGGAGCGACGCCGGCACGAAGTAGGTCCGGATGACCATCGCGTCCAGGATCACCGCCACCGCGACCGCGAAGCCGATCGCTCGGATCAGCGTGAACTCCCCGACGAGGAGGGCGCCGAACGCGCTCGCGAGGATCACCGCGGCCGCGGTGATGATGCCCCCGGTCCGCGCGACCGCCTCGACCGCCGCCTCGCCCGACGTCCGCCCCCGCACGCGCTCCTCCCGGACGCGCGTGAGCAGGAAGATGTTGTAGTCGATCCCGAGGCCGAGGATCAGGATGAACAGGATCGTCCGGACGTAGAAGAACAGCGGGAAGCCGAGGAGCTCCTGGAAGACGAGATAGGTGACCGCCCACGCCCACGCGATCGAGAGGCCGATCGTTCCGATCGCCATCAGCGCGATGATCCAGGAGCGCAGGACGATCAGCAGCACGAGGATCAGCCCGACCGCGACGGCGAAGACGAGGTAGTCCGTCGCGGTCGCGGTCTCGTTCGCGAGGTCGCGGATGGTCGGCGCGCCGCCGCCGAACGCGACCGCGGTGACCTCGGGGTGCGACCCCGCGTACCCCGAGAACGACGTCTCGACCGACTGGACGGCGTTCACGGCGCCGACCGAAAGGCCGCTCTCGCTCGTTTGGAGCGAGAGCAGCACCGTCCGGCCGTCGGTGCCGACGAACCCCGCGAGGACCCCGAGAAGGTTCGCGCGTATCGCCGAGGGTAAGGTCGGCAGGCTCAACCACTGGGCCAGCGAGCCGCCGTCCGGACCGACCGGCGAGGAGACCGTCGCGATCCCCGAGGTCGAGTTCGCGATCGCGGTGAGCGAAGCGAGGTCCGCGAACTCGGTCGCGTTGGTCGCGTTGCCGGCGACGAGCGGGCTCGCGAACGTGACGAGGGCGAACGACGGGACCGCGAACCCCGGGCCGAAGTGCTGCCCGAGCTCCGCGAGACCGTCCGTGGCCGGGTGCCCGCTCGGAAGCTGCGCGTAGTAGTCGTACGACAGCGGTACGGCGATCGCGACCAAGACGAGCGGGACCGAGATCAACAACAGGATCCCCACGGTGAGACCGGGGTGGCGCTGGGTCCCCCGGCCGACGCGGTAGAAGTACGTCCGCTCGGTCCGGATCGCCTCGGAGACGTGCGCGGCCCGACGCCGGAACCGCTCGCCCGTGGTCGGCCAGAAGATCCGCGGTCCGACGAGCTTCAGGCACGCGGGGACCATCGTGATCGAGGCGAGGATCGTGATGAAGATCGCGAGGGAGAGTACCGCGCCCCACTGGGCGAGCAGCGCGACGCCGCTGAACGTCAGCGCGAGCGTGGCGATGATCGCGGTCGACCCGCTGGTCGCGACCGACTGGCCCGCCCACGACAACGAGGCGACGATCGCGTCCTCGGAGCTCCGCCCGGCGACGAGCTCCTCCCGGTAGCGGGCGACCATGAAGATCGAGTAGTCGGTCCCGACCCCGAGGACGAACACCTCCTCGAGGGTGAGCGCGGTCGAGTCCACGTGCTCGACGAGCTCGCCGATCAGGACGGTGCCGCCGATGCCGAGCGCGAGCGCGATCCCGAGGATCCCGAACGTGACCAGCGGCGTGATCGGGGACCGGAAGTAGATCATCGTGATGCCGATCAGGAGCCCGACCGTGAGCGGCAGCACGAGCTCGAGCGACGCGTTGATCGAGGTCGTGCTGAGCAGGTCGAGCGGCGCCGGGCCGGTCTGGACGTACTTGATCGAGTGCGTCGCGTCGGACGCGGCCACGACCCCCGGGACGAGGTCGTCGATGCGGGCGAGGTCCGAGTAGACCGGCGTCCCGCCCGAACGGTTCGTCGCGCTGTCCGGGAGGTTGAAGCTGACCTCGACGATCTGCGCGGTGCCGCTGGGGTCGACGAACTGGGTGTAGATCGCGCCCGGGACCGGCAGCGGCTCCGACGCGAGCGTCGCGGCCGAGACGAGATCGGTCGCCCAGCTCGCGAGCTCGGCGGGGGTCGCGTCGGCCGACGGGAACGCCGCCCAGACCTCGAGAATCCAGCCGGCGGAGAGTCCGGAGTCCGCGCCGAGGAGGATCGAGACGGTCGAGCGGATGCTCGGCCAGGAGGTGAAGTTCGCGACCCCGAGCGTGCCGAGCGCGGCGTACGGGACCGCGCGATCGGCCGGCGCCGGCACGAGCTCGGGCACGACCCCGACCTCGGTGGCCCGCGCGGTGGCGTTCGTGCACGCGGCCACGGCGGACGGCTCGGTCCAGCAGCCGGAGGTGCCGTTGAAACCGGGGACGGACACGTTGCCGGTGTAGAACGCGTCCAGGACGGTCGTGACCGGGGTCGAGTTCCCGAGGGTCTCGAGCGTCGCCTCGTAGGCGGGGTAGTTCGCGGACGCAGGGCTCGTCCCGTTCGCCACGAGCCCTTGCCACGCGGAGAGGAACGTCGACGGCGGCGCCCAGAGGAGGGCGGCCGACTCGTTGACCGCGACCGGCACGCTCGGCGTCGCCGAGAGGCCGGCCGAGAGAACGCCGATCGCGAGCTCTCCCTGGCCCGCGAGATAGTTCGCGTAGCCGGTGTACACGGTGCTGACGGCGCTCACGTTGACGAGCGCCCGATCGGAGTCGAGCGCCTCGGTGACGTTGAGGACGACCCGCTGCGCGTTCGCGTCGGTCATGTTCGGACCGGTGAGGAGGATCGTGCTCGACGATCCCCCCGTCGAGTTCGGGAAGAGCCGGGCGAGCTCGGCGCTCGCGAGCGCGCTCGGCGCGTTCGAGGAGGTCATGTCCGCCGAGTTCGTCGTCACCGAGCTGACGAGGGAGAGGAACGGTACGGACACGAGCAGGAGCGCGACCCAGAAGATGATCGGGTACCACGGGTGGCGGACGATCCAGCGCGCGAGCCGCCCGAGCAGGCGCACGCCCCCCGGCTCGGCGGTCGGCGGGGGGGAGCTCATCGCTCGTCCGACGGGGGGCGAGAGATAACCCTAGCGGGAGCGGGACTCCGGGGGCGGCCCTCCCGACGCCGCTCGAGGGGCCTTCCAGGCCGGCGGAAACCGCGCCGGATCTACGAAAACGCGCGTCGAGTCGACGACCCAACCGTGGGCGACGCTCCCGATCGCGCCGGAGTCGTGGCGCGAGATGCCGGTGGCGATCAGGGCACCGGTCCGGTCGACCAGCGCCACGCGGGCCTCCCGCGCGAACGGCCGCGGGAGCGCGAGGATCCCGCCGCGGGCGAGCCCGGCGCCGTGCGCGACCGCGCTCACGGCCGAGTCCTTCAGCACGATCGTCGGGAACTCTCGCCAGACCTCATCGATCGGGTGGAGGAGCGCGACGAGCGGCGCCGGGTCGCCGCCGGCGCGACGGGCGAGGGCGTCCGAGAGCCCGGTCAGGGGCACGCTCTGGGACTCGGAGAACGGGCCGGTGGCGGTCCGTCGCAGCTCCTCGAGGTGGGCCCCGACCCCGAGCGCCTCTCCGAGATCGACCGCGAGCGTGCGAACGTACGTCCCCGAGTCGGCGACGACGTCGAGCAGGATCCGGGTGCCTTCCGTCTCCCGGAGCTCGAGCCGATGGATCGTCCGGATCCGGCGTTCCCGCCGGACCGCCGAGCGGACCGGCGGGGTCTGGTAGATCGGGCCGGTGAACTCGGCGAGCACGCGCGCGAGGTCGCGGGCGGGCACCGTTCCGTGGAAGTTCACGACCCCGACGTACCGCTTCGGGAACTCGAGGACGAGCGGCAGGAGCTTCAGCGCCGGACCGACGCCGACCCAGAGCAGGCCCGAGACGTTCGGGTCGAGCGTGCCCGCGTGCCCGGCGCGGTCGACCCCGAGGAGGTCCCGGGCCCAGGCGGTCACCTGGTGGGACGACGGCCCGCGCGGCTTGTCGATGAGGAGGAACGCCCCCGCCGCGAGGCGGGCGGCGATCGGGTCGGCCGGCGCGCTCACGCCGTGCTCCCGGCGCCCGGCGAGCGGAGGAACGCCTCGATCGTCCGCGCGACTTCGGCCGGCGGGAGCGACGTCGAGTCGATCGTGAGGTCCGCCGGCTCGCGGTCGAGGTCGATCCCGTAGTAGCGGGCGTACCGCGCGCGCTCGCTCGCCTCCCGGGTCCGTACCTCGGTCGCGGCGTCGGCGAGCGGACGGCCGTCGCGCGCGGCGACCCGACGGACCCGCTCGCCCTCCTCCGCGGTCACCACGATCGTGCGGACGGGGACGCCGTTCCGCCGGCACAGGGCCCCCTGGATCCGGCCCTCGAGGAGCCGACCCGGGCGCGCGAGCGCCTGCATCGCCGCGTCGAGGTCGCGGTCGACCTCGGGGTGCGTCTCGGCGTACCGCCCGAAGGCGTCGAGCTCCATCCCGCGGCGTCGGGCCTCGGCCCGGAACTCCTCACCGGCCGAGCGGAACTCGAGACCGAGGTGCTCGGCGACCAGGCGACCGGCGGTCGACTTCCCGCTCCCCGGAGGGCCGCCGATCGTGACGACCCAACCGATCACGCCGCGCCCCCGGCGGTTCCCGGTAGCGAGGGAGCCGACGGCGGTCCGCGCGCGTTCAGGTAGCGCCGCAGCCAGTAGTTCTTCAGGATCCGACGGAAGACGAGCGACATCGGGATCGTGTAGAGGCTGAAGATGAAGAACCAGAGGGGGACCTTGAACGAGAGGATCGGGTATCCCTGGAAGATGTTGACGATCGTGCCCCCGAGGCTGACGGTCTGGGCGGCGACCGAGGCGTTCCCGATGACGAGCCCGACCCACGTGTAGATCAGGATCAGCAGGAACCAGGTGATCGCCATCCCCTTGAACTGGGCGATCGAGATCTCGCTCGAGAGGCGCGTCAAGCGCTCCTGGTGCGGCTTCAGCGCCGAGATCCGGTCCTTCTTCCCCGAGCGGATCGCGTCCATCTGGACCTTGCGGAACGCCGCGCTCCACTTCTGGACCTTCGCGGCCTTGATCCAGTCGGTCGTGTAGTTGTACGCGACCGCCGTGATCAGCATCTCGATCGCCCCGGCGATCGCCATCGTGAGCAGGAGGTAGCTGCTCCCGAACCCGATCGCGTAGTAGAGGGGGCCGTTCTGCGCCGGGCTGACGCCGAGGAGGGTCGCGATCTGGTTGCGCGCGCCCGTATCGATGAGCATCAGGAAGCCGAGCAGCCCGAGGAAGATGATGATGAACGTCGAGATCTTGAACGCCGGCGTCGGCGGCCGGCTCGGCAGCGCCTCGACCTCCTTCTCCGCTTCCTCCTCCTCTTCGACGTCGACCGTCTCCTGCGGCGAGAGCCCCTCGGTCGAGATCGGCGCGGAAGGGAGCGGCTCCTCGTCCGTCGGCATCGGTCTACGTCTCGCCTCCGAGGAAGCGGCGGAGCAGCGGGTTCATCTCCATCAGCTGCTCGCGGCCCATCGCCTCGTAGAGGTTGATGATGATCCCGACCATCAGCAGCACCCCGGTCCCGCTCGCATTGCCGAGCGTCCCTATGAGGTCCGCGCCCGCGGCGAGCGCGCCGACGGCCGCGCCCGAGATCACGGTGATCACGGGGATGTACCGCTCGAGAACGCGGCGCAGCACGCGCGGCTCACGTCGGAACCCCGGGATCTGCATCCCGGACGCCTCGATCTGCCGCGCGACCGCCTCGGGGCCCATGTTGGTCGTCTGGATCCAGAACTTCGCGAACAGGATCGAGCCGCCGACCATCGCGCCGAAGTAGACCGCGACGTGGATCAGCCCCTGCCACCACGTGTGCTGGACGAGGAAGCTCCCGTACGTCTGGTAGTTCAGGATCGGTAACAGCCAGGACTCTAAGCCGTTGACCGTCGAGAGGTAGTACGCGCCGCCGGTGAGCGGTTGCGTCTGACTCACCCCTAACGCGCTCGCGGCCGTGGCGGAGGCCGGGTACGACCCGATCCACCACTGGTGGCCGATCAGCGGGAAGTGGACGAGCGTCGGGTTCGTCCAGAGCAGGATCGTGAAGACGGAGACGTTCGCGAGCAGCGCGCTCATCAGGATCACCGGGATGTTCGACGCGTAGATCAGGCGCAACGGGTAGCGGCCCCGCGCCCCCCGCGACTCCGCGTGCGAGAGCGGGAGCTCGATCCGCGTCGACTCCGTCCACGCGACCAGAAAGAAGATCGCGGCGGTCCCGACCAGCGCGATGATCGGGTTCGGCTGACGCAAGAGCACGAGTTCCCAGCCGCCGCCGGCCATCTGGCTCGCGGAGAGGTGGGTGAAGAACCAGATCGTCTTCGGGATCGTGCCGCTCGGCGGATTCGTCGGTCCCACCACGGTCCCGACGCCGGACTCCGGCACCCAATTGAGCGTGCCCTGGACGATCTGCTGGGAGACGCCGGCGGCGATGAACAGCGAGATCCCGCTGCCGATCCCCCACTTCGAGACGACCTCGTCCATCAGGAACACGAGGTAGCTCCCGAAGACGAGCTGCGCGACGATGATCGTGTTCGCGAGGAGGAGGCCGTTCCCGGGCGACACCGTCCCCAGGCTCGTGACGATGCTCGCGGACGGCGTGAGGTAGCCGAACACCTGGGGGACCGCCTCGATGAAGATCATCGCGACGACGAGGACCTTCTGCGTTCCCTGGTACGTGCCCTTGTCCTCGTCGTCCGTGAGATCGAGGTCGATGATCTTCGCGCCGGTGAACAGCTGCATGATGATCGACCCGGTGACGATCGGGCCGATGCCGAGGTGCATCAGCGTCCCCTGCGCGCCAGCGAGGATCGCGCGGTAGCTCGCGAACAGGTCGATGACCGTCGCCTGATCGACGCCGAAGAGGTAGATGTTCGTGAGCAGGAAGTACAGGAGGAGGATCCCGATCGTCCAGAACATCTTCGTTCGGAAGTGGACGTGGCCCTTCGGCTGGGTCACCGCGGGCATCCGCGTCGTGATCGGTTTCAAGCCGTAGAGCCGGGAGCGCGAACCCTGGTAGGAGAGGCCGAGGTAGAGGATCCCCATCACGACGAAGACGATCCCCGCCGCGAACCCGAACGCGATCGGCGTCGGGCGGCCCCAGTACCAGATCAGGCCGAGCAGCACGATGCCGACGACCGCCAGCGCGAGCGCCCACCGGTGGTCCCGGGGGATCTCCTCGTCCACCATCGAACGGCCGGCGACCCCGAGCCCGATTTATATAGTCTACGGGGAAGAAGACGGCGCGGAGCCGGCCGTCGGGGCCGCCTCCACCACCTGGACCTTCTCGCGGGCGTGCCGGCTCGCGTGGGCGACGACGACCTTCCACGAGCGCTCGGACGCGCCCTTGCCGAGCAGGCGCTCGACCCCGACCTTCGTCAGGTCCGCGACGAACGCCTCGCCGTCGCGGGAGAGCGCCCCGGCCGCCTCGAGCACCGGCGCGAAGGAGTCGAGGTCGCCGACGTTCAGCGAGGTCGGGCGGTGGATCACTTCGGCCGGGCGCTTGAACCCGTGGCGACCGAAGTGGTCGGGCGCGTAGATCAGCATCGACTTGAACTTGTACTTGTGGAGCCCGGCGTTCCCGCGGCCGCCCTGCTTACCGGCACCGCGGCCGGCCTTGATCCCGCGGCCGTGGGTGCGGAGCCCCCGGAACTTTCGCGTGCGGCTCGGCATCGCTCCCCCTACATCATCCGGCGGACGAGCTCGTTGATCGAGCGGCCGCGGTAGCCGAGCGCTCCGCCGAGCGCGAACGGCTTCTTCGTCGAGCGCCAACCGCCCTTCGGCGCCCGCAGGCGGAACAGCGGCCGCAGGCCGGCGATCGGGGGGAGTCCGTGCTCGGCGACCGAGCGCGTGAGCTCGGGAAGGTCCTTCGCGCGGAGCTCGTCCCCGAGCACCGCGGGCGTGATCCGCTTCCCCTCGACGGTCTCGCCGCGTTCCTGCAGGAGGAGTCCGACCGTCTCGGGCTCGGCCTCGCCCCACGTGACGTACCCCTGCACCTTCGACAGCATCCCGCGGAACGACGCCGCCTCAGGCAGCACGGTCGCATGGTTCGGCCGCGTCAGGTGGAGGAACTGGAGCGTCTCCACGATGTCGTGCCGCGCATGAATCGTCCCGCGCACTCGCACCACCATCCACGCCATGGTTTACCTCCCCGTCGGCGGCCCCGACCGCCGCGCTCCTCCGGGCCCC
>JASHPY010000016.1 GCA_030037855.1 Thermoplasmata archaeon | reverse complement strand
CCCGGGAACGTCTTCATCGAGTACGCGAAGCTCCCGATGGGCGACCTCTGGCGGTCGATCGAGGGATGGAAGAAGGATCCGGAGGGAACCGTGCTGCTCGGCGTCGCGGGCGGGCGCCTCGCGGAGGGGGTCGACTACCCGAACCAGGAGCTCGAGGCGGTCGTGATCGTCGGCATCCCATACCCTCGACCCTCGGCGAAGCACGAGGCGCTCCGTCGCTTCCTCGACTCGACCACCGGAAAGGGCTGGGAGTACACGGTCGAGGCGCCGGCGGCCCGGGCGATCCTCCAGACGTTCGGGCGGATGATCCGATCGGAGCACGACCGGGGGATCGCTATCCTGCTCGACCGGCGCGCGACCGCGTTCGCGAAGAGCCTCCCGGGCCTGGAGCCGATCGGCGACCTCGCGGCGACAACCCGCGAGTTCTATGGACGGCGCGCGCGCTGGTCGCGTACGGCGAGCCGCTCGCCCGGCACTCAGCGGGCCGACGGGCCTGCTCTCCCCGGCTCAAGCCGCTAACTCTTGTCGTGCAACGAGGGATCGCACGAGATGTACTCATGCCAGGATGGCTGCCTAGCTTCCACGACTTCTTCGCGTCGGACCTCGAGCACAGGGAGAGCTCGCGAATGATGTGGACGTTGACTCGTGGTGGAACACTGATAAACGGCTCCCAGATTCCCGATGCGTTGGCGGTCCACGCCTTCTCCGTTCGGACGTCCCAAAGGGGCCCACGGGCTAGACTACTCTGACTCGGCGACCACGATCCGGTAGAACGGATCCCCGATCTCCGCGCTGGCGTGGAAGTCGATAACCGTCCCGACCCCGCTCGCGTCCTGTCCGAGATAGCATCCTCCGTTACATACCGTGACGCTTCCCAGATTCGTGAAGGCTTCGTTCGACCTCTCTGTCGCCCCGGTCCATGGATCAAAGAGATACTGCGTATTGCCGTGAAAGATACCCATCATCCAGTCGCCGGTGTAGGCATACTGTTGCCCCGAGAAGTAATCGTTAGAGATCCACCCACTCTCACCGGAGACCCGATAGGTGGTTTCACTCCGATTGGTCAGTGCCCCGGAGGTCAGTTTCAGAACATACGTGTTGATGATGTCCGCACCGCCAAAGGACGTTCCACCGGCCGAGAAGGCAATTTCACCTGTCGTCGCGTTGTAGCCAAGACCGTTGACCCAGTTGATCAGTACACCGCTATCGAAGCCTACCGACGAATGGAGCGAGAAGGTCCCGCCGGGGTCCTCCGACCACTGCTGCGCGATATCTAGCTCCGACCCCTCTGCCTCCACGTCAAAGAACTCTCTAAGCTGGGGGACCCAGTATAGGTTGTTCGCCTCGAAGAACGGCAACGTGGCTAACGCTGTCTCCGATCCTGTGCTCATGTTGACGCCGACCATGTACGCGCTTACATTGCCGCGATGATCGTACGGTACGGTAGAAACCACAACGAGTTCGGTAGGACTGATCATGAACACCTCCTGGTTAAGCGGAGAGACCGCGATATTCGTAAGGAACATCCTCGGACTTTCTCCCGTCGTCAGATTTACGGATTCTACCGTCAAGTTCGCAGTCGACGAGACATTAGAGGGATTTACTGTCCCAATGAGATACGCTGTCCCGTCCTCGATGAAGAAGGCGTTCTGTATCATTCCGGGGTAACTCGAAAAACCCTGGTAGAGGGGGACGATACCCGATACGAATGCCGGAGACCCGCCGACCACGGGTATGCGGACTAAGTCCGACGAGTTGTTGATGTAGTAGATGTACGACCCGTCTAGTACTGGAACCTGAGAGCAATCATCACCGGGACAGTTATTGTTGTCTACGAGACCCTGTAACGGGTCGAAGCCGGGAAGCGAAACCGTCCTCTCGGAGTAATTGACAAGCGGTGGTAGAGAGGGTGGAGGCGCTACGGCACCATTGGAAGAGACGATGGGGAACGGAGCGGGGCTCACTGGGGGTGTAGCGCTCCCTTCCGGCATCGGTCGGGCGGAGATCCAGAAACTGGGTGTTGCGACGACAGCGACGACCGCCACGACTGCGATAGGTAGGATCCAACGCCAGCGTATCATCTCTTACGACGCCTCGACTCTTACTGACGCAATGCTTGGCCCTTGACTTCGAGTTCTGCGTTTCGTAGCTTGAGAGAGTCGACCTCAGCTACCAAGTCTCACATCGCTCCCGTCAATCAATGGGCGTAGTGCGGTCGCATCATCATGTAAGCCCTAAACCGCTAAGAGCGCTCGCGTCCCGAAGGCCGAGGCCGTGATCATCACCCGAACGCCGCTCCGGGTCAGCTTCGCGGGCGGCGGAACCGACCTTCCCTCGTTCTACCGGACCTACGACGGCGGAGCGGTCGTCAGCGCGGCCATCGACAAGTTCGTCCACGTGATCGTGAATGAGAAGTTCGACCGGTCGATCCGGGTCGCGTACAGCCGCACGGAGAACGTCGACCGGCTCGACGAGCTCCAGCACGAGCTCGTCCGCGAGGCGATGCGGTCGACCGGCGTCTCGGATTCGATCGAGATCCACATGGTCGCCGACATCCCGGGCGAGGGGACCGGCCTCGGGTCGTCGTCGAGCGTCACGGTCGGCCTCCTGAACGCCCTCTACGCCTTTCGCGGGCAGCTGCGCGACCCAGCCGAGCTCGCCCGGGAAGCGAGCCGGATCGAGATCGAGACGCTCGGCGGCACGCTCGGCAAGCAGGACCACTACATCGCCGCGTTGGGCGGCGTCCAGTACCTCGAGTTCCGCGCCGACGAGTCGGTCCGGTCGACCCCGTTGCCGGTGTCGAACCTCGACCGGGAGGCGCTGAGCGACCACCTCTCGCTCTTCTATACCGGGATCACCCGCAAGGCCGGCGGGATCCTTCAGAAGCAGGACGCCCGCACGAGCGAGAACAAGGACGCGCTCCTGCGGATGCGCTCGCTCGCGGGCGAGTCGCGCGACGCGATCGTCGCGCACGACTGGGCGAGGCTGGGCCACGCGCTCGACGAGGGCTGGCAGCTGAAGCGGGGCCTCGCGGGGGGGATCTCGAACGCGGAGATCGACCGCCAGCTCGCCGCGGCGAAGGCGGCCGGGGCGTTCGGCGGCAAGGTCACCGGGGCGGGCGGAGGGGGCTTCCTCCTCCTCGTTCACCCCCCCGAACGGAGCCATCAAATAGCGGGCGCCCTGTCGCCGATGACGCGCCTTCCGGTGCGGATCACGTCCGAGGGGTCGCGGATCCTGGGCATCCATCGATGACCGAACCCCCGGGCCTCGACGCGTTCGCCCGGACCTACCTGGCCGAAGCGAGGGAGAGCCTCTCCGAACCGTACGTTCTCGAAGGCGTGCGGCGCATCGTTCCCATCCTCCTCGAGGCGCGCCGGGCGGGCCACACGGTGTTCTTCTTCGGCAACGGCGGGAGCGCCTCGACCGCGTCCCACTTCGTGGTCGACCTGAGCAAGGTCGCGGCCCGCGGGAGCGCGCCCCGACTGCGCTGCGTCGGGCTCTCCGACAACGTGCCGAGCCTGACCGCGTGGGCGAACGACCACGACTACGCGAAGGTGTTCGCCGAGCAGCTGAAGATCCTCGCGCGGCCGGGCGACGTGGCGATCGCGATCTCGGGCAGCGGCAACTCGCCGAACGTCCTCGAGGCCGTCCGAGCCGCGAAGGGGATCGGCGTCACGACGATCGGCCTTACGGGGATCGGCGGCGGGAAGCTGAAGGAGCTCGCCGACGTCGCGGTCGTCGTTCCGTCCGACAGCATGCAGCACACCGAGGACGTCCACGTCGTCCTCCTCCACCTCCTCACGGCGTACTTCCGCGACGCGGGGCCGTCGGAGCGATGATCATCCGGGTCCAGGACTACATGGTGCTCGAGGTCGAGCACCTCCGCGACTCGACGACCGTCCGGGAGGCGATCGAGCGCCTCTCGCGCAGCCGGCACCACGGGCTTCCGGTGACCGACGCGTCGATGAAGCTCGTCGGGTTCGTGAGCGCGAAGGAGCTCCTCCGGCATTCGGACGAGGGGACGACCCCGCTCGGCCGCATCATCCGCCGGGGGACGTACACGGCGAACCCGGACACGGGCCTCGACGACGCGGCGCGGATCATGTTCCGCTTCGGGCTCCGCGACCTCCCGATCATCGACTCGGACGGTCGCCTCTGCGGGATCCTGTCGAACCTCGACGTCGTGCGCTCGCACTTCGAGCGGGCGTCGCCCGCGAAGGCCGATACGCTCCTCCGCCTCCTGAGCGAGCGCTACGGGCTCCCGTTCTCGTTCCACCGGGGCCTCGTCCCGATCGAGCGGCTGACCCCGACGCAGTGGAAAGTGTTCGAGGACGAGCTCGCGGGGCGTCGGTACGAGCTCGAGCGGGGGCTCGCCGAGCCCGTGCTGGTCGTGCAGAAGGGCGACGCGTGGATCCTCGTCGACGGCCACCACCGCGCGCTCGCCGCCCGCGAAATGGGGCTTCCGCAGCTGCAGGCGTTCATCCTCACCTGCGACCAGCCCGAGACGTTCGCCCGGTCCGAGACCGGGTTCGAGCGGGTCGCGGCCGAGCACCACCTCCGGACGATCGACGACATCGAGATCGACCAGTCGAGCCAGCACCCGCTGATCGAGGTCACGACCCAGCTCCTGCGCCGGTTCGAGACCGGAGCGACCCCGCGGACGCCGCCGTCCCCCTAGCGCGGCCGGGGGCCGGCCCGGGTCGGTACGACCGGAATAAAGGACCCACGGTCGTCCCGGTCGCGGAGCGAGCCCCGTGTACCTTCCGCTGCCGCCGCTCGACGTCTCGGGCGCGCTCGTCTCGTTCGTCGTGATCGCGGTCGGAATGGTCGTCGTGACGATCTTCGTGTTCGGGGCGTCGCTCCCGAGCTCGGGCCGCCCCCCGCTCCTCACGCAGATGGCGCTCGCGCT
This sequence comes from Thermoplasmata archaeon, assembly GCA_030037855.1. Taxonomy (GTDB): domain Archaea; phylum Thermoplasmatota; class Thermoplasmata; order Lutacidiplasmatales; family UBA184; genus Lutacidiplasma. The sequence goes on along the minus strand of JASHPY010000016.1, from coordinate 10,281 downwards.
CGCCGTGATCGGCGGCGGGAGCGTGCTGCTCCTCGCGCTCGTGTTCGTCTTCCTGAACTCGGACGGGACGTCCGCCTGGACGTTCGTCCTCCTCGCGTTCAACTTCATGATGACCGGACCCGCCGGTCTCTGGTTCATCGGTCTCGTCGTCTTCCAGGACCGGCGCGTCACGCCGACCGACTGGACCTGGCCCCTCGCGCTCGCGCTGATGACGACCGGTTCGGAGGTTTTGATGGGCTTCCTCTTCGCCCTCGGGAGCGAGACCGTCGCGCTCCCCGTCCTCCCCACGCTCGCGCTCGGACTCTCGTCGGTCTGGTTCTTCTGGTCGATGGCGGCGATCATGGCGGCGCTCGTCGCCTGGGCGCCGCTCGCCCGGATCGAGCGCCAAGCGCTGGTCGCGCTCACGGTCGCGGCCGCGATCGGCCCGTGGGTGACGAGCTTCCCCACGGTGGGCGGGCTCGCGATGACCGTCCTCATGGTCGCGATCTTCCTCGTGCTGGTCCGCGCGCTCTCGGGGAGGACGGCGGTGCGTGCGCGCGAGATCGGGTTCCTGATCGGCCTCGCCGTGGCGTTCCTCGCGATGGCCCTCGCGGGGCTCGCGCTCGTCGCCTCGGGGGGCGCGGTCGTCGCGGTCCTCGCCTACGGCACCGTGACCGCGGTCGTGATGACGGCCGAGATCGCGGGGCTGATCCGGCGCTACTGGGTCGGCTCGCCCGAGCTTCCCTGGCTCCGACGCTCGGTCTCGGACGGGGAGGGACCTACGAGATCCCCGCCGGTCCCGAGCGCGCGCGCGGACGCTCGTCGGAGCGACGCCGCGCCGGCGGGCGAGCCGTGAGACCCCGGCGCCGTCGCCCGTCCGCGGGATTCGTACACTACGCATATCAAGCGCGCCCAGGTCCGACCGCCGTCAGAGGGAGACCGTGACCGACGTGCGGACGCGCCGCCTCTCTCCGCCGTTACGTCGCGCCCTGCCGTGGTTCGTCGCCGGGCTCCTGGTCGTGACCGCGGGGCTTCCGTCCGCCGCGGCGCTCGGGGCCCTTCCGACCGCGCCGACGATCGGCTATGCGCACCCGGAGTCCGGTGACACGAACGCGACCGTCAACCTGACCGACGCGCCCGCGTTCGTCCCGAACGCGCTCACCGCGAACCCGAACAGCACGTTCTCCGTGAAGCTCGTTAACTCGGGGGCGTACAACCACACGTTCACCCTCGCGAAGGTGCCGAACGTCGTGCTCAACACGTCCTGGAGCCCGTCGAGCCTCGACTCGTTCTTCGCGACGAACGGTTCGCTTGCGAACGTGACGGTCGGACCGGGCGCCACGGCGTACGCGAACGTCACGTTCAACGCCTCCGTGAGCGGCGACACGTTCGAGTTCGTCTCCGTCGTCCCGTACCAGTTCCAGGCGGGGATGTACGGCTTCCTGTCGATGGCCGTGACGGGCCCCGGCCTCGAGCTGATGGAGAACACGACCGACAGCTTCGCCTTCGTTCCCGCGGTGCTCGCGGCGAACGCGAGCCACTACCCGATCAAGCTCGACGTGCTTGTGACGAATCAGGGGAGCCTCTCCCACACGTTCACGGTCTCGCCGCTCTCGAACTACACGCTCTCCCCGGCGAACTTCACCAGCACGTTCGCGACCAACGCCCCGCTCGTCAGCGAGTCGATCAACTCGGGCGTCGGGACGACCGCGTGGGCGAACTTCACCGTCCGGGCGCCGGGCGTCTATCAGTACATCTGTACGATCCCGAGCCACTTTGCCAACGGGATGACCGGATTCCTCTACGTCGGCGTACCGCCCCCGCCCTCGAGCGCGCCCCCGTCGACCGCGATCGTCGACACCTGGATCCTCATCGGTTCCGGCGTGTTGCTCGGGATCGGCGTCCTGGTCGCGATCATCGCGGCCTACACCGGCCGGTTCCCCTCGAAGCCGGCCGGACCGGACGGGCACCATCCGTAGTCAGCGCCCCCGGCTACGGGGACCCGAGAACGGCGCGCCACGCTCCGGAACGGGTCGAACGGAAACGACCGCCGGCCCGAGCGGCTGGAGTCAGCCCGACGCAGGGCGGTGACGCCGACTCGCTCAGTCGATCTCGAGGAACGAGCGCATCGTTCCGTGGAACGTTCCGCAGAACTCCGTGCACTGGATCAGATAGGCGGTGCCGGGGTTGACGTTCGGTACGTTGAACGCGAAGTAGTTCATCCGACCCGGTATCGCATCGATCCGGACGCCGAGCTGGGGGATGTTGAACGAGTGGATCACGTCCGCGCCGGTGACGTTGATCTGAACGACGGCGCCGGGAGGAGCCCATAACGCCCCCCCGGAGACGGTGTTCGACGTCGCGTTGTACGTGGAGTTGTAGCAGGTGTCGTTCTGGTAGCAGAACTCCCAGTACCACTGGTGGCCGATCACCTCCACGTACTCGGTCGGGTCGGACGGGAGCGCGTCGAGCTGGTAGAGCAGAACGGTCGAGTACGCCGCGACGCCGGCCATTAGGACGACGGTCGCGAGGGTCCAGGTGACCTCCCACTTGCTAACCATGGCGTCGCCCCCGGGACTTCGGATCGCGGAATCGCCAGACCGCGTAGACCAGGAACGCGTAGGTCACGATCGCGCCCGCGACCGTGAGGGCAAGCATCACCCAGAGCAGCGGTTCGGTCAGCTGGAGCGGGGTCTCGCCAGTGGCGAGGAGCCCGCCGAACCCGAGAGTGGCGGCAGTGCCCCCCGCCGCCGGCCCGACGCGCGCGGGACCGGGGAACGGCACGTCCGACACGGGGGTGTCGAGCTACATATGAGCCGCGTACGAACCGCATCGCCACGCGGGCCGCGCGCGTCCGCAGCCCGGGGGCGCGCCGCGTACGTACAAAGGGGGTTTGAATCGCACGTCCCGTCCCGCCACCGTCCGAGGGGAGAAACGGGCGTGAGCGTCCGAAGTGCACGGAGAGCAGCGGCGGTGTTCCTGATGGCGGCCCTGCTCGTGGCCGGTGCCTCGGCGGTCTTCTACTTCGCGCCGCCCTCGCGAGGGCCGAGCAGCGCGGTCAACGTCGCGTCCTCCCCGCTCGAGGTGACCGCGGAGGCGGGGTTCGCGTTCACGCCGGACTCCTTTGGAGACCTGCCGGTGAACTCCACGATCACGGTCGTGTTCACCGACAACGACGCGAGCCCGCACACGTTCACGATCATGGACCGGCAGGGCTGGGTGATCCCGTCCGACTACTCCTCGGCGCAGATCAACGCGCTCGCGTACGGCTCGAAGCCCGCGCTCCTCAACCTCAACGCCTCGGCGATCGGGAGCGGCGGGGACACCCAGACCGGGAACCTCACGGTGACCGCGCCGGGATGGTACGAGTTCGTCTGCACCGAACCCGGGCACTTCCAGCAGGGAATGTACGGATTCGTCGCCTTCGGCATGCCGGTGCCGTCGAACCTCTCCGTGACCACCGGCGACACCGGTCCGGGGGTCGCGGTCTTCATCATCGTCGGAACGATCGTGAGCCTCGTGGTGATCGCGCTCGTCCTCGGGTTCGTGGTCGGGCGGCGTCGGGGCGACACGTACGAGATGCCGCCGCAACGGCTCGGCTACCTCGAGCCCGAGGCCCCGGCCACGGCCCCGTCCGCGCCGGCGGAGAACCCGCCCATCCCGCCGGGGCCGAGAGGCTGAGTCGGAAGCGCAACGCTCAAATCACCCCCCCCGTATAACCTACGGACCTCGTAGTAGGTTAGGGGATCGAAATGGCGTGGGGTACACCGAGCCGGGAGCGCCGCGTGCTGAAGGCCGGACACTCTTCGATCGCGGTCACCCTGCCGAAGCCGTGGGCCGAGGCGATGAACTTGCGGCCCGGCGACCTGATCGTCTTCGACCAGAACGACGACGGGACCCTGTACCTCAAACCGGCGCCCCTCCCCGGAGTGACCGGTAACGGCGCACCGTATCTCGTCACCGCCCGGTCGTTCGATACCCCGGGCGTCCTCGAGCGGCTCGTCGTCGGCGCGTACCGCGTCGGCCACGACGCGATCGAGATCCGGACCGACCTTCCGCTCGCCGCGGAGCGGATCGAGGAGCTGCACCAGACCGCGCGCGGCCTGCTCGGCGTCTCGGTCGTCTCCCAGGAGCCGACCCGCATCGTGCTCCAGAACTTCATCGACCCCTCGAAGTACGGCCTGCCGCAGCTCGTGCAGCGGATGAAGATGATCCTGGTCGCTTTCCTCGAAGAGGCCGAGGAGGTCCTCGTCCGTCGTCAGCGCAGCCGCCGGACCTCGACGCTCGAGGAGGAGGGGAGCAAGGTCCTCGCGCTCCTCGTCCGCCAGCTGTTCCTCGCGAGCCGAGACTGGTCGCTCGCCCGCCGGATCGGGAGCCCCGACCCGCGCCAGTTGCTCGAGTGGCGGGTCGTCGTGCACGCGCTCGAGGAGCTCACCGAGCTGTTCACCGCCACCCTGCGCACGCTGAACGCGGAGGTCTCGAAGCTGCCGAGCGGCTCCGCGGACGCGCTCGCGGTCGTGCTCCCGGACATGAAGGCGCACCTCAAGACCGTCGTCGACACGCTGATGCACCCGTCGCTCGACCACGCGTGCGAGGCGTACCACGAGACCGCCCGGCTCGCGTCGCTCGTCGAGGACGCCGCCGAGCGCCGGGGGAGCCCGACCCACAAGGGCGGCCTCCGCTCCGCGTCGCTCCTGCTCGGCCGGGGGGCCGGCTGCCTCTCCCTGCTCGCCGAGATCGCGATCGATCGGGCGGTCTCCGCGGGGACCGAGACCGTGATGGTCGAAGCGGCCTGACCGGCCTTTATCTACCGCGGGTCCGGACTTCCCGTACCCGTACGGTCGTCCCGTACGAACGCCATATCGTCCGACCGGCCGCTCCGAGGGCGGGGAGACGATGTTCGATTCTCTCGACGATTGGCTGATCATCGCGGTGGTGGCGGGCATCCTGTTCTACGGCTCGAGCAAGATCCCTCAGTTCGCCCACAGCCTCGGTCGGTCCGTGGGCGAGTTCAAGAAAGGCCGGCTCGAGGTCGAAAAGGAGCTTCGGGCGGAGCAGAACGCCGCCAGCGCCCCGGCGACGGGCCCGAGCCACTGAGCCGACCGAACCGACCCGGCATGCCCGAGGCACGGACCGCACGAAGAGATCGAGCCCCCGCGCGGGGCGACCGGCGAGGCTCCGTACGGGAGGCCCCGGGGTGACGGATGGGGGACCTCGACCGCATCCTCTCGGTCCTCCAGGAGGTCCGTCGCCGGGCGGTGCGGATCGGCGTCGTGCTCGCCGCGATCTTCGGGTTCCTCCTGTTCTTCGAGCTCGTGCCGTTCCGCTTCGACCTCTTCGGTGTGTCGGTCCCGTTCGCCTACCCGTTCCCGAACCCGTTCTACAACGTCACCGCGCAGCTGTTCCGCGCGATGCGGGCGTGGATGCTCCCCCCGAACGTCCAGCTGATCAACGTCGGAGTCGGCGACTCGATCTTCGTCCAGATGGAGATCGGAATCCTCGTCGCGCTCGCGGTCGGCATGCCGTGGATCGTCCACGAGGTCGGGGCGTTCCTCGTGCCCGCGCTCCGAAAGAACGAGCGCGCCCTCCTCCGTCAGATCGGGATCCCGGCGACCGTGCTGTTTGCGATCGGCACGGCGTGCGGGATGCTGTTCATCACGCCGTTCACGTTCCGCCTCCTGTTCTTCTACGTCGGAGCGATGGGGCTCGCCCCGTACACGCTCGGGGTCCAGGACTTCGTCACCTTCGCGCTGCTCTACTCGATCGCGTTCGGGATCGTCTGCGAGCTCCCGGTCTTCATCTACGGATTGACGCGGCTCGGGATCGTCAAGGCGGCCGCGTGGAAGAAGCACTGGCGGGCCGCGATCCTCGGCGCGCTCGTCTTCGGCATGGTCGTGACGCCCGACAACTCCGGGATCACGATGCTGATCATCGCGACGCCGATGATCGGGCTCTACTTCGGTGGGGCCTACTTCGCGGCCCGGTGGGAGTCGGGGCGCTCGTCGCCCCCCTCGCCCCCGCGCGCGCTCGCCGGAGCGGGGTGAGTTGATGGCGCTCTTCTCCGACATCGACTGGCTGATCCTCCTCGCCGCGGCGGCGTTCCTCCTGCTCGGAAAGGACAACGCGCACGTCCTGCGGACGATGGGCCGCTGGTACGCCCGCGCCGGGCGGCTGAAGCAGGAGCTCCTCACCGAGTTCACCAAGGCCGCCGACCTCCCGATCCCGGCGGGCGGCCCGCTCTCGATCCGCGGCGCGCTGCTCGGCCTCGACCCCACGATGACCCGCGTCAGCGGGATCCCCGCGGCCGTGACCGCGCCGCCGATTGTTCCGCAGCGGCCGCTGGAGCCGGCGTGGGGTCCGTGGACCGGCGGCTACCCGATGCCGACCTGGTCGATGACGGTCCCCGCGGTCGTCGGGGAGCCGGAGGCGAGACGATGAGCGCGCTCGACCCCGACCAGATCGTCACGATGACCGAGATCCTCGTGATCCTCGTGGGGATCGGGATCACCTGGGCCGTGTACCACGGCAGCGAGAACGCCGAGCTCCCGGGCGACGCGACCGTGCCGGATCCCCACGAGTCCGACGACGCGAAGCCCGACACTCGCGGGAGGACGTTCGGATGAACCCGAGCTTGGACTGCCCCTCGAGCTGCCCGTTCGTCGAGGCGCGGAACCCCGCGTTCGACTTCCCGGTCGGCCAGATCCGGCGAATCGCCTCCGCCGACCCGGACCAGGACGTGGACGAGACGAAGCGGAACGTGCTGAAGCTGCTCGCGGTCGCCGGCCTGGTCGGGGCGGGGGCGGGCGGGCTCGCCGGCGGGGCCCTCCAGTACGTCCAGCCGCCGACCGTGGGCATCTCGAGCTTCCCGAAGACCCAGCTGCTCGACGTGAACGGCTCCGCGCTCACGGTCGACGGGGTCGAGAGCGAGTACAACGTCAACACGGCCCAGCTCTACCTGTTCAACTACCCGCTGCGGAACGAGCCGAACTTCCTGCTGAACCTCTCGCCGGCGAACGGGGAGGAGCCGTCGGCGACGAACCCCGGGGCATGGAACGTGCCCTACGGGGTCGGCACCCACGGCTCGATCGTCGCCTACAGCGCGATCTGTCAGCACCTGGGGTGCCCCGCGCCGGCGATCGCGTACTACCCTCCCGGCGTCTGCCCGAACAACACGTTCACGACGAAGACGTACCCGAACATGCCGTTCTACATCCACTGCTCCTGCCACGGCTCGACGTACGACGCGACGAACTCGGCGGCGAACATCACCGGCCCGGCGGTCATCCCGCTCCCCCAGATCACGCTCGAGGTCGAGGACGGGGAGATCTACGCGACCGGGAACATCCCGGGCGCCGCCCCGGTCAACGGCCACCTGAACACGCTCCAGGGCGACTACGGCGTGGGGACGACCTCGCAGCTCGCGAGCGAGTCCCCGATCCACCTCTGCTCGTTCGGACTTCCGTCGTAGGAGGGCACCGATTGTCGTTCACGAGCTGGTACAATCGGACCCTCAACCAGATCTGGGGGTTCGTCGAGGACCGGACGGCGATGCGCAAGTGGGCGCTGCGCCCGCAGCCCGACTTCACGTTCAAGCCGTCGTACTGGACCGGTGCGTTCGTCCTGAACGCGTTCCTCTACCAGGTTGTCTCGGGGATGCTCCTCCTCCTGTACTACCAGCCGAGCACCAACACGACGCTCACCGCGTGCGGCCAGCCGGTCGGGACGCAGTCGATCGCACCCGCGGCGTGGTGCTCGACGTACTACATCATCCACTCGATCCCGCTCGGTTCGCTGCTGCTCTCGAGCCACCTCTACGGCGCGTACGCGATGATCTTCCTGATGTTCGTCCACTTCTACCGGGGCTACTACCTCGGTGTCTACAAGGCCCCCCGGGAGTTCTCCTGGATGGTCGGGACCCTCCTCCTGATCGCGACCCTCGGCATGGGGTTCACGGGCTACCTGCTCCCGTACACCCAGATCTCCTACAACGCGACCAACGTAGGGCTGGTCCTCGCGCTCCGGCTGCCGACCGTCGGTCCGCTGCTCGGCCCGCTGATCCTCGCGGACGGCACCTCCCAGGGGTTACTGTCCCGGATGTTCGACGCCCACGTGCTGCTCTTACCGCTCGTGCTCGCCGCGCTGCTCTACGCGCACGTCGCGCTGTTCGAGTCGCACGGGATCGCGCCGCCCGCGACCAGCGACCCGGTCCAGCGGCGGCGCTACACCGAGAAGGAGGACAAGCAGCACGTCCCGTTCATGCCCCACATCTTCTGGTACATCACCAAGTGGGGGCTGCTCTACACCGGCCTCATCATCGGGATCGCCGCGCTCTGGCCGTGGAACCTCCCGACGTACGTCGGGAACCTCGCGGCCGCCGGGGTCGTGACGGAGCCGGACTGGTATTTCCTCTGGCTGTTCAAGTTCGTCGACTTCGCCGGCGTCACGCCGGTGCTCGCGATCGGCATCACGACCGTGCTGATCGTCTTCGTCCTGTTCCTGCCGTTCCTCGACCGGTCGAAGCGGACCCACCCGCGCGACCGGCCGCTCTGGATCTGGATCGGGACGAGCCTGCTCGGGTTCTTCGTCGTCATGACCGTCTGGGGCGGCGAGACCCCGGGCGTGCAGATCCCGGTCATGCAGATCGCCTACACGATCGGCCCGATCTTCGCGGTCAACGGGCTCGCGACCCTCCTTTTCCACTGGCAGTACCGCAAGAGCTACCTCCGGCGCCTCGCCGTGCGCGAGGCCCGGATGGGCGGGAACTACTCGATGCCGGCCCCGGTGTCCGCGCCGGGAGCGATCCCGGAGGTGAAGGGCATTGAGTGAGACCCCTGCCGAGAAGCCCGAGTGGCGCACCGGGGCTCTCTGGGGGATCCTCCTCGTGTTCCTCCTGACCGGGACCATCGGCGCGGCGACCGTCGTCTGGGGCGCGTTCGGGCTCCTCACGGGCGACCCGCTCTACCTGGGGGCGATCGCCGGAGGGTTCGTCGCCGCGGCGCTCTCGTTCCTGTTCCTCGCCGGGATCCTCTACCGGGTCGACCGGTACCGGGGCGTGACCCAGCGGAAGGTGGCGCTGTTTGAATAGCGACGACGTCGCCGTCCGGGAGTTCCGCGCGCTCCGCCGCCGAGTCCTCGACCTCTACGACACGGTGACGGTGCTGATGCTGATCGGCATCGCGGTCCTCGTCGTCTACTGCCTTCGGCTCGGCCCGCTCGACACGCCCGGCGCCGAGCAGTCGTTCGGGATCGCCGTCTCGCTGATGTTCCTCATGGCGACCCTGATCGTCCACCTGGTCGACCACACCTACCGGCTCTGGCCGCTCGGCCGGCGCGTCACGCCGCGGGCGCCGGGTCCGGTGACGGTGAAGTCGCAGGCGAGGTTCCTCGCGATCCTGATCTTCGTGATCGCGGTCGCGGCGTGCGCCTACGTGGTCGCGGGGTTGCTCATATGAGCGGACTCGATGCCTTCGCCGAGCCGCTGACGATCATCGCCCTGATCGCCGCGTTCGCCGGCTTCGTCCTCTGGGTCTTCTGGTACCACGGGCCGTGGCTGGTCGGGGCGATCAAGAAGTGGCTGTTCACGACCGACCACCAGCGGATCGGCCTGATGTACATCGCCACCGGGATCCTGTTCTTCTTCATCGGCGGAATCTACGCGACCCTGATCCGCACCGACCTCGGGACGATCCAGGGGCTCGGCCTCGATCCGCAGACGACCCTCGGGATCACCCCGGACGTCTACTCGACCCTGTTCACGATGCACGGGGTATTGATGATCTTCATGTTCATCATGCCGACCCTCGCCGGGTTCGGCAACTACCTCGTGCCGTCGATGATCGGCTCGAAGGAGATGGCCCTGCCTCGGATCAACGCCATCGCCTTCTGGATGCTGCCGCCGGCCGGCGTCATCCTGATCCTCTCGAACGCCAACGCCGGGTGGACCGGCTACGTGCCGCTCTCGGTCGAGGCCCCGGGGAACGGCGTCGACCTGTGGATCCTCGGCCTGCACATCCTCACCGTCTCCTCGATGCTCGGCGCGGTGAACTTCCTGGTCACGATCCTCAAGCACCGCGCGCCGGGCGTCCACTACTGGAACATGCCGCTGTTCGTCTGGGCGACCCTGATCAATTCGGTCCTCCTCATCTTCGCCCTCCCCTCGCTATCGATCGCGCTGACGATGGTCCTCTCGGACCGCCTGTTCGGGACCCACATCCTCGCCGCGGCGAACGGGACGCCGCTCGGCGGTGCGCTGCTGTACCAGAACATCTTCTGGTTCTTCGCCCACCCGGAGGTCTACGTGAT
>JASHPY010000075.1 GCA_030037855.1 Thermoplasmata archaeon | reverse complement strand
TCCTCCTGACGGATCACGCCCGTGTCCAGGAGAAGGCGACCGACGGTAGTGGACTTGCCGTGGTCGACGTGGCCGATGAAGACGATGTTGAGGTGGGGCTTCTGCGCCATCCGGAGGGCTCCGGGCGCGCCCAAAAGGTACCCCTATATAGGCATTCTCTCGGCGAACCCCGAGAGAAACGGTCGCACGGCGACCGGCGGCGCACCGAGCGGTCGAAGGAAAACCGACGTTCGCGACGCCGGGGGTCATAGTGGCCCGGCGACGAAATCGATTTAGCGATGGAGTCGGTCGCTCGGGCTCGCGCTCTTCCGAGGCCGGTTCTCGTGACCGAACGTTCGCCGCGCACGGGAGTCCCCCCGTCGACGACGCCGGTAGCCGGAACGACCGCCTCGGGACCGGTCCGACCGGTCGGCGCAACGGAGCTCCATGCTGTGTGAGATGTGCGGGAAGGACGTCGAGCTGACGAGTCGCGTGAAGGTCGAGGGGTCGGTGCTCCGCCTCTGCCCGGAGTGCGCCCGCTTCGGCACGCCGCTCGACCCGGCCCCGACGGTCGTATCGGTCCCGTCTCCGGGTCGGTCGGTGGCGTACTCGGGCGCGACCGCTCACGCGCGAGGGGGGAGTCGGCCGATGCAGGAGCGCGACCTCTACCAGGACATCGGCGAGATGGAGCTCGCGCCGGACTGGACGAAGCGCATCCGCGTCGCCCGCGAGGCGCTCCGATGGACGCCCGAGGAGTTCGGCAAGAAACTGAACGAGAAGAAATCGGTCGTGCTCAAGCTCGAGTCGGGCGCGATCCATCCTCCGGACGACCTCGTCCGTCGGGTCGAGCGACTGCTCAAGGTGCGCCTGCGCGCCGACCCCACGGCGCCGGAGTGACCCCCCCCGGGCCCGTTCCCTACTGGCGCGAGCGGCCGGCGCGCCGCGCCGGCGGCCGGAGCAGCAGCTCGAGGATCGCTTTCTGAGCGTGCAACCGATTCTCCGCCTGGTCCCAGGCGGCCGACCGCGGACCGTCGAGCACCTCGCTCGTGATCTCCTGACCGCGGTGGGCGGGAAGGTCGTGCAGGACGAACGCGCCCGTTGCCGCCAGCGCGAGGAGCGACGCGTTGACCTGGAACCCCTGGAACGCGGCTTCCCGGGCCGCCTGCTCTGCTTCGTCGCCCATCGAGACCCAGACGTCCGTATAGATCGCGTCCGCGCCCCGCGCCGCGGTCGCCGGATCGGTGACGAACGTGACCTGGGCCCCGGTACCGCGGGCCAGCTCCGTTGCCTGCGCGACGATCTCCGGGCGAGGTCGGTACTTTTCGGGCGTCGCGACCGAGAGGTCGAGGCCGACCGCCGCGGCGCCGAGCAGGAGCGAATGGAGGACGTTGTTCCCGTCCCCGACCCAGGCGAGCCGATGACCGCGGAAGCGACCCTTCCACCGCTCGGACATCGTGAGCAGGTCCGCGACGATCTGGCACGGATGCTCGAGGTCGTCGAGCGCGTTGATGACGGGGATCGTCGCCCAGCGCGCGAGCTCGACCATGTCGGCGTGCCGGAACGCGCGGTAGGCGATCGCGTCGCAGTACCGAGACAGGATCCGCGCCGTGTCGGCGATCGTCTCGCCCCGGCCGAGCTGCAGGTCCCGTGCGGAGAGGTAGATCGCGCCGCCCCCCAGGTCCCGGATCCCGACCTCGAAGGAGACGCGGGTGCGGGTCGACGGCTTCTCGAAGATCAGCGCGAGGTTCTTCGCGCGGAGGGTCGGGCGGAGCGTCCCCCGCCGCCGCTCGGCCTTCAGCGCCGCGGCGCGAGCGAGGAGCTTCGGGAGGTCCGTCGCGACGTCGCGCAGCGAGACGAGGTCGCGCTTGACGGGAGGGCTCGGCATGGTGTCGGGCCGAAGCGGCTCGCGGTAAAGAGTTGCCCGCTGACGCGGGCCCGTCGGGCCGCCCCTTAAGAACCGGCCCCGGATGGGCGGACCGAGGGAATCATCGTGCCCGCTCGGCCGAAACGCACGGCGAAAGCCGCGAGACCGAAACCGACCGCCCGACCCATGCCCCGACGCCTCACCCCGACGACGCGCGCGCGCAAGGTGTTCATGGTCACCGGGGGCGTGACGAAGTTCGCGAAGGCGCACCCGGCGATGGACTTCCGCCTGATGGTGAAGCGCGCCTACGACTACGCAGTGAAGGGGATCCCGAACCTCACGACCGACCGGATCGACGGCTCGCGCATCTCCTACTTCTCGGACCACTTCTCGCGCCAGCTCAAGGCGGCGAGCATGGTCCAGGACTACCTCGGGATGAACCCGAAGGGCTCGGTCCGCATCGAGTGGGGCGGGGCGACCGGCGGCGAGTGCTTCCAGGCCGCCTACGAAGCGGTCGCGAGCGGGCGAATGGACGTCTGCCTCGGCGCGGGCTACGAGACCATGAGCCGCGTCGCGACGTGGAAGGGCAACGAGTTCATCGCGCTCGCGTCCGACACGAACTTCGACTTCCCCCTCGGCGGATTCTACACGGGCTACTACGCGCTGATGGTCGTGCGGCACATCTACGAGTACCTCCGCCGGGGCAAGTTCGCCGGGGTCCAGGACGAGCGGGAGGCCCAGCGGCTCGCGATCGCCGAGGGGAGCCGGATCATGAGCCTCGTGTCGGTGAAGAACCACCGGAACGCGCTCCACAATCCGTACGCCCAGTATCCGAAGCGCTCGACCGTCGAGTCGGTCCTCGGCTCCGAGATGATCAGCTACCCGCTCACCCGCGACCAGATCTGCACGATGAGCGACGGCGCGGCGGTCGTGATCCTCTGCGACGAGAGTCGCGCGAAGGAGTTCACCGACCGGCCGGTCCGCGTGATCGGGGTCGGTACCGGCACCGATACGATGCGGCTCGCGGACCGTCCGTTCGGCAAAGTGCCGCTGATGCCGAAGGAGCGGGCGCGGGACTACGAGGACCTGCCGTACCCGGGGATCCACTCGTTCCGCGCGGGCCGGGCCGCCGGCCTCGAGGCGTACAAGATGGCCGGCATCACCGACCCGAACTCGCAGCTCGACTTCATTGAGCTCCACGACGCCTACGCCTCGAGCGAGATCCAGACGTACGAGGACCTCGGCCTCTGCCACTACGGCGAGGGGTACGACTTCGTGGAACGGGGCGACCCGTTCTTGAAGGGGATCGACTACGGATTCCCGGTGCCGCGGGCCGGCGCGACGCCGGTCAACCCGTCCGGCGGACTGATCGCGTGCGGCCACCCGGTCGGCGCGACCGGCCTCATGCAGGGGGTGTTCGCGTTCTGGCAGCTGCAGGGCACGATCGCGAAGCACTTCGGCGACGCGACCCTCCAGATCCCGAACGCGCGCCACGGCGCGATCCACAGCCACGCCGGGACCGGCTCGGCCGTGACCGTCTCGATCCTCGAGCGGGGGTTCCGATGAGGCCCCGTCCCCCGACGTACACGAAGTTCCGCGACGTCCAGGCGGAGATCGAGCGGACCGGGTCCGCGATCTTCCGCGACGCCGAGGGCGTCGAGAGCCTGATCATCCGCTACCCGTACTCGATCCAGTACATCCACAGCTACGCGGAGGACTCGCCGTTCTTCCTCGGCCTCGCCGAGGGGAAGCTCCGCGGCTCGCGGTGCCGCCGCCCGAAGTGCCGGTTCGTCTACGCGACCCCGCGCAGCCATTGCATGGTCTGCGGGGCGCCGACCGAGTGGTTCGACCTTCCGACCGAGGGGCGGGTCCACTCCTGGACGACCTGCCACTTCGGGAGCGAGGCGTTCCTCTCCGAGACGCCGTACAACCTCGCGATGGTCGAGTTCGACGGCGTGGGCAGCCTCCTCCTCGTCCGCCTCAAGGACGCGGTCGAGTCGGACTGCTACGTCGGGATGCCGGTCCGGGCCGTCTTCGACCCGAACCCGAAGTACTCGATCACCGACGTCTGGTTCGTCCCGCGCCGCTAGCGG
>JASHPY010000015.1 GCA_030037855.1 Thermoplasmata archaeon | reverse complement strand
CCCGTCCACGACCCGGACGTCCGACGCGGGCTGCAGGTTCACGTTCCACGCGTCGACGTACGTCGCGGGCTCGCAGTTGATCTGGCAGGAGAGCGGGTCGTAGGTCGGAGTGACCGCGGGGAACGGCACGTCGACGTAGTTGTTGTAGATGAGGTCCCCCGACTCGGACTCGTTGATCGCCTGGGTCAGGTTCCCGGAGTTGAGGACGTCCTCGGGGACGCTCGCGGTGGTCGCGGACGCGTAGAACGAGTTCCCCCAGATCGTGTTCGACGTGCCGCCGTAGAGCACGATGGCGTCGCCCTCGTCCTCGAAGGTCGAGCTCGCCACCAGGTTGTCGGAGGAGTTCCAGAACATCACCGAGCCTTCCGGGAAGCCGACCAGGAACGCGGAGAGCCAGCCCGAGATCGTGCCGCCGAGGATGCGGACGTGGCTCGTTTCCCAGAACTGGAGCTGGAGGTTGTTCGTGGACGGAAGACCGAACTCCTCGACCACGGCCGTCATCCAGGACGGGTACTCGATCTCGAAGGAGGGCGGGGTCACCGTGACGTACGCGGTCGTCCCCACCAGGAGGACACCCGGAAACACGGGGAACTGGAAGTCGTTCCAGGCGGCGAACTGCGGGTCGATCGGACCGTGCTCGTTGTTGTAGAGCACGTAGGGGCTCGACACGGTGCCGATGCCGCTCGAGGAGATGCTCGCGAGCTCGGCGTTCCCGAACGCGATCAGCGGCGTGTAGACGCCTTCCGCGAGGTTCAGGGTCCCAGAGAACGAGAGGGCCGTCGTCGAGTTCGCGGCCCCGGTAAGAAGCGCGTGGCCCGGGTCTCGGTCCGAGAGAAGGTACTCGACCCAGTAGGTGCCGCCGTTCGGAACGTAGAACGTCGTGGAGCCCGTCGGCGAGGACATCACCCACTGGGCGGCGCTCTGGTTCTGCGTCGCGCCCGGGTTCACGAAAATGAACGTCGACGCGGGGTTGAGCGACTGAGCGACCGTGCGGGCACCGGCGTCCTTCGACATCCCCCAGAGGCCGTAGAGGAAGGACGGTCCGAGCTGCATCTCGGCGACCGGTGTCGCGCCGGTGAAGGAGACCGAGACGCCGTCGCTGGTCTCGCCGGTCTCCGAGCCCGCGTCCATCGCGCTCGTCACGGGGACGTAGGCGCTGGACGTCGCGTCCCAGGTCGCGATCGAGAGCGAGGCGTCCATCTGGTAGAAGGTCGTGGTGTCGCCGTCGTCGTTCCCGACGACGTCGAGCTCGAGGTCGTTGGGGAGCCCCACCGGGTCGATCGTCTTACCGTTGATCTGGAACTCTCCGGCGGGCAACGCCTTTCGCGCCTCCCGCGCGGTCGAGTTGAAGACCACGTAGTCGTAGGAGCCCGAGGTGCGCATCGTGGAGTTCGAGACGGTGTAGTTGAAGAAGACGGCCGGGCGGTCGAAGAGGACGGTGGAGTTCTCGTAGAAGGTGATGGTGAACGGATAGTGGATCGTGAACGTCGGGCCGATCGCGTAGTAGTACACGGGCGCGTAGAGCGTGCCGTTGGGGCCCGTAGCGTAGAAGACGTTCGGGGAGATGTAGGCGTCGTAGTTGGAGAAGTTCCAGACGTTGTCTCCGAAGACGAGCTCGCCCGAGGACGGGGTGTAGCTCACGAAGTTCTGGGTCCAGAAGTAGTTCGACGAATTGTCGAACAACGTGACCCCCGTGTCGACCGCGTTCAGCTGGATACCGAACATGTCGGGGCCGTCGCCATCGACGTTCACCGAGAGGGCGTTCGTGAGCGTGATCGTTCCTTCGACGCTCGAGGTATCGAGCACGGACCCCTTGAGCGTGCCCGAGACGTTCGTTAGGCCGAGGTCCGCTACGCCCATCGGCGCCGGGGCGCTCGAATACGTAGGGGCGACGCCCTCGCCCGCCGACGGGGGTCGGGCCGAGAGGTCCGGAAGGTGAAGATCCGGCGCCGGCCGTCCGGACTGTCGGATCTCTCCGAGGATGGTCGCTGCCCGCGAGGAAACCGCGGTCGGGGAGCTCGAGGGAGCGGTTGGGGACGTCGGTGGCGCGGGAGTATTCGAGCTCGTCATCGTCGTTCGAGCCGACAAGGGTGTCGGCCGGGCGAGATCGATCACCCCCGCAGCCGCGAGCACCATCAGCACGGCAACGACGATCGCGACCGCCCTCCGAGCTCCGAGAGCCGCCATGGCACCCGGGCGAGCCACCGGTCGACTCCGATATACCGTTTCTCGAGACGCCTGCCGGCGAGTCCTCCGGCGGGTCGGCCGGGGGGGCCTTTCCTTCCCATCAAGGTCAAGCCCGCTGGCCTTCTCCCCGGGAGGGAGCTCGGGGCGGAGATGGGGTCGGACGGCGGGAGTACGGGGGGTGACTCGGGCGGGAGACCGGTCGGTCTCCGGGGAGCCTCCCCCGCCGCGCTGACGTGGCGGTCGGGACGCCGCTCGGGTCGAGTTCTACTCGCGGTCCTGGTCGTCGCGCTGCTCACGGCGATTCCCCTCCCGTCGGTCGCCTTCGGAGCGGCGAGCGTCCCCGCAGGCCTGCCGGGCGCGTCGAGTGCGGAACCACTCCCTTCGCCGGTTCCTATGGCCGCCGGCGCGGACTCGACCCCGTTCGCTGACCCTCCGAGCATGGACTGGGTCTCGCTCACGCCCGCCCCGCCGGTCGCTCTCGCCGGCGCCGGATTCGCCGCGCTCGCGAGCGACGGCTCCGGCGTGCTGTTCGGTGGCAACGCCTCGACGGGGCTCTCGGACGCGACCTACCTCTACAACGAGACCGAGAACACGTGGAGCGACCTGAGTCCTCCGTCCGCCCCGTCCAACCGGAGCGACTTCGGATTCTCGACGGACGCCGCCGCCGGCACCGCGGTACTGTTCGGCGGGGAGGTCAACGTCGCGACGCACGCGGCCTCGAACGCGACCTGGGTGTTCGACTTCGCCACGAACCGTTGGACGAACGTGAGCACCTCGGTCGCTCCGGCGGCGCGACAGGACCCCGCCTTCGCGGTCGGGAACGGGGTCGCGCTACTCTACGGCGGCTGGAACCAGAACTCGAGCGGTTCCGGCGAGTTCACCTACGCCGACACGTGGCTCCTGGACCTGACGACCGACACCTGGAGTCGGGTCACTCCGCCGGGCGGCATCTCCCCGGGCGCGCTGCACGGGGCCTCGCTCGTCTGGCAGCCGACCGAGAACGAGTTCCTCCTCTTCGGGGGCTGCTACCCCTGCTCGTCGGCGATCTGGTCGTTCTCGCTCACGACCGACGCATGGAGCCGTGACACCCCCTCCGGCCCCTCGCCCGCCCCGCGGATGGATGCGGTCTGGACCTGGGACTCGAGCCAGGGGGTCGACCTCCTGTTCGGCGGCACCAACGGCACGGTCGCGCTGTCCTCGACGTACTTCTACAACCCCGCCACGAGCGCGTGGAGCGTCCCCTCCTCTCCGCAAGCGCCGAGCGCCCGGTACTCCGCCGCCGCCGACTTCCTCGCGGTCCCGGGCAACGCGACCCTCCTGCTCGCGGGCGGCACCAACGGCGTGTTCGCGCTCTCCGACGCCTGGCGGTTCTCCGCGGTCGCGAACCTGACGGTCCGGGTGGTCGACTCGAGCACGGGGTCGCCGATCGCGAACGCTTCGGTCACGGTCAACGCCGGCGTACCGCTCACGACGAACGCGACCGGCTACGTCCAGGCCGAGGACTTGCCCGCCTGGCTGACCTCGGTCGCGGTCCAGCAGGCCGGCTACGCGAATCGGACGGCGCTCGTCTGGCTCCCTCCCGGCGCGACCGTGACCGCGGTCGAGTCGATGACCGAGCTGGCGCCCGCGAACGTGACCGTCACGGTCACCAACCCCGCCCTCGCGCCGATCGAGGGCGCCCTCGTGAGCCTGACCTACGGGACCGCGCTCCTGCCGCCGTCGCCCGTGCACACCGACGACGAGGGGAACGCGATCTTCGTCGACGTCCCGGCCGCGACGTACTTCGTGGGCGTCTCGCTGCACGGATACCACAGCGTGAACCGCTCGCGATACATCGCGCCCGGCGTCGACAACCTCATCGGGATCACGATCTCGCCGCTGTTCGTCCTCACCGTCCACGCCGTGGGCGTGCTGCCGAACTCCACCCGAACGAACCTCTCGGGCGCGTCGATCTCGCTCGGCACGGAGTACCTCGGCACGACCGGATCGAACGGCTCCCTGACCTCGACGCCGTTGCTGTCGGGCAACCAGACGGTCCACGCCTCCGTCTATGGGTTCCTGAACGCGTCGGCGCCGGTCGAGATCAACTTCACCGGTTCCGCGACCGTGAACGTGTCACTGAACTCGCGCCCGTTCCCCTCCGTCACGATCGAGATCCTGGGCCAGCGGGGCAACGGCCCCGGGGACCCCGTGCGCGGGGCGAACGTGACGCTCACGAACACGACGCCGATCTCGACCGGGCCGTTCAGCGAGACGCTCTCGACCAACGTCGACGGGAACGTCGTGTTCGTCCCGCCCCCCGGGAACTACTCGATCGAGGTCAGCGCGGCGGGGTATCTCACGAACGACTCGATCCCGGTGCTCGACGCGTCGCCGGACGCCTCGCTCGGCCGGACGATCTACCTCCAGCTGATCCCGTTCTCGACGATCCACGTCCTCGTGCTCAGCGCCGGACCGGGGAACCCCCCGGTCGGCGGAGCGAAGCTCTTCCTGCGCTTCTCGGGGGTCAACCTGAGCGACGGGCTCCCGTTCCCGCCGATCGAAGGGTCGTCGCTCCCGACCGGATGGGCCAACATCTCGGGCGTGCCCTCGGGCACGACCTACTGGAGCTCGAACGCGACCGGGTTCCTTCCCGCGAACGGGACGTTCTCGGTCGTCTACGGGCACGTGCCGAACCAGTTCACGATCTACCTTCCCCCGATCCCGCCGGCCCGGTACACCGGGCTCGAGATCCTCCCGCTCGGGACGAGCGAGATCTGGTCGCTGATCCTCCTCCCGATCGCGGGCGTGATCGGCGCGCTCGTCTACCTCACGATGCTCCGCAACCCCTCGTCGCGCGAGCGAGAGATCCGGGAGAACGCCGCGGCGACCCGCGGGGGCCTGCGGCGCCCGGGGCAGCGCTAGGACGCGGGGCCGGGCGAGGCGGGGGCGGGCGTTTCCCCGGACGGTGGGGTCGCGGGCGGGAGGGCGGCCGCGCCCGTCCCGGCCGGTTCGCGGCCCGGGGTCGGGGCCACGGTCTCGCCGGCGTCCGGGTCCGTCGCGGCCGGTTTTGCCGGCTCCCGCAGTTTGGGTACCGGTAGCCCGCGCGGCCGGTCGGTCCATCGGACGAGCACGACGCACGCGAGCGCCACGCCGACCGTCACCCCGAGCACCGCCCACTTCGGCGCGAAGAACGCCGCGGCGAGGAGCGCGGCCGCGGTCGCCGCGCCGTAGAAGATCGGCTCGAGGCCCGGCGGCCAGGTGAGGAACGGGGAGTCGCCCGGCGTGCGCGCGCGGAACACCTCGCGCTGGGCCGCCGAGAAGCCGTAGACCGGGGAGAGTTCGTCGCCGACGCCGAGGTCCCGGTAGACACGGACCGCGACCGGAAGCGGCCGCGCGCCGCCGGTCTGCGGTCGCGTCGTCACGAGCAAGAAGCCGGCGAGCGAGACCGCGGTCACCGCCGCGTACGTCGCGTTGAACAGCGCGTTCAGCGGGAGCGTCGGGGTCGCGGCCCCGGGGATGAGCCCTCCGAACACCCGGAACTGCTCCGCGGCCAGCGAGAAGAATCCCGAGAGGAACGCGAGGCTCGCGTTCGACGCGCTCCCGACCGCGAGCGGCACGTCGGCGAGGAGCAGGAGCCCCCACGTCACCGCGACACCGTAGACGAAGCAGCGGATGCCCAGCGGCTCCGTTTCCCGCGCGACGTAGGCGACCAGCAGCAGCGGCACGCCGAG
>JASHPY010000074.1 GCA_030037855.1 Thermoplasmata archaeon | reverse complement strand
TCGGACGTGAGCCCGCGGTCGACCGCGCCCCGGTACGACCGGTAGACGACCGGGAACAGCGCGTAGCTGAGCGCCTCCGCGTCGTCCGCCGCGGGGACGAGCGCGCGGACCTCCCCCAGCATCTTCTCGAACTCCGGCGGCAAAAGGTCGGCCGGACGGCCCGTGATCGCGGCGGTCCCGTTCGCGAGGACCTTCGCACGGAGCTCGGCGTCGATCGGGGCCGGCGGCACGCCGTAGAGTCCCCGGACGTAGTCACGGACCTCCTGGGTGATCTGCCGGTAGCGACCGCCCGTGAGCACGTTCAGCACCGCCTGGATCCCGACGATCTGGCTGGTCGGGGTCACGAGCGGCGGGTACCCGAGGTCGGCGCGCACGCGCGGGACCTCGGCGAGCACCTCGGTCAGGCGGCCGAGCGCGTCCTGCTCCTGGAGCTGCGAGAGGAGGTTCGAGAGCATCCCGCCCGGGACCTGGTGGGTCAGGATCCCGGGGTCGGTCTGGAGCGACCGCAGGTTCAGCAGCGGGCGGTAGTGGTCCATCACGGTCCCGAAGTACGCCGCCAGGTCGGCGAGCGCCTCGAGGTCGAGCTTCGGGTCCAGCGCCGTGTGCGCCATCGCCCCGACCAGCGTCTCGGTCGGTGGCTGCGACGTGCCGCCGGAGAACGGGCTGATCGCGCTGTCGACCGCGGTCGCACCGGCCTCGGCGACCGCGAGGCAGGTCATCGTCGACATCCCGCTCGACGAGTGCGTGTGGACGACGACCGGGAGCCCGACCTCCGTCACGAGCGCCCGCACGAGGGTCGCGCCCTCGGTCGGGGGCATGAACCCCGCCATGTCCTTGACGCACAGCTCGTCCGCGCCCATCGCGGCGAGGCGCCGGCCGAGGTCGACGAACGCTTCGAGCGTGTGCACCGGGGACTGGGTGTAGCAGATCGTCGCCTGGGCGCGTCCACCGGCGCGCTTCACCGCGTCGAGCGCGACCTCCATGTTCCGGGGGTCGTTGAGCGCGTCGAAGACCCGGAAGATGTCGATCCCCTGGCGCGACGCCTCGGCGACGAACTTGCGGACGACGTCGTCGGGGTAGTGCCGGTAGCCGACCAGGTTCTGCCCCCGGAGGAGCATCTGCAGCGGCGTTCGGGGCATCGCGCGCTTCAGGAGTCGAAGGCGCTCCCACGGGTCCTCGCGCAGGAACCGCAGGCAGACGTCGAACGTCGCGCCACCCCAGACCTCGAGCGACCGGTAGCCGATCGCGTCGAGGCGCTCGGCCGCGGGGAGCATGTCTCTCGTCCGCATCCGGGTCGCGATCAGCGACTGGTGGCCGTCGCGCAGGACGGTCTCCGTGATCTCGACCATCGGCAGGACCTCACGCTACAGCGGGATGTTCCCGTGCTTGCGGGGCGGACGGTCGTCGCGCTTCGAGGAGAGGATCTTGAGACCGGCGAGGAGGCGCGCCCGCGTCTCGGCGGGATCGATCACGTCGTCGATGTAGCCTCGCTCGGCGGCGAGGTACGGGTTCAGGAACTCCTGACGGTACTCGGCGGCGAGGCGCGCCCGGGCCGCCTCGCGCTCGGCGTCGGGCGTCGACTCGAGCTCCCGCCGATAGAGGATGTTGACGGCGCCGTCCGCGCCCATCACCGCGATCTCCGCGGTCGGCCACGCGAGGTTCAAATCGCCGCCGAGATGCTTCGAGCACATCACGTCGTACGCCCCGCCGTACGCCTTGCGGAGGATCACGGTCAGGAGCGGGACCGTCGCCTCCGCGTACGCGTAGAGCAGCTTCGCGCCGTGGCGGATGATGCCACCGTGCTCCTGCGCGGTGCCGGGCAGGAACCCCGGGACGTCGACCAGGGTCACGAGCGGAAGGTTGAACGCGTCGCAGAACCGGACGAACCGCGCTCCCTTCGTCGAGGCGTTGATGTCGAGCGTGCCGGCGAGCGAGCCCGGGTTGTTCGCGACCACGCCGACCGCGTGCCCCCCGAGGCGGGCGAACCCGACCACGAGGTTCGTCGCCCACGCCGGCTGGACCTCGAGGAGCGAACCGGCGTCGACGATTCGCGCGATCACCTCGTGGACGTCGTACGGCGCGTTCGCGTCCTCGGGGACGAGCCGGCTGAGCTCCGCGAGGCCGCCTTCCGGCGGCGCGTCGCCGGCCGCGACCGGCGCGTCCTCGAGGTTGTTGAGCGGAAGGTAGGAGAGGATCCGGCGGGCGAGATCGATCGCCTCCGCGTCCGAGCCGGCCGTGAAGTGGGAGACCCCGCTCTGGGTCGCGTGCGCGTCCGCGCCGCCGAGGGCGTCCATCGTGACCTCCTCGCCGGTGACCGCGCGCACGACGTCCGGCCCGGTGATGAACATCTGGCCCGTCCCCTCGACCATGATCACGAAGTCCGTGATAGCCGGGGAGTAGACCGCGCCGCCCGCGCACGGGCCGAGGATGAGCGAGAGCTGCGGGACGACGCCCGAGAGCGTGACGTTCCGGAAGAAGACCTCGCCGTAGCCGCCGAGGCTCATCACGCCCTCCTGGATCCGGGCGCCCCCCGAGTCGTCGAGCCCGACGATCGGGACCCCCGCCTTGCGCGCCGTCTCCATCACCTTCACGATCTTCATCGCGTGCGCCTCGCCGAGCGCGCCGCCGAAGACCGTCGCATCCTGGGCGAAGGCGCAGACCGGCCGGCCGTCGACCTCGCCCCAGCCGGTGACGACCCCGTCGCCGGGGGGGCGTCGGTCCGCGAGGCCGAACTTCTCGACCCGGTGGGTGACGAACGAGTCGATCTCGGTGAACGTGCCCGGGTCGAAGAACGCCTCGAGCCGCTCGCGGGCGGTCAGCTTGCCGGCCGCCCGGTGCTTCTTGACCCGGTCCGCGCCGCCGCCTTCGCGGGCCTTGCGCTTCAGGACCGACCACCGGTCGAACGCCTCGCTCATGCCATCCCCTCCACGCGGAGGTCGCCCGCTCTTATCGTCATCCGTTCGCCGTCGACGTCGAGGACGAGCTCGCCGTCGGGGCCGAGCGCGGCGATCCGGCCCTCAATGCGACCGTCGACCGTCGCGCGGCGACCGGCGCCGTAGAGACGCTCGAGGCATCGGCGGCGCACGGTATCGACCCCGTCCGCGGCGAAGAGCGCCCGCGCGGAGGTGAGCGCGGTCTCCGCGACCAGCTCCTCGACCGCGTCGATCGATGGGCACGGCTCGACCCACTCCTCGAGCGACGTCGTCCGGCCGGAGAGCTCGGCGGCGTGGCCCCCGCCGGGTACCCGCACGTTGACGCCGATGCCGGCGACCGCGACGTCCGAATCCGGGAGGTCGTCCACGAGGATCCCCGAGAGCTTCCGCCCGCGCCCCGAGGCGTCCTCGAGGAGGAGGTCGTTCGGCCACTTGAGCCGGGGACGGATGTGCCAACGTTGCTCGAACGCCTCCGCGAGGCCCGCGCCGAGCGCGAGCGGGAGCCAGGTCGGATGCTCCTCGGAGACCGGGAGCACGACCGAGAGGTAGAGGGAGCCCGGCGGCGAGACCCAACCGTGGTCGAGCCGACCCCGACCCCGGCTCTGTTGTCGGGCGACTACCCGAGTTCCGGGCGGCGCGCCGGCCCGCGCGAGCTCGAGCGCCCGGTCCTGGGTGGACGGCAACGAGTCGTACCACTCTCGAGGACCCGGCATCGCGCCTCCCCGGGCGGCGCGATGGAAGCCGCTCTTTATGAGTCCATCCAAAACCCGGGGGAGTCGCGGGGACGATCCCGCGCGAGAGGTCCCGGACGCTCCCCCTACCCCGGCCCTCCTTAAGGGCCGGAACTCTCTTCGAGTTCGATGGCCGCTCCGGCCCGGGAGACCGTGCTCCTGTTCGTCGATACCGAGCCCGGCCCGGCGCTCCCGTCGCTCGGTTCTAGCCAGCTGTCGTTCTTCGGACGAGCCGGGGGCGCGTTCACGCCCCCGATCCTGTTCATGGGCACGCACCCGGCCGCGCCGGCCCGGGGGGCGGCCCGTCCCGGCTCGGACCCCGCCCCTCCGGCCTGGCACCTCTCGCCCGAGACGATCTCGTGCGCGAACCTCGTGATCGACCTGGCCGAGAAGCTGGGGAAGCAGGTGACGATCATCGACGTCGACCATCCCGCCGGAGGCGAGGCGCTGATGAGCCGCTGGGTCCGCTCGGGCGACCGAATGCCGGTCCTCGTCCGCCGCGACGGGGCGCGGCTGGTCGGGCCCGAGTACTTCACTCCCGCGCGCGTTGAGCGGTTTGTCGGCGGACGGTAGGGCGCCGCCCCCCGGCGGTATAAACCGCGCCTCGTTCCCGTCCTCCGATGGGGGAACTCGCGGAACTGCTCACCGACGCGGGACGACAGTGGGAACCGGACCTTCGCCGGCGGCTCCAGGGGATGCTGGGGTCGATCTTCCAGGCGTACCTGCCGCAGACCTGGGTCTTTCGCACCGAGAAGGAGGTCGCGACGTTCCGGGTCGAGAAGGACGGCGCCGTGGCGGTCTCCGAGGGCGCGGCCCCGGCGGCGGACGTCACCGTCGAGGTACCGTTGCGTCGGCTCGCCTCCGCGCTCCGCGCCCAGCGCCGGGACGCGATCCCGGCCGGGGAGCTCAAGGTGACCCCGCACACGGCGAAGGGCAAGACCGCGTTCGACTACCTCCGCAGCCGTCTCGGGATCTAGGGTGGTCACCGCCGGTGCGCAACGTAGATTGAACCGTTCGGGGTCGAGAGCGGGGGAACGGCGTGGGAGAGCAGCCGCTCGACGGCGACGGCTCGGGATCCTCGGCGCCGAGCGTGCCGGGGGATACGAAGCCGAGCTTCCGACGGGCGTTCGCGAGCCGTCCGTTCCTCTTCCTCTGGACCTCCCAGCTCGTCTCCCAGTCGGGAGACTACGTCTTCGACGTCGCGCTCCTCTGGCTCGTCTTCTCGACCACGGGCTCGGCGCTGGCGGTCTCGATCGTCGTCACGGCGGCGATCGTCCCGACGGTCGTGCTCGGACCGGTGCTCGGCGTCTACGTCGATCGGTGGCCCCGCCGGACGATCCTCCTGTGGACGAACGTGCTCGAGGGGCTGCTGGTCGCCGGCCTCTCCGGGCTCGTGCTCGCGCACGCGGCCGGCCTCGCGCTGATCGTCGCGGTCGTCTTCGCCCTCGGCGTCGGCGGGCAGGTCGTCCGCGTCACCTCCACGGCGCTCATCCCCCAGACCGTTCGGAGCGAGGACCTCACGACCGCGAACAGCCTCATGTCGTTCAGCTCGTCGACGAACCAGATCGTCGGCCTCTCGATCGGCGGGGTCGTGGTCGCGCTCGTCGGGCCGACGATCCCGATCGCGTACGACGCGGTCTCGTTCCTCGCCGCCGCGGTCGTCGTGCTGCTGATCGCCGCCGAGGTCGGGCGACCGGAGGTCGGGGCGGCGCTCGGCCGGTTCTCGGACCAGTTCCGGGAGGGGTTCCGCTACGTCGTCTCCCAGCGGTTCCTGCTCGAGCTCATCGCGATCGGGCTCGTGACGAACTTCGCCGGGAACGCGGCGTTCGCCCTGTGGGCGCCGTACGCGGGGGCGGTCCTCCACGGGGGCGCCGCGACCTACGGCTTCCTCGGCGCGATGATCGCGCTCGGAGCGATCGTCGGGGCCGTGCTCGTCGGCAAGGTCGAGATCCGCGGCTCGGCGGGGCTCGTCCTGTTCGGCGGGCTCTTCGGGTTCGGACTCTGCGTGCTCGGTCTCGGGCTGACCCGTTCGATCCCGCTCGCGCTCGGGGAGTCGTTCGCCGTCGGTTTCCTGATGTCGGTGATCAACATCCCGCTCCTGACCTCGGTGCAGGCGAAGGTACCCGCGCGCCTGATGGGCCGCGCGATCTCCGTCCTTCTGGGTCTCATTCTCGCCGCCGCGCCGTTCGGCGCGTTCTTCGCCGGGGAGCTCGCGATCGCGACCTCGATCCCGTTCGTCTACCTCGTCTCGGGCGTCCTCGTCCTCGCCGCGGGCGGGCTCGGGATCGCGTTCATGGGCGAGGTCCGGCGCTTGAGCTACTGACGGCCGACCGGACGGTCAGTCGAGCTCCCGCAGGCGACGGACCATCTTGACGACGGCGCGGACGGCGTTGCCCGCGTTCTCGATCCGGTCCTGCGCCTGGAGGCGCGTCTCGCCCGGACCCGAGACCCCGAGGCCGATCGGCTTCCCGTACTCGACCGAGAGGTCGGTCAGCTTGCGGGCCGCCTGGTTCATCACGACCTCGTCGTGGTTCGTCTCCCCCTCGATCACCGCGCCGAGCGCGACGACCGCGTCGACGTCCCGACGCTTCAGGAGCGCCTGCGCCGCGAGCGGGAGGTCGTAGACCCCCGGGGTCTTCAGGACCGGCCCGAGCGTCGCCCCCAGGAACCCGATCTCCTCCTTCGCCCGCTCGAGCATCAGGAGCGTGATGTCGTAGTTGAACTCGCTCGCCGCAATCGCCACCGTCACGCCCGTTCCTTCGTTGCTTCGCTTCGGCATCGTTTCCTCCGTTGGATCGTCCGTCCTAGGGTCGCACCGGCCCCGCGTCCGCGAACCCCTGGCGCAGGCCCTCGCCGGCCCGCCGCTCGAGGTCGCGGGGCCGGAACAGCATCGCGTAGGCGTTCCGCGCGTGCTCCTCGGCGCGGCGCCGCGCGAGGGTCGCGAGCTCGCGGGGGTCGTCCGCCTCGCCCTCGAACACGAAGCACTCGACGATTGGCTTCGCCTCGAGGACGCCGGTGAACAGGAGACCGAGGGACGCCTCGTGCGCGCAGGTCTTGTCGTACTCGGCGCGCCCCGGCATCCCGAGCGCGAGGCAGAGGTCGACGCGCTCCTCGAGGAACAGCTTCCGGCACGCGACCGGGAGGTCCTTGATCCCCGGCACGGTCCGACGCACGATGCGGAAGCCGGTACCCGCCTCCTCGAGCGCGCGGACCGCGACGCGCGCCATGTCGACCCGGGCGAACGTCGTGTCGACGACCCCGACCTTCCTCACGGGCGCGCCTCCTTCGGGTGGCCCGAGATCTCGAGGATCCGCTCGACGATCCGACGGGTCGCGAGCTCGTCGTGCGGGATCGGCCCGATCCGCACGACCTTCACCGGCACCCCCCGCCGCGCGCACTCGCGCTCGACTTCGGCCTCGTTCCAGATCTGGTTGTAGCCGAGCGCGATGATCGTCGGCCGCTCGTTCACGACCGTCTCGTAAATGTCGGTCGAGGAGCCGAGGATCGCGCGGTCGACCGGCTTCAGCGCCTCGACCATCTCCCGGCGGATGTGCTCGGGAACGTACGGCTCGTGCTTCAGTCGCCGCGCGGTCTTGTCGCGGGCGACCACGACCACGAGCTCGTCGCCGAGCTTCTTCGCCTCGGAGAGGAAGTAGACGTGCCCGGGGTGGAGGAGGTCGAAGACCCCCGTGGCCATCACGCGGACGACCATGACCGCCACGCGTCGACGATCGTTCGCCCTTCCACGAACGGCCAGCCGTGGGCCTCGCCGTACTTCCGCGCGGCCTCGGGGGAGCGCGCCCCGCCCGAGTCGCCGAGCATCTCGCAGACCGTTACGGACTCGCTCAGACCGGCCATCCGGGCGAGCGAGATGACGAGCTCGGTATGGCCCTTTCGCTCGCCGAGGAGCGTCGGGGCGGAGTAGATCAGGTAGACGTGGCCGGGCGAGAGGAACGTCTCGCGGAACTTCGCGCGGAGCTCGGCGTCGGTCAGGCGGGGCGCTTCGCGCGCGAGCTCCCCGACCGCGCGGATCGTGAGCGCCCGGTCGTTGTCGGGGACGCCCGTGAAGTTCGCGCGGTGGTTGATCGTGATGCCGAAGGCGCTCCGCTGGTCGTAGCGCGGCCGGTCCGCGAGCCTCGGTAGGTCGGGGTGCTTCGGTCCGGCGAGCGCGAGGAGCTCGGTGAAGTACGGAAGGTCGAGCCGCGCGCGCAGCTCCTCGGAGATCGCGGTGCAGAACAGCCCGCCCGCGTCCTTCCGCGCGAGGCGAACGATCTCGGGCGTGGCCTTCTCGGAAAGGAACACGAGGTCGGTCTCCGCCTCGCGGTCGGCGGCGTCGAAGATCAGGACCGGCTCGCCGTCCGCGAGCGCGCGCGCCGCCGAGCGGATCGACGCGGGGACCGGCCGCACGGTCGACGTCGCCATCATCGGTCGACCGAGCGATGGGGAGCTAATAATGAGAGCGTAACTACTCAAAAAAGGGTTGATGGCCGATGGGGGGAGAAGAGCGCGCGCGAACGCGGCGAAAGGTCGGACGACGACCTCGAACGCGCGACCGTGCGGTCGGCGTTCGTAGGAGGTGATCCATCTGCAGGTTCCCCTACAGATACCTTGTTACGACTTAGTCCCCCTTGCTGAACCGAAGTTCGAGCGACCCCAATGAGTCACCCTCACTCCGACCCAACTCGGATGACTTGACGGGCGGTGTGTGCAAAGAGCAGGGGCACATTCACCGCGGGATGTTGACCCGCGATTACTACGGAATCCATTTTCACGAGGGCGAGTTACAGCCCTCGATCCAGACTACGATGGGGTTTCAGGATTGCCTTCCCCTCTCGGGGTCGGATCCCATTGTCC
>JASHPY010000073.1 GCA_030037855.1 Thermoplasmata archaeon | reverse complement strand
CCCCTCCTCGGTCGTGCCCGCGCGGGGGGACCGGCCGACCCCACGTCGATGGGCTCCGTGGAGGTGAAACGGGTCCCGGAGCCAGCCCGGGACCCCAAGGGCGTCGGGTCGGGTCCGCGAGCGGTCCGGTCCGACGTGCTAGGCCAGCAGGATTGCCGTTCGGACAGGCGGCACGGTGACCCCGCACGCTTCTCAGCCCCGTCGCCCCTCCAGCGCCAACGGGTCACGGTAAGGCTGCTCCCGTCAGGACCTGACCCGGTGCCCGTGATGGATAACCGCTAGGGCGCTCCTCCGAGCGCTCGTCGCGGTGCCCGCGGCCCAGCGGAACGGAGCGTCGACGAGATCACGCGAGACACGTTGCTCGTCCGAACGTCGCTCCTGCCTGTCACCCCCGCTGAGGACGGTTTCGGTGTGTAAGGGGACGCCCAACCCCCCGGTCTAGCCTAGCGAAAAACCGACCGCGGCGGTCCTACTTAGCGCCTCGTACCGCGACCGCCCCCGGGCCGGACGGGCCCGGCGCTCAGGTCCCGACGGTGGAGAACGCGACGAACAGGAAGACGAGGATCAGCGCGGCCCCGCCCGCGAGCAGGAACACGAGGTCCTCGCGGAGCGCCTCCGTCTCCATCGGGGTCACGAGCGGGTCGGGGTTTTTCTGGCTTCCGTACCGTCTTCCCCGCGGGCGGGCGCCGCGGCCGCGCCCGGCCTAGCGGATGTGGTCGAGGCTGAACGAGCCGAGGTTGAGCGAGCGCTTCGCGAACGTGTAGCCGATCCACGCCCGCGACTGGGTCTCGCCGATCCCCTTGACCGAGAGGAACGTCTTCAACTGCTCGATCTTCAAGTTGATCGAGCCGTCGACCATGTGCTCGAGCGTCTCCAGGTCGGCGTCCGAGTGCATCCCGCGGTCGAGGACGTAGTAGCCGACCGCCTGGTCGAGCTTGCGGCGGCCGATCATCGGCTGGAGGAAGCGGAACGTCGCGGCCGTGTCGAGGTAGGCGGTGAGCGTCGAGACCGACTCGAACACGACCCGGTAGGTCGGGAACCGCTCCTTCAGCTCCTCCGAGACGCCGTTCACGGTCTGGGCGAGCTGGTCGAGCACCCCCTTGTCGGTCGAGGAGAGCAGGCGAACGCCGGAGGCGGAGCCGCTCGAGCCGACGCTCCGCGAGTAGAGGTCGATGAACCGGATCATCCCGGCCTTCTCGGCCTCGTCGTACTTCGGGTACAGACCGACCAGGTCGTCGCGGACCTGGCCCCAGGTCTTGTCCGTGACGATCCAGAGCGACGGGATGCCGAGCTTCAGCCCCTCCACGGAGAACAGGCGCGCGAGGACGTCCTTCCCGGTGTGCGCCGGGCCGTTGAGGAGCAGCTGGGCGCCGGCCGGGAAGCCGCCGTAGAGCAGGTCGTCCAGGCGACGGATCCCGCTCTTGACCTTCACCTCCGCGACGTCGCGGACCGCGTCCGCGTGCATCTCGTCGGCTTCCGCCTTCGCGGCCGTCCCCGCGAGCTTCTCGAGCTCGAGCGTCCGCTCGCGGAGCGCGCCCTCCCGGGCCCGGAGCTCCTCCTCCTTCACGTGGAGCTCGTGGCGCAGGTCCTCCATCCGGCGGGACTCCTCCGACGCCGCCACCGAGCCGGTCGACGCGACCTCGCGCCGGAGCTCCTCGAGCCGCCGCGCCTCGAGGTCGAGCGCCTGCTTGCGCGTCTGGAGCTGCGTGTCGTAGGCGGCGAGCTCCCGTTCCTTGAACTCGAGCGGCGAACGCCGGCGCTCCATCTCCTCCGAATTGATCCGGATCTCCTCGAATCGCTGGCGGAGTTCGTTCTCCCGCGCGACGAGGTCCTTCTCGCGCTGGTCGAGGGCGGCGAACCGGGCGTCGACGTCGGCCGGCATCGAGCCGCCCGAGGAGAGGATCGCGCCCCGCTCCCGGGTCCGCCCGACCTCCGCCTGGAGGTTGCGGACCTCGCTCTCGAGCTGGACGTTCCGGCGACGGAGCTCGGTCTCCCGCTCGATGAAGGCATGCTCCCGCTCGCCGAACTCCTCCCGGAGCCGCTGGTCGAGCTCGCGCGTCGCCTTCTCGACCGCGTTCGCCGTGTACTGGGGGGAGCTCGCCGACGTCGCGCCGCCCCCGGCCGCGCCCGCCGGGGCGCCCTTCTCCACGCTATCGAGCGCGAGGAGGCGGAGCTTCAGCTCCGCGATCTCGTCCTCCTTCGCACGGACCGCGAGCTCCTTCTCCTTCGCCTCGTGCGAGCGGACGTACTTGATCACCGCGATCGAGCCGCGCTTGACGTGCTCGACCTCCTCCTCGAGCTGCTTGCGCTTCGTGCGCTCGTCGAACAGCTGCCGGTGGAGGTCCTGGCTCTCCTGGATCATCGTCGCGGGGTCGAACTGGTCGCTCTTGACCCGGTCGAGGAGGCCCATCAGCCATCGGACGACCGTCTCCTCCCGCTCGACGACCGGCGCGGCGGCCGCCTCGTCGGCCGGACTGGGGCGAACGGTCTCCTCCGGGCCGACGTCGCCCGGCGGCGCGACCGACGGGGTCGCCACGGCGTGCGGCGGCTCGGACGACTGGATCCACTCCTCCATCGCGCCGTCGTCGCCCTCGACCCACTTGCGGAGCGTGTCGGTCGAGTCCTTGGTCGGGCTCGTGAGCCGCGGGCGTCGGGGCTTCTCGGCGCGACGGACGGTACCGACCCAACGCTGGACGATCCGGTCGTTCTCGACCGTTCGGTCGGCCGTGGCCGGGGCGGTGTCGGGCCGACGACGGATCCGCTCGACGTCGCTCGTGGAGACGCCGAGGAGCTCGAGCGCGGTCTCGCTCAACTCCCGGACGGACTGGACGGAGGTGTATCCCGCCTGGATCAACGTCTCGGCGGTGTCGGCACCGACCCCGAGCGCCTTCGCGAGGTCCCCGGCCTCGGCGGACCGGCTCGCGGGGCCGGTCGCCGCCAACCCTTCCGCCGTGCCATCCGCCATAGGAGTGGGATGGCGTACTAGCACGCCTGAGGGTCTTATACTGTGGCTCCCGCCGGCCGGCGGTGGACGGCGGGTCCCGGGGGATGCGATAAATGCGGCGCCGCCTCCCCTCGGCATGGACCTCGAGGAGCGGGTCGAACGGGTCGTGCGGCACACGACCGAGGTCGTGACGCGCGAGGAGGTCCGGTCGCTCCTCGCCCGGTCGGAGCGTCCCCGGGCGTACATCGGCTTCGAGCCGTCCGGCCCGCTCACGGTCGCCCACCTGATCCCGGTCCGGAAGATCCTCGACCTCACGGAGGCCGGCTGCGACGTCACGGTCTTCCTCGCCGACTGGCACGCGTGGATCAACGACAAATTGGGCGGCGACCGCGCCCGGATCGAAGCGTCGGGCCGGTCCCTCCGGGCGACGTTCACGGCGCTCGGGGTCGACCCCGAGCGCGTCAAGTACCGATGGGCCCACGAGCTCACCGCGCGCGGCGAGTACTGGGAGCGGGTCGTCCGCGTCGCGCAGGCGACGTCGCTCGCGCGGACCCGACGCGCGATGTCGATCATGGGCCGCGGCGAGGAGGAGGCGAACCTCGACACGGCGAAGCTGTTCTACCCGTCGATGCAGGCCGCGGACATCTTCGAGCTCCCGGTCGACCTCGCCTACGGGGGGATGGACCAGCGGCGCGCGCACGTGCTCGCCCGCGAGGTCGCCCACCACTACAGCTGGCCGGTGCCGGCCGCGATCCACACTCCGCTCCTCTCGTCGCTGAAGGGCGGCGGTCGGATGGACCCGGTCGAGGGCACGGCCGAGCGCAAGATGTCGAAGTCCGATCCCTCGAGCGGGATCCCGCTCCCGGCGACGCCCGAGGAGGTCGCGTCGCGGACGAGCGCCGCGTTCTGCCCGGCGAAGGAGGAGGTCGGGAACCCGATCGTCGAGGCCGTGCGGTACATCGCGTTCCCGTGGGAAGGCCGGTTCCGCGTCGAGCGAGCGGAGAAGCACGGGGGGCCCGTGACGTTCGAGGACGAGGGGTCGTTCGTCGCCGCGTGGAAGGAGGGGAAGCTCCATCCCCAGGACGTGAAGGCCGCGGTCGCGGCGCTGTTCGACCGCCGGATCGCGCCGGTCCGGGCCTACTACGCCGCGCACCCGGACGCCGCCCTCTCGAGCCCCGCCGACCGGCCCGCGTCCAAGGGTCTTTGAGGGGCGGCCGACCTGTTACTCGACGAGCCCGCGATGGCCGCCGAGCCTGAGGTCTTCGGCACGAAGGGAGCGGTCGGGGTCGTCCTGATCCACGAGATCTTCGGGCGGGATGACTACGTCCGCTCGGTCGGGCGCTCGCTCGCGGCCGCAGGGTTCCCGGCGGCGGTCGTCGACCTCTACGGGGGACGGTACGCGACGTCGCTCGACGAGGCGCTCGCGCGGCGGGGCGAGCTGACCGACACGGGCGTGCTCGACCTCCTGGACGCCGGCCGGGAGTCGGTCCGCCGGCGCCTCGTCCCGCACGCGAAGATCGGCACGCTCGGCTTCGGCCTGGGGGGCGGCTTCGCGCTCCTCGGCGCCTGCCGGCGGCGGTTCGACTTCACGGTCGACTATTACGGGCGGATCGAACGCGCGGACGACCTCGAGGGGCTCGGGGCGCCCGTCCTCGGCGTGTTCGCATCCGAGGACGAGGGGGTCACCCCGTGGGCGATCGGCGAGCTCCTTCCGGCGGCCGTGCGGTGGAAGCGACGGGTCACGCTCGAACTGTACCCGGGCGTCCGGCACGGCTTCCACCGGCCGGGGACCGAGCACCACGACGCGGCCGCGGCGGCGGACGCCTGGCAGCGGACGCTCGCGTTCCTCATCGAGCAGCGCCCGGGACGTCCGCGGTCCGCGTGACCGCGCGGCGTGGGCGCGGCTCCCCTCGGGCGCGGTCAGGGTTAAATAGCGCGGCCCGTAGGCAGGCCCCACCCGTGAGCCGAGGACCCCTTCGGGGATTCCGCTGACGCGAGGAAACGATGGCGCGACCGATCTACGTGCGATTCGAGACCCCGAGCGACCTCGCCGACAAGGCCCTCCAGCTCGTCCAGGTGGCGAGCGAGACCGGGAAGGTCCGCGTCGGCACGAACGAAGTGACGAAGTCGAGCGAGCGCGCCGAGGCGAAGCTGGTCGTGATGGCGGAGGACGTCGATCCGGTCGAGATCCTCGTGCACATCCCGATGCTCTGCGAGGAGAAGCGGATCCCGTACGTCTACGTCCCGAAGAAGCAGCGACTCGGCCAGTCGGCCGGCCTCTCGAAGTCGGCGGCGAGCGTCGCGGTCGTCGAGCCCGGCGAGGCGAAGGCGCTCCTCGAGGAGCTCGCGTCGTCGTTCCCGTCGCTGAAGAAGTAGGGAACCGGGCGCGGGAGGCTCGCGACATGGCGGAGGAGAAGGGCTCGCCGGCGGAGGTCGTCGAGCTCGTCGGCCGAACGGGGATGGCGGGCGAGGCGACCCAGGTGAAGGTCCGCGTCCTCGCCGGGCGCGACCGCGGCAAGATCATCACGCGGAACGTCGCGGGGCCGATCCGCCTCGGGGACGTGCTGATCCTGCGGGAGACGGCGCGCGAGGCGCGCAAGCTCTCGGTCCGCTAGGAAGGGACGATGGTCGTCAAGCGCCAGTGCTCGTTCTGCGCCCAGGAGATCGAGCCGGGGACCGGCTCGATGTTCGTCAAGCGCGACGGCACGGTCTTCCATTTCTGCTCGGGCTCCTGCCGCAAGCAGCAGCTCGAGCTCGGCCGCGTCGGCCACCGGTTCAAGTGGACCCGCGCGCACGCCCTGAAGCAGGCCGCCGACCGCTCGAGCGCGGCCGCTCGCGCGCAGTCCTCGACCTCCGCCCCGCCCCACCAGAGCCCGCGCGCCCGCTCGCGCCGCGCGTCACCGCCC
>JASHPY010000014.1 GCA_030037855.1 Thermoplasmata archaeon | reverse complement strand
ACCCACACGCCGTTCGGCCCGATCAGGCTGCTCGGGTAGGCGGAGTCGCTCGTGGTCAGGTTCGGCTGCCCGATCACGACCGACGCCGCCTCGCCCGTCGAGAGCGGCGCGTCGTAGCGGAGCACGCGGTTGTTGCCGTAGTCCGCGAGCCAGAGGTTCCCGGCCGCGTCGAACGCGACCGACGCGGGCTCCGACTCGTTGACCGAGGTGTTGCCCGCAAGGGAGCCCTCGAAGTTCGACTGCCCGAGGACCATCGTCGCGCCCTCGCCGGTCGTGATCGGTCCCGGGAAGTCGAGCACCCGGTTGTTCCCGTAGTCGGTGACCCACAACGACCCGTCGTAGAACGCGAGGCCGGCGGGGCCGCTCAGGTTCGCGGGTCCGACGCCCGAGAGGTACCCCGTGAGGGACGACTGGCCGACGACGGCCGTCGGGGTCATTCCATCCGTGAACGGCGGGACGAACTCCGCGACCCGATTGGAATCGTAGTTCGCCACGAACAGATCGCCCGCCGGGTCGAACGCGAGACCATCAGGGTAGGAGAAGTTCGCCGCTCCGATCCCGCCGAGGGAGCCGGTCAGGGTCGATTGACCGAGGACCAGCGAGGCGGCCATGTCGTCGGAGAACGGGGGCTTGTACTCGAGCACGCGGTCGAACGTGGCGTCCGTGACCCAGAGGTCCCCGCTCGAATCGAACGCGATCGCGAAGTTGTTGACCGAGAGATCGTTCGCGGTCGCCGTCGGGTAGAGGATCGCCGAAGTGAAGTTCGGTTGCCCGAGCACGATTGACGCCGCCATCCCGACCGAGAACGGGTTCGGTCCGGTGGGCGAAAAGGCGACGGTCAGGGCCACGGCGGTCCCGTTGACGTCGAACCACTCGACGCTGGGGTCCGCGCGGTAGCCGGCGACCGGCGTGATCACCAGCGGGAATGAGCCATTGGTTTCGGAGAACACGAGCGTGCCGGTGCCCGACTCGCTGGTGCCGTGGACGCTGGCGGTCCAGGATGTACCCGAGGGTAGGCCGGTCGAGCTCACGCGCACCGGGAACACGGTGGGAACGTACTCCACGATCCGGTTGTTGTTCGCGTCGGTCACCCAGAGATCCCCCGACGGCGAGACGAACGCCCCGAACGGGTAGTCGAGCGCCGTCGCGTTATCGCCGGAGTCGGTCAAAGAGAGGGAGGGCTGACCGATCGCGACGGTCGGGGGCTCGAAGATCGTGAACGGGGGGCTGAACTCGAGGACGCGATTGTCCAGAGCGTCCGAGACCCAGAGGTTCCCCGACGCGTCGGTCGAGACGGTCAACGGCTGATCGAGGGAAGCGGGCCCCGTCGCCCCGGCGGTCGTGAAGCTGGTCTGACCGAGGAGGTAGGACGCGGGCTCGCCCGAGTACACCGGCGCCGGGAATCCGACGACCCGGTCGTTTGAGCCGTCGGCGACCCAGAGGATGTTGTCGCTCAGCTCCGCGTCCCACGGCGTCGATAGGTTCACGTCGGACTGGCCGGAGCCACTCCCGGTCATCGTGTCCTGGCCCACGACGACCGACGCGGCCATGCCGGTGGTGAACGGCGGCTCGTATTCGACCACCCGATTGTTGTCGGTGTCCGCCACCCACAGGTCGCCGAGCGCGTCGAAGGAGAGGTCGTCGGGATACGACAGGTTCACCGCCGTGGCACCCGGTCGGTCTCCCTCGAAGCTGTTCTGGCCGAGCACGAGGGACGCGGCCATTCCCGTGCGGAACGGGGGAACGAACTCGAGGACCCGGTTCGCGACGGTATCCGCGATCCACAGGTCGCCGTGCGCGTCCACCGCCGCCGCTCCCGGACCGGTGAGGTTGACGGACGACGTTCCGCCCGCGGTGCCGTTGAACGTGCTCTGCCCGATGACCACCGAAGCGGCCTCGGCGTCCGAGTACGGCGGAAGGAACTCCATCGCCCGGCGGCCGCCGTAATCGACCACCCAAAGGGATCCGTTCGGTGCCATCGCCGACCCCTCCGGGTCGGGCGCGAACGCGGACTGATTGGCGGTCATCCAGGGTGAGGCCGTCAGATTCGGCTGCCCCAGGACGAGGGAGGCGGGCATGCCGGTCGAGAACGCACTGATCGACCCCGGAGCGGCCGGAGTGACCGCTGCGCGCGGCGACGTCCCGGACTGGGTGGGCGGGCCCGAGACGGGAGGTACGGAGAGGAGCAGCACGAACGCGAGACCCACGGCCGCGACCAACCTCCATCCGGGGCGCGCCATCTCCTTCAGCTCGGAGGGCGGGTCTTATCAAACCTCGCATGGCCGCACTCTGCGCCGTTAGTGACGGCGACCACGACCCGAACTGCGGGTACGCCGCCGCGCAAGCGTGGCCCCGCGGCCGGCCGGTCAGGCTTGGACGACCGCGCCATCCGCTCGCGGCGACGGGTCCTGGAGCGCGCGCACAACCGATTTTTCCGCGTGCGGTTTCGCTTCCGCGTACATGCCCGATTACCTCGCGCTACTGCGCGCCGTCAACCTCGGAGGATCGTCGCAGGTGAACATGGGTGAGCTACGAGATCGTCTCACGCGGTGCGGCTTCGACAACGTCCGCACGCTCCTGAACTCCGGCAACGTCGTCTTCCGCAGCGACCTCCGCCGGAGGGAGGAGGTCGAGGGCCAGGTCGAGCGAGAAGTCGCGCGGCACTTCGGCCAGCCGACCGACTGCTTCGTTCGCACGAAGGTCGAGTGGGCGAACGTGATCTCGGCGAACCCATTCTCCCGAGAGGCCGAGGAGGACCCGGCGCGTCTGACCGTGATCGTCCTGAAGGCGACGCCCGCGGCCGAGGCGTGGGAACGACTCCGGGCCGCCGTCACGGGCCGTGAGGTCGTCCGGGGCGCGTCCGACTGGGGCTACATCGTGTACCCGGACGGTCAGGGGCGATCGCGATTGACGGCGGACCGCATCGAGCGCGCGCTCGGCGTGCGCGGGACGATCCGAAACTGGAACACGGTAGGGAAGATCGGTTCGCTCCTCGCCGCCTCGCCCGGCTCCCGCCCCGGTCGGAGTCCCTAGCCGCCGTCAGTGGAACGTGAGATAGAGGGCCCCGAAGTACTGCGACGGCAGGAGGACGGTGACGTCCAGGGGAACGCCGCTCCCTCCGGCGGGCACCTCGAGGGGCAGGTTGGTCGCGAACGAGAATCCGGAGACGTTGGTCGAGAGGCTCGAGACATTGCACGGCGTGGGGCCCGAGATCGGAAGCGACCAGTTCCAAACGTAGGTCCCTCCGCCGAAGCCGGCGAGGCCGCCCGGCGTGAACCCGTTCAACCCGCAGGCCGTGCTGGGAGCGGTGACCACGACCTCGCTCACGAGGACCGAGGTCGGTGGAGGAGAGACCGGCGGGTTGGACGGGAGGGTCGGCGCGGAGTTCATCGAGGCGCTCACCGCCCCCACCAAGAGGACGGCGATGAAGACGAGGACCATCACGATTCCCCACTTGCGCCGATCCGGTTCGTCCGGCTCGTGCTCCGGATAGGCGCCCGGGTCGTCGGAGAACGAGATTCCGCTCGATGCCGTAGCGAGCGGTGGATTCGACGCGGCCCAGGACGCCGGGTCGAGGCCGGACCCGCACCACTGACAGCGGAGCGCGTAGATAGGATTGGGACCGCCGCAGTGCGGGCAGGTACCCGCGGGCACGCGCAAGGATTGCCGCAAGGAGTGTTATCACTATTGGCCGACGGGAGCTGCCGGCGGGCGCTGCGCCGCGGCCGCACTCGTGCGGTCCGATCCCTCCGGCGCCGGGCTCCGGAGCCGCGTCGTGTTCATCGCAGTCGAGCGATATCCGCTACGTCCGCGAGAGACCGGGCCCGCTCGTCGACGAGGTGAGCTACGCCGAACCTTCGCGCGATCCGACGCGCGCGGTCGACCGTCGACCAGGGGACTCCCGCCCGGAGGTCCCGGAGCATCTTCGGGAAGTAGAGCTCGTAGCGGTCGATTACGAGCCGCATGTACCACACAACGGACGCGGTCGCGACCCGCCCGAGGCGGGACGGCTCGGACGCGTATCGTCGAACGTACGCATAGAACTCGCCCGCGGGTCGGGTCCCGGCGTACGCGGCGGGGTCCAGCAGGGCGAATCGTACCAGCGCGCCTCGAATGATCACGTGACCTCCCGGCATCGACGTCGGCCCTCGATCCATCGCCACCACGGAAGGATCCTTATCGACGGCCGCCACCGCGCGTCGAAAGTCGCGCGGGAGGACCATGACGTCAAAGTCGAGGGTCCGGGAAGGGTAATGTCGAAGAATCGCCGTCCCTCCGACGAAGACGTAGTCGACCCGGTTGCGACGGAGGATACGAGCGAACTCGAGTGCGTCGTTCGGGGTCATGCTCGCAGCCCGATGACCTGTACATCCCGGTCTTGCGCGTCGAGCTGCGGCCGCGGGAGCGGTCGCCCGACGAGCGGGATACCGGGGGCGAACTCCTGCAGGCCCACGCGGGTCGCCTCGGCCTCCCGCTCCGATTGGACGACTCGGCGGAGCAGCTGCCGCGCATCGATCGAGCCGCGATGTCGTACCGCGATCCCCCGCGCGGCGAGAGAGTCCACCGAGAGCAGCGCCGCAATCACGTCCTCGATACCGGGGTCCCGCGCCGTTTCCGAAGAGTCGACGAGGATCCGAGGAAGCGCGGAGTCGACCACGGCTTCGAGGTCGCGGGGGATCAGGAGATGCGGAGGGAACTGGACGGGATAACCGAGGGCGGTCACGACTTCCGGCGTCAGAAGGTAGACCGGAACTCCGAGTCGACGAGCTTCGCGGGCATCGCTCGGGGTCGTGATCGAAACCCGAAAGCGGAGACGCGGCCGTCCCCGACAAGAGCGGTCGGGGCGGACGACGCGGGACGTCCGGGGCCAGCTTCGCGGAATGCCGGTCAGTGTTGCTTCGACCTTCACAGCGCTTCGATACGTCGTTTATTATTTATAGTATTTTACACGTCCCGTGCGACAACCACCCGCGCGTTCGACTAACTGTCGCGGCCGCCCCCGCACGCCGCCCGCGGCGACCTCGCATCGGTAGTGGGGACTACCTTCCCGCGGCGTACGGGACGGACCAGAGCTTCGGGTCGAGCAGTTCCGACAGATGATCGACCAGCATGACGCTCGGGGGGAGGGCCGCGGGCACCGGCGAGTCCGAGACCTCGTCGGGTGGGTACTGTTTCCACAGGCCGCGGTACAGCGCGGCGCCGCATCCGGCGGCGAGGGCGCCTCGAACATCGAGGTCCCATCGGTCGCCGACGTGGAGGATCCCCTGCGGCTCGACCCCGAGTCGGCTCGCGGCGGCATGGAAGATCTCCGGCCGGGGCTTCGCGTGCCCGACTTCGCAGGAGGTGACGATCTCCCGAATCGGCGGCACTCCCCGCGCCGAGAGGAACGCCGTCCACGTGTCGCTCCGCCGGCCGGTGTTGCTCACCAGCACGACGGGCACCCCCCTCTCGGCGAGGCTCCGTAGCAGCGGGACGACCTCGGGATTGACCTCGGGCGGAGCCTCCTCGAGGCCCGCATCGGAGTAGAGCCGGCCCGCTTCCGTCTCCGGTACGGTCAATCGTCCCCCGAGCGCCCCGGCGAGGCGCCGGACCTGGGCCCCGGGCTCGAGGCTGATCGGGCTATGGTAACCGGCCTCGCCATGAGCCTTCGTGATCTCCTGGAGGGCGCGAGCGAGGTCGTCGCGCGAAAAGGACGACCCATCGGGCCGCCGAAGAAGCCGGGACAGCGTCGCCATCCGCGCGTCCTGCCACTGCCGGTCCGAGTCGGCGCCGTAGGTCAGCACCGTGAACCAGAGATCGAGCGACAGCGCTCGGTACGTTCTCGATCCGGTCATGCTGAGTCGGACGGACTCCGACGGGCCACTTACGGTTGGCTCTTCGCGCGGGCTCGTCCGCGCGGGCCGGGCGGCTCCCGACTACCGCGCCGGCGCTCCGGTCAGCCGATGATGATGATCACGACGGCGAGCACCACCAGGACGATGACTCCGAGCCGGACCCAGTGGAACGTCTGCGTGGTCTGCTGATCGATCCGACGCACTCGGTTGAGCAACTCGTTGGGGTCGTTCATCGCCGAGGGCTGCGGTGTTCCGGACCAGGGCATCGCGGTGGACATGCGACCCGCTTAGCTCGACGCGTCAAAACTCCTGGGGCCGGCTACCCAGCGGTCCGCGACGCGCGGGGATGTCCCGTGGTCGAGGAGTTCTCGGGGTCTCGCGTTCTCGGTTCGGTTTCGTACGCC
>JASHPY010000072.1 GCA_030037855.1 Thermoplasmata archaeon | reverse complement strand
CCGACACCGAGCCCCGAGCGAGGCCCGAGGGCACGGGAGATCTTAGGGCGGTCCCACCGTTCAGACTTGCAACGAGGACAGATCCGGACCACCGGCTGCGAGGGGCGCCATGCGTACGCGCAACGGAAGCAGCGCAGAATCGGAATCTCCACGACCTGCATCTGGCCCCCTCGATATCGCAGAAGCACGGAATTGATGAATCTACCTTGAGGTAAAATGTGACGACGCAGTGAACCGACTCGTCAGGCAGAGACCGGAGGACCTTCCGGATCTCGCCTTCGAGGATGGCCGGCTCCAGCCCCGTCGGGATCACGAGCCACTTCCTACGTCTTCAGTCCGAGGAGGATTGGCAGCCGGCTCCCCAACGGACCGGAGGGGCCTGTCCTTCAGGCCGCCGGCATGGGTTCTATAAGGAAAGTGTTACGGGCCCGCCGGGATTCGAACCCGGGTTTGAGACGGCAGGATGCCCCGCCAGCGATACGAGCTCTCCCCGGAGCTGGCTCCGGGACGACCGGGCGGTCCGTAGAGTCCGCGCTCGCCCGATAGAGATCGTGGGCACGAGTTCCAGCCTCCGTTCGGTCGGCACCCGGTCCACGAAAGACGGACGGTGATCGCCCCGCGGGACCTACGCGCCTTTCGGGAGTGCGCCGGCACTCATCAGTTCTGGACGAAGCGGCTCCCAACGCCAACGGCCAACTTTCGTCGCGTATCGCTAAATAGAGGGCGTGTTTGCCGAACAAGCATGCTGGATTTTAATCAAGTGCACTTGATACGTCGACGCCTTTCGATGGTCATCGTTACGACGATCGTCGCTCTGCTCCTTATCGAGTCGGTCCCAGCCTCCCAGCACTCCTCGGGCATCGCAGTCGGCGCGGCGGGCCTGTCAGCTGCGTCCTCGCCGAACACCGGGATGAGTCTCGCGTTGACGGCTCAACCCACCAACGCGAGCGCGCTCGCCGGGGCGGCCCTCGAGGCTGCCCATCGGGATGGGATCCCCGACCGCTTTGTTTACGTCCCGAGGTCGGGTCCGGCACCACCCCCTGTTAGCGAGACGGGCAATCACACCGAGCCGAGCTATTCCTCGGCCCCAGCACCGATGGGAGTCGCGGACTTCGGCCTTACGAACGTCTCCGGGACCACGGTTCCGACGTTGCTGAACACGACCAGCCTCGAAGGGACCTTCGTCACCAACTCGAGCGTGGGCCTCCAGCCCGAGTACCTCGACAGCGGCGTCCCCGACGCCTACGGGCTGCAACTGAACGCCGTGCTGACCAACGTTACGCTCAACGGGAGCACGTCAACCGACGGGACCCCGAACGAGTTCTGGACGCAGAACGTCGTGCAGTACGCAGCGCAACTCCACGAACTGCAGTTCATCGATAACGTGTGGTCGTTCTGGCCGGGCTTCTCCCCCGATACCATTCTCTCGTTTGGGCCGAACGGTACGTTCGTGGATCCGGAGTACTACTACGCCGTGGGTCCGACCTTCCAGATTTCCTATCCGTTCACGCTCCGGCTCTTTCTCAATTCCACCGTCGTGGGAGGCGACAACGCGGTGTTCTTCAACTACACCCTCACGAACTCGACGATGTCGGTCACGGGATCGTACGAC
The DNA here is from genome assembly GCA_030037855.1 of Thermoplasmata archaeon. Lineage (GTDB taxonomy): Archaea > Thermoplasmatota > Thermoplasmata > Lutacidiplasmatales > UBA184 > Lutacidiplasma. Next base: position 9,284 of record JASHPY010000072.1, on the reverse strand, counting down.
TACGTCATCTTCAACTCGGGCGGAACGGCGAGTCCCGGGGGAGCGACGTACCAAGCGAACGGCTACGGCTACGATCCTGTCGGCCTGCCCAACGACTTTGAGTTCGTTGTCGGCGGCCCCGGCGGAGGCAGCACGACCGACTTCCTCGCGGCCGATGCGTCGATGCAGCTTGACTACTGGGATCCGCTCACGCACGGCTATGCGTCGGTTCCTTCCGCCTACAACACCGGGGGCGAGACCGGGGAGACCTCCTCGGGAGCTACCGTATGGTACACCGGTTCGACCGCTCAAGTCTCGAGCGGTCCGTCGATCGCGTCGGGGCTGTGGAACGCGAGCGGCGTTCCCGGGGGGGACGCGGGCGCCGGAAGTATCGAACTCGACGTCTCGCCCTCGAACGCGTTTGTGTTCGTGGCGCCGGCGAGCGCCGGCGGGACGTGGACGGACCCCACGCCCCAGTGGCAATGGGCTCCTCGGGTTGGCGCGGAGTTCGCAGGTCTTCCCGCGCCGGCGGGACCGCTTCGGCTCCCGCCCGGACAGTACTCGCTGGCCGTACTGCAGAGCGGGTACGAGCCGTTCAGCACCAGTGTGTCGATAGGCCTCGGAACGTCGTGGCTCAATGTGACCCTCATGCCCGACTCCGGCGCCGGAACGTACACCCCGCTTTTCGTCTGGAACAATAGTCAACTCGAGTCGGATTCCATCGCCGGTACCGGCACGGCGGCGGACCCCTACCGGCTGGCGTCGATGGCGAACGCGACCATCGAATCGATTTTTGGCGGGTTCAATGACTACGGATTCCCGACGTTCACGGGTCTCGAGATCCTCAACACCACGGCGAGCGTGGTGGCGCAACCGGCACCGCTCATCGCGCCCGTCCCCTCCTTCCTCAATGTATCGGCAACGCTCCTGGAGGTCCCCATGCAGCTCGGCCTCGCGACCTGGGTCCTGGACTCGGAGGACGTGGCGCTCGTCAACGGCACGTTCCAGGGGATCTGGTTCGGGCTCTCGAGCGAGTACGCCGACCCCGCGGATGCGATGCTCTTCAACAGCCTGCACATCCTGGTCGCGAACAACACGTTCGAGATCGGGGGCGGCATTGGTCTCTTTGTGTATGACGAGGGGACGTTGGGCGCTGGCTCTGTGACGATCTGGGGGAACACCTTCCAAAGCGACTCTGTCGCCGAGGAGTGTGCCGACTTCTGCTTTGGGATCGAACTCCCCACCGAGGGTCTCTACCTGATGAGCGACGGTCAGCTGGTGTACAACGACGTCTTCTCGACCGACGTGACGGCAGAGACCCCGACGACCGACTGGTGGTCCCTCATCTCATCGCCAGCGGTGACCTACCGGGACCAATGGAACGTAACTCCGCAGCCGTCATCGAACGTCCGGTACGACCCTGACTTCCCGTGGTTCCCGATGGTTGGCAGCGTCGTCGGGGGTTCGGTACAGGGCGGCAGTTATTGGGACAACTACGGGAGTTCGTCGACTCCCTTTGGCGACCTTCCGTACAACAACGGCGGGTTGATCACGGTCGGCGGAGACTATGCGCCGCTTTTCCCCTACCCGCTCTACACGGTCACGGTGAACGTCTCGGCCCCGACCAACGACTCGTGGGAGGTAGAAGTCGGCGCGTTGTCGGACTACGGTTGGAATTTCAACGGCTCAGCGAACAGCCGGGGTACCAGCGTGCTTCCGAACGGTACGTACACCGCAAGCGGATACCTCGTGATCCCCGGAGAGTCCGTCGAGAATCCGGGCGCGCAGCTCGCGGCGAGCGCTTCGTTCGTCGTCAACGGGAGCGCCGTGAACGTGTCGCTGGTTTTCGACTCCGACTACCTGGTCGTCCTGCAGCCCTACGGATACGACGTGAACGGTACTCCGTGGGGGATCTGTATCGACACCACACCCTATGGCGGACCCTCGCCGTACACTTACTCGGGTGGTACGCTGTGGGCCGCGCTCCCCAATGGCACGTTCAACTACACGAGCTACGTCATCGATTTCTCGTCGTGGGGTCTCTCGGGCCCCGGGTGCGCGTCGGTGCCCCTGCAGAGCGTAACGGTAGCCACCCCGGTCGGAACAATCACCGTGAGCGGGTCCGATGAGGTGATTCCGGTCGAGTTCAACGAGACCTTCCCGATCTCGTTCTACGCGACCGGCGTCCCCGCCGGGGACGAGTGGCAGGTGAACGACACCCCGTATCCGGCCCAAGCCGGATGGGGTTCCGGTCCGCTGGTCCTGCACATGATCAACGGAACGTATCGGCGACCGTACGCGTCGTTGGAGGAGTCGATCTTACCCTACGCCGGAGGTCGATGGGGGAATGTCTCGTTCACCGTAGCGGGGTCGACCGAGAATGTCACGGTCGCCTTCGGGTCCGGCGTTCCGGTGACGTTTAAGGAGCACGGATTCCCGGGGAACAGCGGCGTCCTCTGGACCGTTCGAATCGATCACACCACGTACTCGTCGTACCTCACGACAATCGTGGCGTACGTTCCGAACGGGTCGTACCGGTACACCGTGAGCGCCGGGGAGACGTACTCCGGTCAAGGGTTCGTGGGAGACCCGGCCTCGGGACGTGTGACCGTGCAGCACGGTGATCCCGTGACGGTGATCGCCCGATTCGCCGCCCTGTACGCCGTCACGTTCAACGAGACCGGGCTTCCCACCGGGAAGACCTGGGATGTCGATGTGAACGGTCACGTCTACCGGTCGTCCGGCTCCTCCATCGAGGTCAATCTCACGAACGGAACTTACGTGTACGTCGTGCGAGCCCCGAGTGGCTACGACGTTCGGCCGGCCTCGGGCGTCTTCGAGGTGCGCGGTCAAGCTCTCGTTCGGGACCTGTCCTTCGAGCCAAAGCACGGCACCTCGAGGACGCCAAGCTACGACCTCGTCGCGAGCACTCTTCGAGGGGCAGAAACCGCTCCAAGGGCTCGCACCGGTCCGAGATAGAACGGACGGGGGCCGAGGGCGATCGGGCTCCTCCGGCCTACGAGCCAACGAGGCGTGCTAGGACGATCTCTGGCCTTCGGCCCCGAGCTTGGTCGGCCAGATACCGTCGTTCGCCGACCGGGTACACGAAATGGCCCTTCGGAGGATCGGGTTCGACAGACCGAACGATGCCGTGGTACGGAATTTCCGGGAGGCGGCAACCTCTCCCCGTTGGCACGAGCCGTTCCCGGAAACGGAGGAGGCGCTCCAGCGACTTCGCGCGCTCGGGCTACCGATGCACCTTCTCTCGGGGAACGTCGATCACTTGCCGATCCTGCTGTCGAACCTCGACTGGGCGGCGCTCTTCCGGACCGTGGCGTTCACGCAGGGGGTGGGCTTCCAGAAGCCCGAGGTCCGGGTCCTTCGCTTCGCACTTCGGCGGGCGGACCAGGCGCCGGCCGACGCGGTCTACATCGGGGATTCGTGGGAAGCGGACATCTTGGGCGCTCAGCGCGCGGGGATGACAGCGGTGTGGCTGAATCCGACCGGGCGGCCGGCCCCGGGTCCCCGTCGGGCGGACCGGTCCCTGCGCGAACTGCCGGGGTTGCTCGCGGACCTCGGCGCTTGAGGGCTCGAACGCGCACGCGTCGGGCGGGGCCGGGCCCTGAATCCGAAGTTCGCACCGAGAGCTCTGCGCCATTTCGATCTCGAGTTGGCGAGGCCCAGACGCGTCGGGGTGGGCGCGGGCGGCCGTTCGCTTCGAGATCGCCCGTGTCCGGCGGGGAATCGGTAGGGCGGCCTCCCCCGGGCGAGCGACGTCGGCGGCCGGGACGTGCCCGCCGGAGTTCGAACCCGGTTTCCGACCTGCACCCGGGTCAGGGCGAGGTTCGAGCGCCTTCCCCTACGTCTCGCACGCGACGCCGACGGCCCGAGCCCCCGACCCTCTTCCGCGGGGCTCCGAACGCCGTGTAGGTTACTCCGTTTGGCCCGGCGCGATCCTCCCAAACGAACCGTCCGCCGCTCAAGGCGCACAGCTCCTTCACCTTCTGATTCTTCGCGGGTTGGGAGAGCGAGCGAAACCCGGCCTTCTCTTCCTTGGTCCAGCCTCGGCCCATCGCCGACCGGAACAAATCCGCGAAGGAGTACCGACAGGGGAACCAGGCGAGTGCACCGGCGCCCATCGGGTAGGCGTTTGAACGCGCGCGTAGATAAGCGGGACGGCCGTCGGCACGTGCGTACGGTCGGCTCGAGCCTCACCGGCGGCCGACGATCGCCTTCGCCGGGGGTCTCCGCCGGATCCGGTGGGCGGGGTCGTTCGAGCCGACCGAAGCTCTCTTGGCCGCGCCGCCCGTATCCGAGATGGGTCGCGGCACGATGAATCTCGTCTCCTTTCTACCGGCCGCCACGGAGATGGCCTTCGCCCTCGGTCTGGGGCCGCAGGTGCGGGCCGTCAGTCACGAGTGTGACTACCCGGCGGAGGCTCGGCAGAAACCGGTCGTGGTCCGACTCGCGCTCGATCTCACCGGACTCTCTCCCCGGGAGATCGACGCGCGCGTCAGCCGGCAGATCCACGAAGAGGGGACGCTCTACCACATCGACGAGGCCGTCCTGCGCGAGGCCTCTCCGGACGTCGTCATGACCCAGAACCTCTGCCAGGTCTGCGCGCCGTCGGGGAACGAGGCGAGCCGGGCTCTTGCGCTCCTGCATCCGCCCCCGGAGATCCTCTGGATGACCCCGCACTCGGTGGGGGGCATCGCGGAGAACATTCGGGAGCTCGGGGCGACGGCCGACCAAGTGGCGCGGGCCGACTCGCTCGCCCAGTCGGTGGAGGCCACGATGACGCGGCTTTCGACCGAGAGCCGGGGTCTTCCCCGGCCGCGGGTGTTCTGCCTCGAGTGGGCCGAGCCGATCTTCGGAGCGGGTCACTGGGTCCCCGAGATGGTCGACGCGGCCGGGGGCGTCGATGCCCTCGCGCGCCGGGGTACCGACTCCGTCCGGATTCCGTGGGAGCAAGTGCGGCGGTGGGACCCGGAGGTCCTGATCGTCTCCCCCTGCGGCTACCACCTCGGGCCGGCCCGCGCCGCGGCGGAGAAGCTCCTCCTCGAGCCGGGATGGGCCGCGCTATCGGCCGTCCGGAGCGGACGCGTCTTTGCCATCGATGCCGACTCCTATCTCTCGCGCCCCGGCCCCCGCATCGCGGACGGAGCGCGCCTGCTCGCGCATCTGCTTCACCCGGACGAGTTCGAGTGGGCCGGCCCCGCCGACGCGTTTGCCCGGATCGGTACGTAGGACTCAGAAACCCGTCGCTTCCTTCGCGCGCGGGGAAGCGGGGTTCTACCACGAACGTGATGCGGGCCCGCCGGTGCTCGACGCCGTTGTCACCCTCGGCTACTCAGCGAGGCGCAAGGGGGGACACTCTATTGCGCGCGAGGTACCAGTCGGGCGAGACGTCGGTCGTACGTTGCCAGGCAGTCGATCCTCATCTCTCGCAAGGTCGCGATCAGGGATGCATCCGTGAAACTGAGACCCTGATCCCGGAACCTCCGGTACTCTTCCCAGGTGGGTTCCAAGACGGCCACCCCAAGTGAAACCGCCGTCAGTCCGCGGAGCCCCGGCGTCGGCAGGGGGAGGAAACGCCGCAGCGACTCCTCGAGCTCCGCGGACCGGGTCCGCGCCCGGGCCAGCATGAACAGCTCGTCGATCACATGATCGGAGACGTACGGCTTTCCGAACTCCCGCCGGGCGATCCGAGAAACGAGCTCCAGCGCATCCCCGTGTCGGGCGTCGTCCGCGTGGAGAAATGCGAAGATCACTCCGGTGTCGAGGAGGACCGTCACCGTACGGCCCTCGCGATCGTCGCATCGATCTCCTCTTCCCGGGTGGTGATCCCGGTTCGCACGGCCAGACGTCGGAGGGCAGCGATCTCGCGCGGGCTCATTGGGCGGTCGGAGTCGTTGGACCAGCGACGCTGCTGGGCCTCGCCGAGGTCCAGCAGCCACGCGAGGACGGCCTGCTGCGGAAGGCGACGGCCCTGGTGCACTGTGATTTCGCCCTGCAGACGGTCTAGCCGCTCCTTGTCCCGAGAGAGCATCTTCACGGACGTCGCCATGACAAGAAGTAGAATACTCTACCAGATAGATGTTTCTACACTTCCGGTGATAGAGGACCGATGAACATCCGCCTCCCGGAGACCGTCGAGCGCATCGAAGCCAACGAGCCGCGGCTCGATACGATTGTCCGTCACAAGCTCGCCAAGCCACGTGCCGGTCAGTCGCGGACGTCGGGCTGAGGGGGAATCGGCCGTTCCATCGTGTTTGCCAAGGGCCCGGATAGACCCGACACGGGACTTCTTGGTCCCGTAACCCCGCTCAGGGGTGGGTCGGATAGTCGGTCAACTCATAGGGCAGGCCGTCGGGTCCGCGGAAGTGCTACCCAGCATACCCGCTCTGATGGTCCCGCTGAAGCTCACTCGTCACGCTCGACACCGGCAGACCTAAGCTCCCGGCACGTCGTGCCGATCTACTCGATCCGGAACCCGACCACGACCTTGTTCGCCCGGAACGGTTCGGGTCCATCGGGTCCCTCCGGCCCGAGCAGCTCTAGGGCACCGCCCTCCGGGAAGCGAAGCGCAGCGGAGCTCCCGGTTCTCCGAGCCATTCGAGGGCCCAAAACCTGCTCGAAGAAATGGATCGACACATCCACACTGGCTCTCTTCACCCGACCCAGGCCATACCCTTGAGCCGCATGCGCCGACGCGAGGTGCGCTCCGAAGTTTACGTCTCCCGCCCCCCGAGCACGGGCCGGATTCCCTAATCCCTAGACCCCAGTCGGAGGCGAGGAGGCGACGCAGTGAGTCGACTCGTCGGGCAGAGTCCGGAGAGCCTCCCGTACTTCGGCTCCGAGGACCTTCGGTTCCAACTCCGAACGGACGAAGGACCAGCCCCCTCATCTCCAATCCGCGGACGATCGCCCACCGACCCCCCCAAGAAGCTGACGAGGCTCCTCCCTCAGCCCAAGGAAGGCCACCGGCGTGGGTTCCATACGGAAAGTGGTACGGGCCCGCCGGGATTCGAACCCGGGTTTGAGGCTCCGGAGGCCTCCGTGATATCCAAGCTATACTACGGGCCCATGGGCTCCGACCGACGAACCACGGTCGGAACCACGAGGTCCCGGAACCGTTTGGGGGTGTAATGGTTGCGCCGACCTCCTTCGGAGGTTCGCGTCCCGCGTCGCTTCCGGGTGGCGCCTCTTGGACCCGTCGCGGGTGCCCGTAGGCCGGCTACGGGGCCTCCGGCCTCCCTTGCGTACGCGCCGGGGAACCGACCCGCGGCGCTACGACTTACCCACCACGCGGAACGAGAGCTTGCCCGCCTGCGTGAGGGCCTCGATCGTCTCCTGCGGGGTGAACAGGCGGGTGATGCGGGTCGTTCGGAGCGTTCCGCTAGCGTGAGACGCGAGCGCGACCGCGTTCGCGGCCTGGTCGTTCGGCAGCTCGCCGATGATGAGCCCGTCCGTCTCGCCCGCGTGGTAGTAGATGGAGATCAGGCGGCCCCCGGCCTGCTTGAACAGCGAGTCGGCCGCCGCCGTGCGGTCCTCGGGCTTCCGGATCAACGCGGCCCAGGTCTCGGACGTGTACGCAAACTCCACGAGGTAGTGCGGCATGGCCCCTTTGCGGGAACTCCCACGACCTCGATAATCCTTCCGACGCCAGGGCCCGTTCTAGGAAAGGATGGGCGGGGAGGCTCACGGAGACGCGGGCGGGGCGGGAACGCGAGCGCCCGGGGGCTTGGCCTCGCCGCCCGGTTTCGCCGCCCTGGACTTCGGCGCCGGGGTTCCCTTCGACTCGGAGTAGCCGCACTTGCCGCACGACCGCCGGTCGCCGTGCTCCGCCAGAAACACTCCGGGGCCGCACTTGGGGCAGGACTTGTGCGTGCGGGTCATCTCGTCGCCCTGGACGTTGTAGAGCCCCACGCGTGCCTTCGCCATCGGAACCTATGCATCGGCCGCGGGAGCGGCGTCCTTCTCGGCCTTCGCGGCCTTCGGCTTGTGCTCGGACCTGTGCCCCTCGCCCTTGTGGGCCGGCTTCCCGACCGCCTTCGGCTCGGCTGCCGGCTCGGATTTCTGGGCTGCTGCCTCTACCGTCGACGGGGTCTCGGCGGGTGCCTCGGCCTTCGCCGGTACCGCGGGGGGCTCGGGCTTCGCGGGGGCGGCCGCGGCCGGAGTCGCCTCCTTCGTCGCCTTCTCCTTGAGGCCGTTCCGCACGAGGATGTGCTCGCGAGTGATCGACAGCGCGGCGTCCGCGCTCTCGTAGACGAGTGCGTCGCCCCGGCTGGTCGCCGTGCCGTAGCGCGCGGCCATGCGTTCGACCACGATGCGGTCCTTGGGCGCCTTCACGAGCTTGGAGAGCTCCCCGCGGACCGACTCCCGGCTCGGCGTAGCGGCGGTCGCGTGCGCGACCTCGAACCGGTACTCCCGGCGTTTCATGAGCGGGTTCGGGCGGTCCTCGAGGATCGTGATCTCCACGTTCGGTGCTCCTATCGATGGTCCGGTTGACTTGCGCGCGAAGCGGGTCCCTCGCGCCACGGCGTGCCGGGGCGAGGAGGATTCCGCACCCGGGGTGCCGTATATAACGGTGGCCGCGGCTCCCCCGACCCGGTCCAGCGTCGGGTCAACTGGGGACGGGACCGGGCCGCGGATGACGTCCCGGCGAAGGATGCGGCCGCAGGTTGTGCGCCGCGAGCGCCTGCGGCGTCGGGAACCGTCGACCGCAAAGGGCGCAGACGAGCCCCGCGCGGTGGGACTCAGGATTCATCTCGACGTCTTGTGCCGGGTCGTCGTGCGCGTGGGCCAGGTTCTCGTGTTCTACGAGGCTCGTCACCGAGCCGAACACCTCTCCGCAGAGGCTGCAGGTCTCGCTCATGGTCGTGCTACTTCCCTCCCTTCGGACTCCTCCGGATTCATCGGTAAAGTAGGTATGTCCCGCCGCGGCCCCTTGCGCCGGCGATCGCCGGACCGCCGAGCTTGAAACTCCCCCGATTGTCGATGGACCGCACGACGCGCGACGACGCGTCGGAAGAGGTTGCCGACACCGCGGGCCCCTGGTCGCTCCTCGCGCCCCGGGGTCACCGGGACGGTCGCTCAGCTCGCCGACGCGAGCCGGGAGACGGCGTGCTGGGCCGGCTCGATCAGGTAGAGCACCCCCGCCACGAGGGCGAAGATGCCACCGATCAGCGCGAGCAGGTTCGACCCGAAGCCGAGCGCGGCCCACCCGATGATCGCGAGGATCACCAGCACGACGCCGCTCGCGAACGGGCGGCTTGCCCATCCGTGGCTCGCCAGGTGCGTGA
>JASHPY010000071.1 GCA_030037855.1 Thermoplasmata archaeon | reverse complement strand
CACGGACGACTCCCCGAGCGACCGATCGTCGAACTGTTCGACGCGCTCGAGTCGCTGGGCGCCGACTGCCACCGGCCCGGGGGTCGACGCGGTCTTCCCGCGACAGTACGCGGACCGCTCCACGGCGGTCGGGTCTCACTCGACGCCTCCCGGAGCTCCCAGTTCGTCTCCGCCCTCCTCCTGACGCTCCCGACGGTCCCCGGTGACTCCGAGCTCGAACTCGTCGGACCGATCGTTTCCGAGCCCTACATCGACGCGACGCTCGCGGTGCTGCGCCGCCACCGGGTCCGGTGGACCCGCCACGCGCGACACTTCTCGATCCCCGGCGACCAGACCTACCACGGCCGCTCGTTCACCGTACCGGGAGATGCGTCGTCCGCCGCGTACCTCTGGACCGCCGGCGCGCTGACCGGAGGATCGGTCCGAGTGACCGGCATCCCGGTCGATCTTCCCCAGGCCGACCTCGCGGTGCTCGACCTGCTCACCTCCGCCGGCGCGACCGTGCGTCGTTCGCGCGTGGGGGCTACGGTCTCGGGGGGCGCGTTGCGCGGCTTCTCGGTCGATCTCACCGCGTCGCCCGACCTGTTCCCGCTCGCCGGCGTGCTGGCGGCCGCGATCCCCGACCGCAGCGAGCTTCGCGGGGCCGAGCAGATCGTCCACAAGGAGTCCGACCGCCGTAGCGGCACCGTCCGCCTCGCGCGTGCGCTGGGCGCGGAGGCGCTCTTCGACGGCGCCTCGCTCACGATCCGCGGTCGCCCGCGCCCCACCCGATTCACCGTGACCGACCTCAACGACCACCGGTTGGTGATGAGCGCGGCTACCGCCGCGCTGGTCGCGGACGGGCCGTCGACGATCGGGGATGCCCGCGCCGTGCGCAAGTCGTACCCGGGGTTCTGGAGCGCCCTCGGAGCGTTGCGAGGGGGTACCGGCTCGTGATGCGTTACGGCGAGCGGTTCCGCTCGACGATCTTCGGCTCGAGCCATGGTCCGGACGTGGGGATCGAGGTCGAAGGGATCCCGGCGGGTACACCGATAGATCTTGCCGCCATTCAGTCTCAACTCGACCGACGGCGACCCGTCGGTCGTAGGCTCGCCACGCGTCGCCACGAGGAGGATCGGTTGATCATCGACTCGGGGGTCGTGGAGGGCCGATCGACCGGCGGACCGTTCCGGGCCCACGTGGCGAACGAGGACGTTCGCCGGGAGCCGTACGACCGGATGCGCGACACGCCCCGTCCCGGGCACGCCGACTTTCCGGCGCGGGTGCGATACGGCGACGACGCCGATCTGTCCGGGGGCGGGATCTTCTCGGGCCGGATGACCGTCGGGCTCGTCATCGCGGGCTCGGTCGGTCGCCAGATGCTCGGCCGTCGAGGGATAGAGATCGTCGGCTACACGACCTCGATCGCCTCGGTCGACGCGAGCGTACCCCGTGATGCGAGCCTCGCCCAGCTTCGCGAGCTCTCCGCGGCGAACGAGGTCGGCGCGCCGGACCCGGTGGCCGCGGCGGCGATGGAAGAAGCGATCGCGGTCGCACGACGCGACGGGGACAGTGTCGGCGGGGTCGTGGAAGTGCGGGTCGACGGCCTGCCGGTCGGGCTCGGCGAGCCGTTCTTCGACTCCGTCGAGAGCTCGATCGCGCATGGGGTGCTCTCGGTGCCGGCGGTCAAGGGCATCGAGTTCGGTGTCGGATTCCGGGCGGCGCGGATGCGCGGGAGCGAGCACAACGATGCGTTCACTTGGGTCGACGGAACGGTCCGGACCGTGACGAATCACGCCGGGGGAGTCCTCGGCGGGCTCGCGACCGGCATGCCACTCGTGTTCCGGGCGGTCGTGAAGCCGACCTCCTCGATCGCGAAGCCGCAGTCGACGGTCGACCTCGCCAAGAAGACCGAGACGACCCTCGGTATCACGGGTCGTCACGATCCGTGCATCGTGCCCCGGGCGATCGTCGTGCTGGAGTCCGTGACGGCGATGGCGCTCACCGACCTCGCCCTTCGCGGAGGGTACCTCGCATGACTCCGCGCAAAATCTCCTGCGCGATCCTGGGCGCGAGCGGGTACATCGGGCAGCACTTCGCGCGGCTGCTCGCGGACCATCCGTCCTTCGAGCTCCCGCAGCTCGGGGCGAGCGAGCGCTCGGCCGGTCGGCGGCTCGAGGACGTATGGCAGCTCGCCGAACCCCCGCCCCCGGCGCTGACCAACGTCCGGCTCGTGCGGACCTCGGCGGCGTCGCTCGCGCGCGGTCGCGTCCGGGTCGCGTTCTCGGCCCTGCCCTCCGGGACCGCCGGCGCGGTCGAGAGCGAGTTGGCGCGGCGAGGGATCTCGGTGTTCACGAACGCGGCCGACCACCGGCTCGACCCGGGCGTGCCGCTCCTCGTCCCCGAAGTGAACGCCGACCACCTGCGGCTCGCGGACTCCCGGCCGCGAGGCCGGGGGCTCTTGGTCGCGAATCCGAACTGCTCGGCGACCGGTCTCGTGCTCGGCCTGGCGCCCCTCTGGCCGGTGGTACGGCCCCGGGCCGTGCACGTCACCACGTACCAGGCGCTCTCGGGAGCCGGCTACCCGGGCGTCCCGTCGCTCTCGATCGCCGACAACGTCGTTCCGTTCGTCCGCGAAGAGGAGGAGAAGATCGCTCGAGAGGCATCGCGGATCCTCGGATCGCGACGGGGCCGGACGATCTCCGGGCTTCCCACGCCCTTCGTCGTCCATTGTGCCCGAGTGGCGACCCGGGAGGGCCATCTCGAGGCCGTCACCCTCGAAGCCACACGGAAGGCACCGCTCGCGGACATCGAAGCCAGCCTCCGGACGTTCGACCCGCTCCGCGGCCGGGACCTTCCGACCGCGCCCCACCCGACGCTCGAGCTTCGGTCCGAGGAGGACCGACCGCAGCCGATCCGCGACCGGTGGGCGGGGAGTCCCGCGCGAGCCCGCGGCATGGCGGTGGTGATCGGGAGGATCCGGTGGGACCCTCCCTACCTGCGCCTCTTCCTGCTCTCCCACAATGCCGTGCGCGGCGGCGCAGGCGCCTCGGTGCTGAACGCCGAGCTCGCGGTGGACGAGGGACTCCTCTCGCCGGACCGACGGAGGCCCTCGTGAAGCGGAGTCCCGCGCCGGTCGTGCTCAAGTTCGGCGGCGCGTCGTTGGAGGACGTCCAGCGCGTCGCGCGAGACGTCCGGTCCGTTCGCTCCGAGGGCGCACCCGTCGTCGTGGTCGCATCGGCCCGCGAAGGCGTGACCGACCTGCTCAGCCGCGCGCTCGCCCGGCCACGGTCCCGATCGCTCCATCGCGAGATCCTGGCCCGGGTACGGGATCGACATCCGGACCTGCCGCTCGCCGGCCGTCGCCATCTCGAACGGCTCGCCCGGTTGTTGACGCTGGTCGAGCGGACTCCGGGCCGCGACGCGCCGCTCGGCGACCGGGTCCTGAGCCAGGGAGAACGCCTCGCGGTCCACTGGCTCTCGGCTCGACTGGCCGACGACGGAATGCCGGCGACCCCGGTCGAAGCCGACCATCTCGGGCTGATCACCGACAATGCCTACGGCTCGTCGTACCTCCTGCTGGACCGCTCGGGACCGGCGGTCCGCCGCGGGCTCGGCCGGATCCTCGCGACCGGGCGGCTGCCGGTCGTCACGGGCTACTTCGGACGCAGCCTCGAGGGTCGCGTCGCCACCTTGGGCCGGGGGGGCTCGGACTACGCGGCGGCGGGCATCGGCGCCCTCCTCGGCGCGTCGCGCGTGGAGCTCGTGAAGCGGCACGTCGCGGTGCTCTCCGCCGACCCTCGCGAGGTGCCGGACGCACGGCCGATCCCCGAGCTCTCGTACGAGGAAGCCGAGGAACTCGCCCAATTCGGCGCGCGGGTCCTCCACCCGCTGACGATCGAGCCGGCGCGCGCCCAAGGGATCACGCTGCGCGTCCGGTCGCTGGACGACCCGACGGTCGTGACCACGATCTCGCCCCCGAGGGCCGACCGGCGGAACCGGGCGCTCACGATCCTCCGACCGCTTCGCCTCCTGCGCTTGCGCGTGCCCGGGGGCCGCCAGCGACCCGGGATCGTCGCCGAGGTCTCCGAACGCCTCGCGGCGGTCCCGGTCAATCTCGTGCAGCTCTACACCTCCTCCGCGCTGTTGTGCCTCGCGCTCGAGCCCGGTCAGGTCGTGGCCGCGATCCGGGCGCTCGCCCCGGTGACCCGCGACGCGGCCGCGATGCTCGACGGACCGTACCGTGTCGCGATCGTGACCGCGATCGGGGACGGCGTCCTCGACGACCTCGGACGCGTTCCGCCCGACGTCCTACGCGGGGCCGAGGGGTTCAGCGCCACGCCGCGCGCCCTCTCGCTCGCGGTCCCGCTCGCGCGAGGGTCCCGGGTGCTGCGGGAGCTCCACGCCGCGCTCGTCGCTCCGGAGGCGACGTGAGCGACCCCTGGGAGTCGTTCTGCCGTGCGGCGGAGGGTCGTGAGACCGTCGGCTACTTCGAGGTCGCGCCCCGACCGGGAGCCCGCTCCGGTCGCGCGGTCTCCTACGTGACGGCGGACGAGGTCCGGACGATCGGCCCGACCGGCTCGCTCCACGCCGAGGCGCGGGATGTCGAGCGATTCCTCTCCGCCCGCCGGCACGGCGCCGCGGTCGGGTATCTCGGCTTCGACGCCGTCGGGCTGTTCGAACCGCGGTTGGCGAGCTTCCCCCACCCGAGCCCGTTTCCTCTCGGAGAGTTTGCGCTCGTGGATTCGCCCCGGCGGTCGGTCGTCCCGCGGCGTGCCGCCCCGTCCCGCGCGCGTCGGACCGGGCCCCCGGGCGCTCCCGTGGAGGACTCCCTCGCGGCGCGACGATACGGACGCAGTGTGCGTCGTCTGGTCGAGGAGATCCGGAGCGGAGAGGCGTACCAGGTCGTGCTCGCCCACCGTCGCGGCTGGGCGCGGCCGGCCGACCTCATCGAGCGGGCGGGAGAACTGCGGCAGACCGAGCGATATTCGTTCTTCTACTACCTGCGATTCGGCGACCGCGAGCTCGTCGGCGCGACCCCGGAATCCGTCGTGGAGGTTGCGGGGGACCGCGCGTATCTGAGCCCGATCGCCGGAACGATCCCTCGCGGGAGGCCGCGCACCGGGCGGTCCCCCCTCGCCACGGACCCGAAGGAGCTCTCGGAGCATCGGATGCTGGTCGACCTCGCCCGCAACGACCTCGGTTCGGTCGCGCGTCCGGGATCGGTCCGTCTCCTCTCGCGGGAGCGCGTCGAACGGTACGCCCGGCTCGACCATCTCGTCACCCGCGTCGGAGCCCGATTGCGACGGGGCGTCGGACCGTGGGATGTGCTCGCCGCGGCGTTCCCGGCGGGGACCGTCGCGGGTGCGCCGAAGATCCGCGCGACCGAGCTGCTGCGCCGCGAGGAGGCGACCTGGCGGGGACCGTATGCGGGCACCGTCGGCCTTCTCGAATCGCGCGGCCGAGCGGACTGGGCGCTCGCGATCCGGACCGGGTTCGCCGCCGGCGCCCGTCTGTACACCGCCGCGGGCGCCGGGATCGTCCATCGGTCCGAGCCGAGGCGGGAGTTCGCCGAGACGCTGACGAAGCTCGCCCAGGTCGAGTCGACGCTCGTCGGGGAACGCCCGTGAAGGTTCTGCTCGTGGACCACGAGGACTCGTTCGTCCACAACATCGAGCAGGCGCTCGCCGGGGACGGCGCCCGGGTCGCGTGCGTCCGAGCGACCGTCCCGCTCGCCGACGCGATGCGACTCGACCCGGACGCGGTCGTGCTCTCCCCCGGGCCGGGGCACCCCCGGGACCGGCGGATGACCGCCCTCGCCCGCGGCCTGCTCGACGCGTGGCGGACCGATCGCCCGTTCCTGGGGGTCTGCCTCGGTCACCAGCTGATCGCCGAGTACTACGGCGCGCGCGTCGTCCGCGCCAACGCGCCGGTGCACGGAGAGACGAGCCGGGTCCGCCACGACGGGAAGGGGATCTTCTCCGGCCTTCCGAACCCGACCGCGTTCGCTCGCTATCACTCGCTGGTCGTGTCGCCGCGATCGGTCCCGTCGTGCCTGGAGATCTCCGCCCGCGGCGGGGACGGCGTCGTGATGGGGCTTCGGCACCGCGGCCATCCGGTCGAGTCCGTTCAGTTCCATCCGGAGTCGTACCTCAGTCCCGCGGGGCCGGCGCTGCTGGCGAACTTCCTTCGCGAGGCCCATCGATGACTCCGGGCGAGCTCCGTCGCCTCCTCGATCCGACTCCGCTGACGGGGGGCGTGGTCCGCGCGACCTTCGATCGGCTCACGTCCTCCTCCTCCGACGACGTCGACCGCGCCGCGATCCTGCTGGCGCTCGCCGGGCGACCGACCTCGCCGCGGGAAGTCGCCGAGTTCGCTCGGGAGATGCGCCGACGCGCCGTGCCGTTCCCGGTTCCGCCGCGCGACGGCGCGATCGACCTCTGCGGGTCCGGGGGAGCGCGCGTGCCGTCGTTCAACGTGGGAACCGTGAGCTCGTTCGTCGTGCGGGCCGCGGGGCTCCGGGTCGTGAAGCACGGGAACCGCAGCCGGGGCGTCTGCGGATCGAGCGACCTTCTCGCGGCGCTCGGCCTGCCGATCCTCACGTCCATCCCGTTCGCGCGCGCGTCGTACCGACGGTACGGGATCGCGTTCCTCCATGCGCCGCTCTTTCATCCGGCCACGCGAGCGGTCGCCGCGGTGCGGCTCCGGCTCGGCGTGCCGACGATCTTCAACCGGCTCGGACCGCTATCGAATCCGGCGCGAGTGCGGCGTCAGGTCGCGGGGGCGGTCGACGAAACCAGCGCCGCGGTGACCGCCTCGATCCTCCGGTCGCTCGGGGTCCTGCGAGGTGCGTCCATGACCTCCGACGACGGCTGTGACGAGTTCTCGCCGCGGGCGCCGACGACCGTCTTTGTGTGGGGCGCGGGCCGGACGCGCCGATTGCGGGTGCGACCGACCGACTTCCTCGCGACCGACGATCGTCGCGGCGCCTGGGGGCCGCTCCCGCCTCCGGCGGCCGCGGAGGAGGCCGAGCGCCTCCTCGCCGGGGGCGGCGGGGCGCGTCGGGGATCGGTCTTGCTCACGAGCGGGGTCGCGCTCTGGATCGCGGGTCAGGTCCCCACTCTCCGCGCCGGTGTCGACCGCGCGCGGGAGGCGCTCGACGACGGGGGCGCGGAACGCGTGCTCGAGTCGCTCCGGAACCTGGCCTCGAGCTACGGTCGGGACGGGAGGATCTGACGATGGGTTTCCTTGCCGATATCGCGGCGGAGATCCGGACGACTATCGCCGCTCCCGGCTACCTCGAGGGCCTTCCGTCCCCTCCGTCCCAAGCTCCGCGCCCGAAGCTGAGCGATGCGATCCGCGCGGCGCGGGACGCGGGCGCTCTGCTGGTCGAGTACAAGCGGGTCTCCCCCGGATCGTCCGACCCCCGCCTTCCGTCCCGCTCGGTGTCCCAGTTCGTTCGGGAGACCGAGCCCGCCGGCGTCGCCGGATACTCGTGCCTCGCGACGCGACCGCGTTTCGAAGGATCGCCTTCGGACGTGGCGCAGCTCTGCGGCGTCAGCTCCCGGCCGGTGCTCTTCAAGGACTTCGTTCTCGAACCGGTGCAGGTCGAAGCGGCCGCGCGTGCCGGCGCGTCGGCGGTTCTCCTGATCGCGCGGCTCGAAATGGAGGGTCTGCTCGGGGTCCCGCTCGCCGACCTCGCGCGGCTCGCGCACGCACGCGGGCTCGAGGTGCTGCTCGAGTTCCACGACCGGTCAGAATTAAGACGCTCGGACGGAGTGGCCGCCGACATGTTCGGCGTCAACGTTCGGAACCTCGACACCCTCCGCCTCGACCCCGCGGTCGCCGAGGCGACCCTTCGCGCCGCGGCGCACCTCCGACCGCTGCTGGGCCTGAGCGGGGTCGGCTCCCCCGCGGACGCGCGCCGGTTCTGGGAGTGCGGGGCCGACGGAATCCTCGTCGGGAGCGCGGTCGCCCGGGCGGCTGACCCCGCCTCGTTCCTCCGGTCGCTCCGACGGTCCGGAACGGGAGCGCCGGCATGAAGACCTTCGTCAAGTTCTGCGGCCTCAAGGACGCGGCCGCGATCCAGGAAGTGCCTTCGGGTGGCGCGGCGGGCTTCGTGGTGAACGTTCCGGCGTCCCCCCGCAACCTTTCTCCCGAGGAAGCCGCCACCCTGCTCGAGCACGTCCCGGCCGAGGCCGAGGCGTGGGCGGTCGTGGTCGAGCCTCCGGCGGCACTGATCCATCAACTGTTCGACGAGGTCGGCGTCGATCGGATCCAGGTCTACGGCGCGGTCCCGCCGGGACTCGAGTTCCTCGAGGTCCATCACCTGGTGCCCTCGATCGCGGTCGGTCCTCCGGGCGGCGACGTTCCCGAACCGAAGGTACCGCCGGCCGAGGACTACCCGAGGATCCATCTCGACGCCGCCGGCCAGCCCGTACCGGGCGGTAGCGGCGTCCGACCGGACTGGGAGGTCTGCGCGCGGATCGTGGACGCCCACCCGGGACGGAAGTTCGTCCTCGCGGGGGGGCTCAACGCCGAGAACGCGCGGGAGGCGCTCGAGACCGTCCGACCGTGGGGGCTGGACGTCTCCTCCGGCATCGAGAGCGCGCCGGGCGTGAAGGACCTGGCCAAGATGCGCGCGTTCGTCCAGGCGGTCACCGAGTTCGAGTCGACCCATGCCTAGGCGATTCGGCCGTTTCGGGGGCGCGTACGTTCCCGAGACGCTGGTCCCGGCGCTGGTCGAGCTGGAGGCGACGTGGCGCTCCGCCCGTCGCGATCCGGAGTTTCGGGCGCAACTGGCGCTCCTTCGGACGACGCTCGCCGGCCGGCCGACACCGCTCTACCACGCGCGTCGACTCAGCCGACGCGGGCGGGGCGCCGAGATCTGGCTAAAGCGCGAGGACCTGGTCCACGGCGGCGCCCACAAGTTCAACAACGCGCTCGGGCAGGGCCTACTCGCGGTCCGCATGCACAAGCCGCGGCTGATCGCGGAGACGGGCGCCGGTCAACACGGCGTCGCGACCGCGATGATCGGGGCCGCCCTCGGCCTCGAGACCGAGGTCTACATGGGCGAGGTCGACATCGAACGGCAGCGCCCCAACGTCGAGCGGATGGAGCTCCTCGGCGCGCGGGTGGTCCCCGTGCGCGACGGGACGCGCACGCTGAAGGATGCGATCAATCGCGCGCTCCGGGACTGGATCGCGAACGTCCGAACGACGCACTACCTGCTCGGGTCGGCGGTCGGTCCGCATCCGTTCCCGACGATCGTCGCGGACTTCCAGAGCGTCATCGGTCGGGAGGTCCGTCGGCAGTCGATCCGGGCGTTCGGACGGCTCCCCGACCTCGCGGTCGCTTGCGTCGGCGGAGGGTCGAACGCGATCGGCACGTTCCACCCGCTCCGGCGGACGTCCGTCGAGCTGCTCGGGGTCGAAGCGGGCGGGCCCCGGGGTCGCGGCCGCGGCGCGGCGTCGCTCGCCCGTGGCTCTCCGGGCGTGCTGCATGGGAGCTTCTCCTACGTTCTCCAGGACGCGGACGGACAGATGGAGGAGACCACGAGCATCTCCGCGGGCCTCGATTACGCGGGCGTCGGGCCGGAGCACGCGTTCCTCAAGGAGAGCGGACGCGCCCGCTATGTCTCGGTCCATGACGAGGAGGCGCTCGCGGCGTTCCACTGGCTGGCCGAGGACGAGGGGATCCTCCCGGCGCTCGAGCCGGCCCACGCGATCTACGCGGCCGTCCGGGAGGCGCGTCGGCGGCCCGCGCGCGAGAAGATCGTGGTCACGCTCTCGGGCCGCGGCGACAAGGACCTCGAGGTGGTGCGACGTGCGTCTCGCTGACGCCGTGCGCGGGACGCGGGAGCGCGGGTCCCCGTCGGTCGTGCCGTACCTGCTGGTCGATCGTGCCCGTCGACGATCGCTCCGGGGCACCGTCCGCGCGCTGCGCGATGCCGGTGCGGTCGCGCTCGAACTCGGCTTCCCGTTCTCCGACCCTATCGCCGACGGGCCGGTACTCGCCGCGTCGCACCAGGCGGCCCTCCGTCACGGGACGGACTGGCGGGACCTGCTCGCCGCGCTGCGGACGACGAGCCCGATCCTCCCCTCCGCGGTAATGAGCTACGCGAACCCGCTCGTGCACCGGGGACTCGACCGTGCGATCGGCGAGCTCGCGTCGGCCGGCGCGTCGGGGCTCATCATTCCCGACCTTTCCCTCGAGGAGAGCCCACCGTTCCGCGTCGCAGCGAGGCGGCACGGCGTTTCGCTCGTCCTGCTCGCGGCCCCCGGGATCTCCGGCGATCGCGTCGGGCGGATCGCACGCGCTTCGCGAGGGTTCCTCTATCTCGTGAGCCACTACGGGACGACCGGCGGGGCCGCACGAGGGTCGGCCGTGGACCTCCGTCCCCTGGTCGCCGCCGCGCGGCGGGCTTCGCCCCGCCTGCCCGTGCTCGTAGGGTTCGGAGTACGCGATCGGGCCAGCGCCCGCCACGCCCTCGCGACCGGCGCCGATGGAGTCATCGTCGGCACGGCTGTCGAGGAGCAACTCGCGCGGGACGGACGACCCGGGTCGATGCGCCGGTTCCTCGGCGAGATTGCGGCGGTCCGGGCGCCCGGGTGAGCGGCCCGCCCGCGGGCGGGGCACGATCGACGTCTCTGGTTCCGGCTCGGTTCCGTCCCCGAGGGTAGCCACCGCCCCCTGGACGGGAGTCAGACCATTTCTATCACCTGGCTCCTTACGGCTGCCGTGCTGCTCGTCGAAGGGCTCACGAAGCGCTTCCCCGGTCGGCCCCAGGCCGCGGTGGACTCGGTCGACCTCGAGGTCCGGGACGGGGAGATCCTCGGACTCGTCGGGCTCAATGGAGCGGGAAAGACGACCACGATCCGCATCGCCGCGGGACTTGCCCTGCCCACGTCGGGCCGCGTCCTCGTCGACGGGTGGGACATCGTCGACGAGAAGCAACGCGCTTCGGAGCGGATCGCCTGGGTGCCCGAGCTGTTTCCGTTCGACTCGGCGGCCCGTGCGCTTCCGCTGATGGTCTATTTCGCGGGATTCCACGGGATGCGGAGGGCGGAGGCTCGCGCGCACTGCGCGGAGTTGCTCGTTCGACTCGGACTCGAGGGGGAGGAGCACCGGCACCTGCGTGACTACTCGCAGGGGATGAAGAAGCGATTCTCGCTCGCGTGCGCGATGATCTCCGACCCGACGAATCTCCTGCTCGACGAGATCCTCAACGGGCTCGACCCGGAAGGGATCGCGTTCGTGCGCAACTGGGCGCTGGGTTCCCGGCGGTCCGGGAAAGCCGTGCTCCTGTCCTCCCATCAGCTCGCGGAGCTCGAAGCGATCGCGGACCGCGTCGCGTTCGTCCACAAGGGACGCATGCTGAAGACGATCGATCGCGCGGAACTGGCGAAGGCCGGGACCTCTTCGATCCGCCTCGTGATCCGAAACTTGGACGCGGCGGCCCTCGAGTACCTGAAGACGGTCGGCGACGCGCAGTGGAACGAGACGACCGTCTGGGTCTCCCGTCCGACCGTCGAGTCGCACGTGGTGAACGCCGAGCTGGTCCGCCGGGGCTACGAGGTCACCGAGTGCCGGATCGAGTCGACGTCCCTGGAGGCGTACTTCCTCGAGTTGATCGGAACGGCGAGATGAATCCGTACCTCCACGAGTTGCTCAGCCGCCTTCGGAGCCGGAGCGTCTGGGTCGTCCTCGTCGTCCTCGGCGTAGCGGTCGCGCTCGGGGTGTCGACCATCGAGGGCGACGTGCCGAGCGTCCAGATCAACGGAGTCGGCTTCGACTACTACGCCGACGACGCCTACCACTTCGAGATCTGGGCGGTGGACGTCTCGGGCCACCCCGTCTCGGGGGTGCAGGTCACGCTCTCGATCGCGCCGCAGCCCAATTTCACCACGTTCCCGCCGCCTCCCCCGCCCCCCGTGGTTTTCAACACAACGGTGACGACCGACAGCTCGGGGTTCATCGAGTTTGTGGTTCCCGTCGCCCCGGGGGCGTACGCCGCCACCGTCGGCGCCAGCTACGCGGCGGTCCCGCGCGCCTCGATGACCGGTCTCTTGGCGAACTCGTTCTACTTCGGGCCGGTGGCCGTCGGAGAGGTCAACCTTTTCGAGAGCCCGGTGAATGTGGTCGCCCTCGGAGATTACCTCGACCAGGATCAGCTGCTGGTCGTCTGGGCCGGCGCGAACGGGACCGCGCCGATCGACGACTCAGTCGAGGCGTGTGCGGCGGTCGTCAGCTCGTTCGCGGAGCCCGAGCCCAGTAACTGCACCGGTCTGACCGACGTCACCTCCGAGGGTCCCCTCTCGGGCTTTCTGACGCTGGTGCCGTATCCGAGCCTCTCGATGCCCGCGGTCGGGATGTTCGAGTCGCTCGTGGTCTTCGTTGAGATCGTGAACGCGACCGGCGGGGTGGTGGCGATCAACGACCTCCAAGGCCCGAGCGGGCCGATTCCGGCCGGAGTCACGACGCCCGCCTATCTTGTGACGGGACCCGGACCGGGGCTCGTGATGGACCTTGCGACCACGTTTGGTCTCTTCGTCCCCCTCGCCGCGTTCGCGCTCGCCTACTGGGGTTACGCCCGGCCCCGGGTCTCGGGGACGGTCGACATGGTCCTCGTACGTCCGGTCACCCGGCGCGGCCTCTTCTTGGTCCGGTACGCGAGCGTGGCCCTCCTGATGGGCGTGGTGACCACGGCAGCGTATTTGCTCCTCGATCTGGCCGCGGCCACGGCGTTAGGGCAGCCGATTCCGCCGGGCTTCCTGCTCGCCCTGATCGGGATCACCACGGCGGGCTCGATCGCCTTCGCCGGCCTCATCTTCCTGCTGGCGCATCTGTTCCGCTCGGCGGGGCCGATCATCGGTATCGGGACCACGCTCCTGCTGCTGTTCTCCCTCTTCTGGTCGCTGGTCCAGTCTCTCCCGGTACTCGTGGAGGGCCCGGTCTTCAACTCGGCCCAACTGCTCAACTTCGGCGCGCGGTCGCAACTCTTCGCCCCGCCGCAGCTTCCGAGCGCGGTGGTCGGGATCCTGACCCTGCAGTCCTCCTATCTCGAGGGCGGGAACCGGCTGGTCTACCAGGCGTCCGGCGTCACGCCCGCCGTCGTGGCCGCGGTGGCGGTCGCCTGGATCGTGCTCCCCTTCGCGCTGACGCTCTGGTGCGTCGCGCGACGTGACTGAGTTGCGGTAGCGACCCATCGGCCTCGTGCCTCGCCGGAACCGGTCGTGAGGTGCGTTACGGTCGGATCCGTTCGAGCGAGAGGAACCGCACGCTCGGTCCGGCAGCGACGCCCGCGATGACGTACTCCTTCCGGACCCCTTGGGCGACCCGCACTCCGCCCGCGATCTCGGGCCACGCGGCCCGGTGCGACGCGGGAACGGCTTGGACGAGGTAGCGGGCGTGCGAGTGATCGGGATTCCGAGGGTAGGCGCGAAAGTGGGCCCCGTACTTGAACCCGGTCTTCACGACGAGCTGGCGGCCTCGCAGCTCACGGTAGGCGGCGCGTCGCTCGTCGAAGCGGGCGTCGAGGCGGCGCGCCCGTCGCTCGAGCCGCTCGGCCGGAACGGGTCGCCCCGTTCTCGCGTCCTTCAAGACGAGCTGTCCGGAGTCGACCAGGTACACGGCTTCGAGCAGCGAAAGCTCGAGCCGGTCGCCGACGCGGCTCCCGTAGGCCAGGGACCGGCCCAGCTCCTCCACGGCGGTAGCCTCATGGACCGTGACCCGGTCGTCGGAGAGCCACCCCTCCGTCGGGACGACCAGCGGGGTCGGAGGGAGGGAGCCGCCCGGGGCGGTCCGGCGCACGCGGTAGTACGTGAGGTCCGACTCCTCGTCGACCAGCCCGAGCAGCAGCAGCTTCTTCGCGGTCTGGGCGCGGTCGGCGAGGTCGAACAGTCGGGCGAGGTCGAACGGGACCCGCTCGCTCAGCGCCTCGACCCAATACCGGGACGGGGTCTTGTGGAGGACCCCACCGCGAGGCAGGACCGAGAACGCCACCGGGGGCGGGGTCGCTCGAACCACGTACCCGCGCTGCCGCAAGTCGCGGTAGACGAGATACCGTACCGGGAACCCGGGATCGGCGCGCACCGCACGGCGGAACACCTCGGGCCACCGCACGGGCCGACCCGTGGCGGCAAGGATCTCGACCCGCTCCATCTCGGCAAGATACACGGACTCGTATCGGTCGAGCGCGAGCGCGCCCCCCGGCGCCGGAGTCCCGAAGTAGCCCTTCGCGTAGATCGAGCTCGACTCGGCCGCGTCCGAGAATCGGACCGTGCCGTCGGCTGCGAGCAGGCCGCTCACCGACGCAGGCCCCGGAGCTCCGACAGCGTGACCAGCGTCTCGAGCCGCACGCCGATCCCGGCCAGTCGCTCGGTCGCGCCCTCCCCCCGGTCGGTGACGGCGAGCGCCCGGTCGACGAGCCCACCGGCGGCCCGAACGATCTCGACCGACCGGACGGTGCTGCCGCCCGTGGTCGTGACGTCCTCGATCACGAGGACGCGGGAACCCGTCGGGATCTCGCCCTCGAACGCTTGGCGGGTGCCGTGCTCCTTCGGCGCCTTGCGGAGGACCGCGTAGGGGCGCCCGAGCTCGAGGGCGACCGCCACGACCAGCGGCACCGCGCCGAGTTCCATTCCCGCGAGGCGCTCCTCGGCGCCCGCGTGCGCGGCGAGGCCGCGGGCCAGGACCGAGAGGCGCCGCGGGTCGGTCCACGCCTTCTTGACGTCGATGTATACGTCGCTCTTCGCGCCCGACGTGAGCGTGAACTCGCCGAATCGCACGGCTCCCGCGTCGAGCAGCAGGCGAGCGATCTCCTCGCGCGTGGGCGCGCCGTCCGAGGCCGGGGCGGTCACCAGGGCACCTTCTTCAGTCCGGCCTTGTAACCGACCCAGTTAAAGAGAGCGTGGAGCCCGAGCGTGTAGATCAGGAGCCAGACGATCCCCGTCCAGCTGACGAAGACCCCCACGAAGACGCCGGGATAGAGAGCGAGGCCGAGGAGGATCGGCACCACGACGAACGGCAGCTGGTCGAGGAAGATCGTCCGCGCGCCGCTCTCGCGGCCGAGGCGCCGCTTGAGGAACGAGCCGATCGCGTCGCCCGTCATCGCCCCGAACGTGAGGAGCGCGACGAGCGGGATCGCGGCGTCGACGCTCGGTGCGAGCACCGGCACGAGCTTCAGATTCGGGGGCGCGAGCAGGATCAGCCACGCCTCCAGGAGCCCGACCGGCATCGCCACGAAGCCGCCGAAGAGGAATCCCGACCAGGTCTTCGAGGGGCCGAGCACGCGTCGCCCGTCCCCCGGCCAGAGGCGACCGAAATCCATCGGCGGCCCGCGGCCCTTCGGGATCGTCGCGATCGCGTTCGCGACGTAGGCCGGTAGGAGCACCCAGAGCACGGAGAGCGCCGACGACTCGAGCGGGTTCAGCACCGGACCCCCGCTACGGTTCGCGCACGAACCGCTCGATGCTCGCGGCCACGCCCGCGATCTTGCGCGGGTCGGCGTTCTCCTCCGCCTCGTGGATGTGCGACTCGGGATCCATGCAGCCGAAAACCAGCGCCGGCAGCGGGGCGCCGGCCGGCGTTCGAAGGTCCCGGAGGGCGCTCGCGTCGGTCCCGCCGTACTCGCCGAAGACCCCGTCCGCGCCGAGGGTCGCGTGAAGGATCCGTTCGAGCTTCCGGGCGGCGGGATGGTCGGCGGGCAGGGCATAGCCGGACCGGCAGCGGTACGGCGGCGCCTCGATCCGGGCGAGCGGCGAGCGGGTCGCCGACCAGTTCCGCACGAAGCCGAGCGCGTCGCGCAGCCCGTCCGAGAGCTCCATCTCGGGGATCAGCCGGAGGTCGACCGCGAACGACGCCTCTCCGGTCGCCCGCCCGTCGAGCCAGCCGCGGTCGATCGCGGCCCGCAGGATCTGCAAGGCGACCGGCACGGGATTGTGCCCGCGATGCGGGTAGCCCGCGTGGGTCGACTCCCCGACGAGCTGGAGCGCGGTGGCCCCCGGCGGGATCGTGAGAGAGGTCGGTCCCGCCGGCTCGAGCCGGTACGGCTCGGGCACGAGCGCCCCGAGTCGGGTCCGGAGCGTCTCGACCTCCGCCGGCGGGCCCGCGACCAGGAGCGTCACCGCCCGTGCGACCTGGTTCGCGGCGTCGTTCTCCGCGTGCGCGGCGATCAGTCGAATGTGCGCCGGGTCGGGCGCGGCTCCCGCGACGTCGAACCGGGTCACGGTCGCCCGACCGGTGATCACCGGCTCGGGAGCATGCCGTCCCGGCCAGTCGGGGGACCGGTACTCGGATCGCCAGGTCCGCGCGACCTCGTGGAGGCCGACGAGCGTGTTCCCGTAGGCGAGCGCGTCGAGCAGCGTCACGGGCCCCGCGAACGTCGCGTCCAGGAACGCGACCCCGCTCGACCCCACGGTGGTTTCCGGGCTGCCGTCCGGGATCAGCGCGACGTCCGCTCGCAGGATCCGTTCGGGGTCGTCCGGCGCCCGCGGACCGTCGTGCGCCTTGATCGCCTCGATCCCGCCCTCGCCGCCGGTCTCCTCGTCGCACGCCGCGATCAGACGAACGTTCCTCGGCGAGGGGGTCGCTCCCGTCGCGAGCCGTCGCAGGGCCAGCAGCGACGCGACGACCCCGCTCCCGAGGTCGTCCGCCGAGCCCCGGCCGTACAGTCGGCCGTCGGCGCGAAGGCTGAGCGTGTGCGGCGGGGTGCGCCAACGGGGCAACTGTTCCGCCGGGACCGGCACGAGGTCGTAGTGGGCGAGCAGGAGGACGGTCTCCTTCGCGCCGACGTCGAGGTCCGCGATGACGTTCGGCCGGTTCGCCCCGTGCCACTCACCGGGTACGTCACCGACCACGACCGGGTCGTAGACCCGGGTCGTGAGACCGGCGGAGCGGGCGGCCCGCACGATCACGTCGGCGGTCCGGAGGTAGTTCGGCTTCTCCCACCGCCCGTGCGCCGGGTCCTCGAGGTTGACCGGCGCGCAGGACACGAGCTGGGTCAACAGGCGCAGCGACTCGTCGTCCCCGAGGGCGGCCGCCGCTCGCGCAAGATCCGGCTCCGCGGCGCCCATCCCGTCCCCCCGGTCACTTCAGCGCGAACGTGACGACGAGCGAGCTCGTGAGCAGTAGCAGGAACGTGGCCACCGCCATGTTCGTGAACATCGAGAGGGTGTCGCCGAGCGAGGTCAAAAGCCGAGCGGTGAACCCCGGTCCGAGGACGCGGACCCCGGGGACGTTCTCCGCTCCGAAGTACGCCTCGGCGGGCGCGAGGTCGGCCTTCGCGCGCGTCAGTACCGCGCTCACCTCGCGCGTCAGCGCGTCGAGCGAGAGCCGCTCCCCGACCGGGTTGATCCCTCCGTCGACCTCGTGCACGACGTGATTGTCGGTCGTCATCACCTCGGCGTCGTCCACGATCGCCGACATCGCCCGAACAATCGGGTCCCGGAACCCCACGACCAGATTGTTCCCGTCGATGAGCACGTAGCCCGAAGTGCGGCCCGCGGCACGGACGACCAGCGCGCGGATCCCCTCCGGACCGATGCCGCTCTCGCCGATCGAATACTCCCCCCGCGTCGCGACGCCGACCTCGAGCGGCCCCGGGACCGCGGCCGCGCGGGCCGCGGCGATCGCCGCCCGCGCGTCCGTGACGAGCTTCTCCGCGGTCGGCGTACCGTAGCTGATGTCGCCCTGGCCTTCGACGTAGGAATTGTGCGCGTCGATGAGCGCGAGTCGAACGGAGCCGTCCCGGCCGAGCTCCCGGTCGATCCGGTCCGCCACACTGTACGCGATGTCGTCGGTCGGTGCCGGAGCCTGGGTCACGAGCACCAGCGCGACGTCGCCGAAGAGCTGCGTCCGGGCGAGGCTCCCCGCGTACGGGGTCACGAGCGGACTCGTGCGGCCGGCGAGCGGCGGTCCGAACGACGCGAGCACGTGCCGGCTCGCCTCGCCGATCCGGTCGACCTCGTGCTGGGTCGGCAAGTCGAGGTCGTGGTCCGACGGGGTGTGCGGCACGAGCACCGTCCCGGCCGCCGCCCCGAGCTGTTCGGACAGCTTTCGGGGGAGGTCGCTCGCGCCGAGCGCCGCGAACGGCCCGGGGTGTACGGTCGGAAGGGCGACGGTCGCGCGGGGCTTCCCCGGCCGCACGAACGAGAGCAGGCGGACCTTGAGATCGGCGGGGAACGAGAACTTCTCGAAGAACCCCTCGAGCGCGCGGGTCGCACCGGGGTCGCGTATCGCCACATGGTCGAGCAGGGGCCGGATCAGAGAGATCCCCGAGCTCTGGAACTCCCGGCGAAGGGGACGGTCCGCGGCGCGCAGGAGCGCCGCGGAGCAGAGGAGACCGATCGCGAGGAAGAACACCGCCGCGACGAGCACTCTTACCGACGGTCGAACGAGCACGAACGCGCCGGCCAGCGCGAGGACCGGCTGCAGGAGCGCGGCGGGCAGCGAGCGCGAATGGCTCGCGCGAGAGAGGCCGAAGAGGCTCATCTCGCGCAGCCACAGCGCCGGGCCCGCCAGGAACGCCGCGAGGAAGACGACGCTGGGCGTCGCGCTCGGCCAGACCATGAGCGCGCCGCGCCAGACGAGCGCGATCGGAAGCTCGAGAAGAAGGACGGCGAGCGCGAGGAAGATGGCGCGTCGCATCTCGAGCCGCCCCCCGAACGCGTGCGACAGCGGCGTCGTGAGGAACGCCGCGACGAGACCCGGCGCCAGGAACGCGAGGGCGAACCCCTCCGCGACGGTGGGCAGGTTCGGCCACCAGAGGACGACGGCGAGCACCGCGCTCGCGAGCGCGATCCCTCCGACCGCGACCCACGCGCGGGGCGCGCTGAAGAGGAGCGTGCCACGGTGGACGACCCGCGATCCCGACTCCGGGTCGATCGGGGGTTCATCCGGCACGGTCGCGTCGCACCTCCTCGAGGATCGCGCGGAACCCGTCTCCGAGCCCTTCCTCTTCGGTGACGGTGCCGGTCACGAGCAGCTGCGCCCCGGAGTCGAGCAGGGCCCGGGCCTCGGGGCCGGTCCGGATGCCGCCCCCGACGACCAGCGGCACCGAGATCGCCGAACGGACCGCCCGGACCATCGAGCCGGGAACGGGCGAGGGGGCGCCGGAACCGGCTTCCAGGTAGACGAACCGCATCCCGAGCAGCTCCGCGGCGAGCGACCAACCCGCGGCCGCCTCGACGTCCTCCCGGGGCACGACGTCGACCTGGCCGACCTCTCCGACCCGCATCCCGGGAGCGATGACCAGGTAGCCGAGGGGGATCGCCTCGAGCCCCATCCTCCGCACGACCGGTGCCGCGCGGGCGTGGGTGCGAATGACGAGGTCGAGGTTCCGCGAGTTGAGCAGGCTCATGAACAGGACCGCGTCCGCTTGCGAGGTGAGCGAGGTCGCCCCCTCCGGGAAGATCACGACCGGCGCCTCGACCTCTCGCTTGATCGCCACGGCGGCCGCCCCCATCACCTCGTGCGAGATGCCGGTCGACCCCCCGAGCAGGATCACGTCGCTCCCGAGCTCCACCGCCCCGCGCGCGATCCGCGCGGCGCGCTCGCCCGGCGACTTGTCGGGGTCGATGAGCGTGAGATGGACCGGCCCGCGGTCGAGCCGCTCGTAGAGGTACTGCTCGACCCGCCCGACCGGGCGCCGGGCGGTCACCGGAACGCCACCGCCAGGAACGCGAACAGCGCGACCGTCATCGCGACCTTGCTCATCGTCTGTTCCCAGTGCAGCTGCGCCGGGAGCCTCGCGACCGAGACGACGAAGACCGCATCCGCGGCGGCGACCAGTCCGATGTACATAATCCCCGCGAGGGTCGAAGCGGAGACGAACCAGAACAGCGGTACGGCGCTCAACGCGATCGCGATGCCGACGGAGACGCGAGCGACCCCGCCCGCGAACCCGAGCCCGCGCTGTTTCGGCAGGGTCGTTCGTCCGATGTCGCCGGCGACGTCCTCCATGTCCTTGATCACCTCGCGGCTCAAGGTCGCGAAGAACGCCATGAGGGCGAACGGAATCAGCACGAGCGCGTTCCCCGCGGCGGCCCCGCCGTAGAGGAACACGAGGCCGGTGAGGCCGGCGACGGCCGCGTTGCCGGCCAGGCCCGACGCCTTCAGGCGGAGCTCGTAGCTCAGCATGGTCGCGAGCGCGACGGCGAGGATCACGCCGACCAGCGGGTAGACGAGGATCACGGGCAGCGCGAGCTCGATGCCGCCGACGAAGAGGCCGATCGCGAGGATCCGCGCCCCCGGGACCGAGATCGCGCCGGTGACGAGCGGCCGCTCGGGGTGGTTGACGCGGTCGCCCTCGATGTCCTCGAGGTCGTTCAGCACGTTGCCGCCCGCGGTGACGAGCGCGGTCGACGCGGCCGCGAGCACGACCAGCGACCAGAACTCGAGCGACCCGGCGATGCCCATCGCGTGCGCGACGAGGCCCCCGACGATCGTCCCAACGAAGGAGACCGCGAGGTTTCCCACGCGCACCAGCCGGAACGCCGGATGCACGGCGAGGCATGTCTGCCTCGGCCGCTTAACGATTTGCTTGGTTCGGACCCGTTCCTTCGAATTTCCGTCAGCAGATTACGCGGTCGTCCGCGGCGCGTTATATGCGCCGGCGACTCCGGAACCGAAGATGGCAACGCGGGGGGTCCCTCGTCCTGCGTTCGACGAGTTCCGGCTCTCGAACGGGCTCCGCGTCGTGCTCGCTCCGATGGCGGACAGCCCGACCGCGAGCGTCTGGGTCTGGTACCGGGTCGGGTCGAAGAACGAGCATCCCGGGATCACCGGCGCGTCGCATTGGGTCGAGCACATGCTCTTCCAGGGCTCCCCCCGGTACGGCAAGGGCGAGATCGACCGCGCGATCGTGGGCGTCGGCGGGGAGCTGAACGCGTTCACCACGACGGACTTCACGGCGTACTTCTCGACCGTACCGCGCGAGCATCTCGCGATCCCCCTCGACATCGAGTCGGACCGGATGACCCGGGCGCTGATCACCGATGAGGAGGTCGAACGCGAACGCACGGTGATCCACTCCGAGCGCGAGGGAAACGAGAACTGGCCCGAGTTTCGCGCGGAGGAGGAGATGTTCCAGCTCGCCTTCCGGATCCACCCGTACCGATGGGAGGTCCTCGGTCACCGCGTCGACATCGAGCGACTGACTCCGGGGGAGCTCCGCGACTACTACCACCGGTTCTACGGGACTCGCAACGCCACCCTGGTCCTCGCCGGCGGCTTTGACCGGAACGAGACCGCCCGGGAAGTGCGACGTCGCTTCTCGCCCCTCCCCGCGAGCGGCGCCGACGTGCGGGTGCAGGACACGGAGCCCGCACCGAGCGGTGAACGCAGGTCCGAGCTCACCGGCCCGGGGACGACTCCGTACGTCCTCATCGGGTGGCGCGCGCCGTCGCTGCACGACCCGCTCGCACCGGCCACCATGGTCCTCGACGCGATCCTCGGGGGAGAGACCGGCCTGTTCTCCGCGGGCGCCGGGTGGGGCCGGGCGGCCGAACACCCCGCGGCCCGACTCTACCGGGCGCTCGTGGACCCCGGGCTCGCGGTCCGGGCGACGAGCGAGTGGCGCCCGCGCGAGTATCCCGGTCTCTTTCTCATCGAGGCGCAGGCCGCCAAGGGGGTCGCGGCCTCTCGGCTGGAGGAAGCGATCGACGGCGTGGTCGAACGGCTGCGGCGCGTCGGGCCGACTCGTACGGAGATGAACGACCTGCGCGCCAAGGTCGGGCGCGGCGCGGCGCTCGCGTACGAGGGTGCGTCGCGGGCGGGCTTCCGACTCGGATACTTCTCCGTGATGGGGCGACCGGCGGACGAGGACTCCCTGTACCGGTCGCTCCTCGCGGTCACCGCGGAGGAGGTACGCGCCCGGGCGCGCGAGCTCTTGCGGCCGGAGGCGCGGGCGGTCGTACATTACGTGCCGACGAAGGGGGTGGGCTCCGACGACTGAGGACGGTCCCCTCTTCGTAGAGTACGGCGACGCGTCGCACGGGCTCCGCGTCGCCCGTCAGGCCTCCCCCGGCGGCTCCCCCAGTTTCTCCGCCACCTACGTCTGTTCGGGGGGGTGGGGTTTCGACCCCCGCGGGCAGGACGGCGCGGCCCGCATGGTGAACCACCTCGTCGCGACCGCCACCCGTCGGTCGGACCGGGTCGCTCTCGCGCGTCGACTCGACCGGGCGGGGGCGACCCTCTCTCGCCAGACCAGCCCCGAGTCGGCCGAGGTCACGGTCTGGGGACCGGCGGAGGACGGGGAGTCCTTGCTCGCGCTCCTGGCGGAGGTCGTCCTCGAACCCCGATTTGACGCGGAGGACATCGCGCGCCTTCGTCGTCAGATGCTCGAGCGCCAGCTTCGCGAGCGGACGCAGCCGGCGAGCCGCGCGGAGTACGAGCTGTTGCGAGCGATCTTTCCGAGCGGGCACCCGTATCGGGAGACCGGGATCGGGGACCGACGCTCGGTCCCTCGGCTCGACCGGAACCGGCTCGCCGAGTTTCATCGGCGGCACTACACGTCGCGCGACGCGGCGGTCATCGTCACCGGCCCCGCAACGCTGGGTCAGGTAGAGCACGCAGTGCGCCGCCGGTTCTCCTCGTTGCCCGAGGGCGCCCGGCTCCGACTCGCCGTCCCTCCCGTGCCCGCTCGGCCTCCCCGTCGCGTGATGGTCCACCTTCCGGGACGATCGCAGGTCGAGGTACGGGTCGGAGGTACCTCGATCTCGCGATCCTCCCCGGAGTACCCCGGCGCGTTCCTTGCGAACGAAGCGCTCGGCGGCCGGCCGATGCTCTCCCGCTTGTTCCAGCGGATCCGAGAACGGAACGGCCTGGCCTACCACGCGTCGAGCCAGCTCGAAGCGCTCCGATTCTCCGGCTTCTGGACGGCGCGCGCCGGCACCGGAGCGGACCGCTGGCGCCGCGTCGTCCCCATGCTGGAGGCGGAGGTGGCGCGGGTCCGGACATCCGGTCTTCCGGCCGCCGAGCTGCGCTCGGTGCGGGAGAGCGCGATCGGGGAGATCCCCCTCTCGCTCGAGTCGACCGCCGACGCGCACCACCTCGCGGTGGACGTCGTCTACCACGAGCTGCCGGGCGACTTTTGGGCCGGATGGCCCGCGCGCCTGCGGGACCTCACTCCGGGCGACGTACGCCGCGCGAGCGCGCTCGCCTTCGACCGGACCCGCTCGGCCACGGTGGTCGTGGGTCCGATCCGGGCCTGATCCCTGACCGCGAGGGTCGACCGGAGGGTTTCCGGCCCTCTGACGTAAAACCGCTGCGCCAATACGCACTTATACGTCCTCGCGCTAGGGTCGCACATGCGACTCCAGCAGAAGGGAGAGATGCCGGCCCAGGGGATGCTCCGCAAGAACATCACCATCACTCCGGAAGAGGAGGAGTTCCTCGCCCGCCATCCGGAGATCAACCAGAGCGCCCTATTCCGCCAGATCGTCGAGAGCCTGATGCTCGCCGAGCGCAGCCCAAGCGTCGCGTCGACCCAGCAGGTCCGCCTCGGGAAGGCGGTCTACCGCTCGGGCGCGATCATGTTCCAGAAGCCGGGCGAGAAGCGGGCGTAGACCCGTCGCGCGGTTCCCGGCGCGCCGCCGCCCCGTCCCGGAGGCGGGGGCCGATCCCTTCGAGGGCGGGGGTCCCCGCGTCCTCCGCTCGCGCGTAGAGCACGCCGGTGGCGCCGGGGGTCAGGTCCCACGCGGTGCGCGCGAGCGCGGGGTCGATCTCGCCGAGCGCGTGGCGCGAGAGAAGGTGGCCGAACGCCCAGGACCGCCGGGTCGCGAGGTCCGTGAAGTGCGGTGCATAGTGACCTCCGCCGACCCCGAGCGCGACGCGGTCGTGGGGGTCGACGTCGATCCGCGGGAGCTCCTCCGCCAGGATTCGGACGGTCTCGTCGGACGGGGCCGCCTCCTCCCCGTACCCGATCTCCGCGAAGAACACCGGGAGCCCGAGCTCGGGACCGTGATGCGTCGCCTCGAACGTCGCGGAGAGGCCGAGCGGCGCCGCCCGCTCCGCGAACGCGCGCAGGAGCGCGGTCATCCGGAGCGGGTCGGTCGGTGACAGGGTCCGTGGGCGGCCGCCGACGTCCGCGTTCGGTCCCGGATTTCCGAGCGGGTGCACCGTCAGGCAGCGAACGTTCTGCTCGCTCCGATGGATCGAGGGAAAGACGAGCGTGAGTCCGCGCTCGCGGAGCCCGCTCGGCAGCCGCTGGTCGAGCCGTTCGTCGTGGATGTGGAGACCGGGCCGCCGGAGGAGGAGCGCCCCCTCGGACAATCTCCGTATCGGGACGCCCGAGACGAAATCGCCGGTCGCGGGGGGAGTTCCCCAACGCTCGACGACCCGCGTCGCGACCGGGTCCGCCTCCGAGACGACGAGGAGATACGCGGACTCCATCGGACCGCGCCGCGATCAGGCGGGCCGGACCCGGCGGGCGCCCGCGGCCGACGGGGGACGGCCACCCGACCGGGCGGCCCGCGCCGGGCTCACCCTTGGTCCTCGCTGTACTCGGCCGGACCCGACGACGTCGTCTCGATGTCGGACGGGGGCGAGGACGACCCGCCCGTCGATCCGTCCGTCGAGCCCGAGCGGCCCCGCCGACCGAGGAAGAGCGCGGCGAGGAGTCCACCGATGATCACGCCCGCCACCACGCCGATGATCGCCCACTCGATCGCGGTGAGGCCGAAGAGCGTCGCGGTCTTGTTGGTGGACGTCGGGGTCGACGAGAGGCTGAACACGATCGAGACCGACGCCCCGCTCGTTGTCACCGAGACGGTCCCGCTCGCGGGGCTCGCGACGTAGTTCGCGGCGACGGACGCCACCGAGAACGTGTAGCTCCCGGCGGGTTCCGAGAACGTGATGGTCGAGGACGTGTTCGAGATCGTCACCCCGTTCACCGTGACGTTCCAGTTCGTGCCCGCGGGTAGCCCCGTTTCCGTGAACGTGAGCGGGTACGTCGCGACCGCGGCGAACGCGATGGGCACGCTCTGGGGCCCGTTCGTGACGGTGACCGACCCCGACGTCGGGCTCGCCGTGTAGCCCGCGACGGACCCGATCGTGTAGTCGTACGACCCGGCCGGCTCCTGGATGACGACGGTTGAGTTGTCCGACGACTCGATCGTCGAGCCGATCGTGACCGACCACTCGGTGCCGCTGGGGAGTCCCGTCTCCGAGAACGTGATCGCGTAGGTCGCCGCGACCGGCGAGAAGGTCACGTCCTTCGTCTGCGCGGCGCCGTTCACATCGACCGTGCCCGCCGACGGCGGGGCGATGGTGTAGCCCGAGACCGAGGCGACGGAGTAGTCGTAGACCCCGTTCGGCAGGTTGAACACGATGGAGGCCGTGGTCGAATACTCGACCGTTCCGTTCAGGATCACGGACCAGTTCGTGCCCGCGGTGAGTCCGGTCTCGGCGAACGTCACGGCGTAGGTCGGGATCGCGGTGAACGTGACGTCGACCGTGTCGTCGACCGGCACGTCGACGCTGCCGCTCGACGGCACGGCCGTGTAGCCGGCGGCGCTCACCGAGTAGTCGTAGGTACCTGTCGTTTCCACGAAGCTGATCGTTCCCGACGTGCTCGTGATCGTGGAGCCGTTGAGCGTCGCCTTCCAGCTCGCTCCGCTCGCGAGTCCGGTCTCCACGAAATCGACCTCGTAGGCGGTCGGGCTGAACGAGATCGGCACGGTCACGTTCGACCCGGTGTAGTCGACCGAGCCCGACGAAGGCGTCGCGGCGTAGAGCGCCGGCGAGACGACCGAGTAGGCGAGCGTGGGGTCACCCACCGTGTAGGACGGGAGGATCACGAGCGAAAGACCCGCCGTGTACTCCACGGCGTCCAGCGTGATGCCCCAGACGGTGCCCACCGGAAGTCCGGTCTCCACGAACGCGAGCCAGTTCGTGAAGAAGGCGCTCCGGGGGGAGGGGTCGGAGATGCCCGGCGCGATCACGTAGGGGCCCACGCTCGCGTTCCAGTCCGACCAGTAGTTCTCCTCGTTGTCGAAGTCGAACTGGATCGAGCTCGTGCCCGCGGTGCCCGCTTGGAGGGTCGAGCCGTCGTAGCTGCCGTTCGTCGACGCGCCGTTGTTGCCCACGAAGTTCGAGTCCCCGACGATCGCGTCGAGGCCGCTGTCGACCCACAGTCCGTAGCTCGTCGACGCCTCGATCGTGTCGAGCTCGACCACGAGGTCGAACGTCCCGCTCGTCCAGATCGCGACCTCGTTCCCGTAGAGCGTCGAGTCAAGGACGGTCGTGTTCTGGGTGTCCGTGAGCGCGATCCCGTAGACCCCGCCGACCTCGGAGAGGTGCGAGACCGTGAGGTGGTTCGAGTCGTTCGACACGACCCCGTAGTTGTACTCGACCGCGACGCCGTCGAGCAGCGTGACGTTCTGGTCGTCGACGTCGTACACCGCGGCGGTCGGGACGACCTCGCCCTGGACCTCGAAGTAGTCCGCGCCGGGCTCCGATTGCGTCGAGTTGTAGTGCGTGAGGTTGAGCCAGTCGTTGAAATCGGAGAACAGACCGAGCGACCCCGAGCTCGCGTTGAAGTACGCGAGCGTGAGACCGAGCGTCAGGTCGGCGGCGAACGCGAGCGAGTCACCGGTCGCGTTGAAGTTCACGCCGCGGACGGTCTCGGCCGCCTCCACCACCGTCCCGACGGACCCATCGCTCGCTCGGATCCCGGTGAAGTTCAAGTGGGTCGAATCGAAGGCGAAGAGGCCGAAGCTCCCGTCCGTCGCGCTCAGGTCCGTGAAGTTGTCGTAGATACTGTCGTCCAGGGCGATCCCGTCCCCGTCGGTCACCGTGATGTGGGTGGCGGTGCAGATCTCACATTCGGTGACGTCGAGGCCCTGCGTGTCGTTCAGGGAGACGTCGGCGAGCGACGTCTTCAGGCTGTCGTCGATCGAGCCCGCGACGCTGTCCACCACGCCCACGTTCTCGTAGTGATTGCTGGTCTCGTTCGCCACGTCGAGCGCCTGGGCCCCGTCCGTGGCGGAGATCCCATCGAACGTCGAGAGCTGGACCGCGTCGACGTCGACCGCGACCGACAGTTCTCCCTTGTAGTCGGCGCCGCTCGCCGCGATGTCGACGGCGCGCAGCGACTGGCTCCCGACGATCGCGACCGCGTCCGCCCCGGCCGAGGAGGAGATGTTGAAGAGGCCGGTGCCCGAGCT
>JASHPY010000070.1 GCA_030037855.1 Thermoplasmata archaeon | reverse complement strand
GCCCGCGGCGCCACAGGTCCCGGCGGTCCGGCCGCCAGGAGTCGAAGTGCGGGATCACCTTGCAGTTCTTCTCGGAGACCTCGTCGTCCTCGTTCTCGAGCCAGAGCCGGTCGTAGGTGAAGTAGTCGGCGATGATCCCGCCCGCTTCGTCGATCGTGTTCATCTCGAGGGGCTTCGAGCCCGCGTCGCTGCCGGGGGCCCCGTAGCGGAAGCGGAGCTTCATCTCGACGAACTGGTTGAACTTGGTCGGCAGCGGGTACTTCGTCAGCACGCCTTGCTCGTCGCGTCCCGCGGAGAGCTCGACCCAGAGCTTGCGCCGGTCCTCCATCGGGCGGTTGACGTAGAAGCGGGTCGTGGTCTCGAGGCTCCCCTCGGGGTCGGTCGGGTCGGTGGTCTCGTACGTCGTTTCCTCGAGCGCGACGTCGTTCTCGAGGTCGCCGTAGATCGGCAGCTGGCCGCCGTCCGCCCGCGCCGGAATGTACAGGACCGGGAGGTTGAGGCCGAAATGGCCCGAGAGGAATCGGAAGTACGTCGTCTTCCCGGACGCCGGGATCCCGATCACCGCGATCCGCGCGGTCTCGACCGACGACTTCGTCTCGCGCTTCGTTCCCGGCGCCCGCCGGGTCTTCGTCGTCACCTTGACCGCCGGCATCGGACCTCCCTCACCGCATCTCCGCGAGGCATATCTCGATGAAGTCGAGCGCGCCCTCGACGGCCGGGCCGTTCGCCGACAGGTCGAGGCGCGCGTCCTGGAGGAGCCCGAACACCTGGTCGACCGCCTCCTCGTGCTTCGCGGCGGCGTCCTGGAGGTCGCCCGTCCCGGCGAGCCGGGTCAGCTGATAGGTCCCGCGCAGCTCCATCAGGCGCGCGAAGAGCCCCATGAGGCGTTCGCGGGTCTGGGCGTCCGCGTTCCCGAGCCGGTGCTCCGTATCGTCGATGAACCGCACGAGTGTCTCGGTCTCCTTGTCGCTCTGCATCCGCGCCTGCAGGAGCGCGAGACGACGGAGGATCTTCGGCTGGGTCGCGACCGGCAGCTTCTCGGCCTCCGCCCACGCCTGGAGCAGTGAGCGAGCGGCGTCGACCACCGCCCGGTTCGAGTACTGGATCCGCGCCTCCCAGTAGTACCGCGTCACCGCGGGGAGGACGGGCGACGCCTTGTTCAGGAGGGCGAGCGCGAGCTCGGGCTGACCGCTCATGTACGCCTCGACGACCTCGCCGAGGGGCCCGTAGCGCTCCTTGAGGTACGCCGGGGTCGTTCCGCCGGTGGTCGTGACGACGTCGACCTCGAGGTCCGGCGTCTCCGAGTACGCGGCGTCGGACTCCGACCGCGCCGCGAGGTGCGCCGAGTTGATCCGCGAGACGGTCGCGTGCTGCTGCGGCTCCTTGAGCGCCTTCGCGGCGTTGGCCGCGTGGCGGGCGAGCTCCTCCGGGTGGAGTTCTTCGATCGGCCGGTCGTCCTCGTAGCCGACGTCGAGGAACGCGTTCACCATCTGCGCGAACAGCTGCGAGCCGGTCGTGACCTCCTGGAAGCTGAAGATCGCCGGAAGACCGGTCCGCGACGCGCGCTCCCCCATCTGTGAGATGAGGTAGTTCATCCGCGCCGCGTCGACCCCCTTGTCCTTCTCGACCCCGTTCCCGATCCCGATGACGCGGAGCGAGAGGCGAGAGCCGGATGGGAGCATGTACGGCACGAGGTCGATCCGGCCCGGCGCGAGCGGGGGACCGTTCGGTAGCTGCACGTCGAAACGGGTCGACGCGTTGTCCCATCCGTCCGTGACGAGCACGAGGTTCCCCTGCACGCCGCGCGTTCCCATCCGCAGGAGGTCGGCGCCCACGGCGAGCGCGTCCCAGATCGCGGACCGGCCGCTCGGCGTCAGGAGCGAGATCAGGTTCTCGATGTACGGGAGGTTCTCCCGGTGGATGTCCGTGAGCGGGACCGCGACCCGCACGGTCTCCGTGAACGTCACGAGACCGAACAGGGCGCCGGACGCCGCGGCATCCTGAAGGATGCGGAACACCGCGGTCCGCGCGACCTCGATCTTCTGGCGCTCGGGCTGGCCGGCCGACGCGTCCGGGAGCGGGGCGAGCATGCTCTTCGAGAGGTCGAGCAGGAGCACGTGTCGCTCCCGCGCAGGCAGGGTAGCTGCGGCCGTCCCGGAATCGTCCGCCATGTTGGAAAAAGAGGTACGCTAGAGCCCGAGACCCGCCGGCCGGAACAGTCCGAGGCCTCCCTCCGTTATCCCGAAGCAACGCACGAGGAATGTTTACCTCGGCGAGGGTATTTGTGGCTTCCTACGGTACGCGCGGCGTTCCGAGGGCCGGAACGCGCTTCGGACGGCCGATCCCGCGACCGCGGACCCCTCCGGGCCGTGCCGGTCCCGAACCCGCCGCGCGAGCGCGGCACCGTCGCCGGTTCGGTCGCCGCGTCCGAGCAACGGTTATAAACGGAACCCGGGTCCGCACCGCCCGCATGGGCAACATTCGCCAGACGTACATCAAGCGGGTCGCGATCGAGCTGATCCGCCACTATCCGGACAGTTTCACGGGGGATTTCGCCCACAACAAGCAGAAGGTGCTCGAGCTCACCGACCTCGGGGTGCCGTTCGAGGGCCACTTCCGGGTGACGCACAAGAAGCTCGCCAACCGGATCGCGGGCTATGCGACGCGCTACGTCAAGCGCAAGCGCGGAACGTAGCCGCGCCGCTCACTCGAAGATCCCGAGCCCCTGCTGCAGGTGCACGATCTCGACGGCCGTCGTCGGCCGTCCCATGAGGAGACCGCGCGAGTTCGCGACGACGCAGGCGCCGACGATCGGGACGCCGAAGTTCGCGGTCGATCGGTGCACCGGCACGCCGAGCAGTTCCTCGACGGCGCTCGCCTCCCGGTCGGTGGTCTTCGGGTGGACGACCGCGCCGCGGTTGGTCGCGAGTCCGGCCATCCCCACGGTGCCGAGACCGGCGAGCGTACCGCGCCGGACCGGTACCCGGAGCGCCTCGCCGATCGCGGCGAGCGCGCCGTCCGAGAACTCCGGGTGCACGATCGCGCCGCGGTCGTTCGCGAGGACGTTGTTCCCCATCGCGTTCTGGCGCTGGCGCACGACGGAGACCGTGCCGAACGCCTCGAGCGCCCGCCGCTCCGCGGGGTCGAGGTCGTCCCCGACGACGACGCCGTTCGAGTTCAGGGCGACCATCGCGCCGACCACCTCGCTGTCGGCGACGTTCGTGCGAACGAGCCGCACCCCGAGCGTGCGCTCGAGGTCGCGTTCGACCGGCCCGGTCGCGGCCGGGGGGACGAGCGCGACCGACTCGGAGGCCCGGAGGTAGACTCCGAGGTAGGGGCTCCCGCTGTAGAGCGTCCGACCGACCGGCACGCGAGGCCTCTCCCGCGGGGCGGCTAGTCCGCCGCGAGGAGGTCGACCTCGATCAGGCCGTCCTCGAAGCGGATCGCCTTGACCCGGACGAACGACGGGATGTGCTGGACCCCGCGCTCCCAGATGTGCTCGTTGAGCCGCGGGTCGATCCAGACGTCCTCGGGCTTGCCCTTCATATGGCGAACGACGAACCGCCGCACGGTCTCGACCGCGTGGCCGGCCCGACGTCGGCGGCTCGGCTGGTGCTGGCTCGCGCGGAGCGGGATCACGTACTCGCGCTCGAGGTCCTCTCCGCGGCGCTCCGGGGTCTTCTTCGGGGGCATCGGTAGGCGTCGACCGTCCTAGCGGTGGAGATGGCCCCGCTTCCAGGTGTGGCGCTTCGGGTGGCGGGTCACTCGCCGGTTCGTCCGCTGCATCACCCACGCGGGGACGCGCCGGTTGCCCTTCACGATGCGGAAGAGCCGGGTCTTTCGCGCGAGACTCTTCCTGCGGTTCGCCATCGACCGAACTCCCTCACCGTCGCGTGATCGTGATCTCTCGGCGCTCGGGCATGATCCGTTCGAGGAGCGCCCGGAGGGTCGCGTCGTCGACCTGTCGCTGGAGCCGCCCCGACGCGGCGAGCTGGATCAGTTGCTGCTCGACCGACGCCGCGACGTCCGGCTTCGCCAGCCGGATCCGGCCGAGCCGCTCGCGGGCCTCGGGCGTGAGGATGCGGCGCAACGCCTCGGCCCGCTCGGCCTCGCGCCGCGCCATCTCGGCCTCCTGGGCGGCGTACGCCTGCGGGCTCGCCGCCTGGGCCATCTGGTCCTGCTGCAGCTGCTGGAGCCGGCGGCGCCGGAGCTCGTTGAGTTCCGCGTCCTCGCCCTGCGCCATCGACACCCTCGGCTCTCCTAGCGTACGGGCGTCACAGGTACTTGGCGAGTTCGGGTCGCTCGGCGGCGAGCGTCTTCAGCACGTCGCGCGAGACCGTGTCGAGGAGCTTCGCCCCCTCGGGGGAGACCCGGCGGCCCTTGGTCTTGTACGCCTGGAGGAGCCCGGCCGTCTCGAGCTGGTGGACGATCTCCCGAAGGACGGATCGCGAGCCGCTTCGCGTGTGGTACGGGGCGCTACCCCGGTCCCGCTTTCCCCCGTACTCGGCGCTCAGCCGCTCGACGCCGACCACCCCCTTCAGGTAGACCTTGCGGAGCACCGAGGCGCTGCGCAGGTACCACCAGTCCGTCTGGGTCGGGGCCCGCTCCTTGTGGACGCCGGTCTTCACGAACGTGGCCCAGGGCGGCGGCTGGACCGCCTGGCGGTTCCTCAGCTCCGTCGCGAGCCGCGGGAGGAGCTTCGAGGGCGGGACGTCGTTCGGGTGCGTCATGAGAGCGGCGCGCCCACCCGGCCGGCCTATTTAACGGCGGCAGCCGCGATATCGAGCGCGCGCCGAATCGGAGCCGGACCGAGCCGGCGGCGCTTCGCTACGCACCGGCGAGCGACTGCCCGAGCGAGGCGTGCCTTTTCTATCTCGCGCGTTCTGACGAGTGTCAACCGGACGCCTTCGGGCGCCGGTCCGGATCGATGCCCACGTCGGCGCTCCTGCTCAGTGGCGGCGCCTCGAGCCGATTCGCCGGCTACCCGAAGGCACTCGTTTCGACCGGCAACCGATCCGGGATCCGCCGGATGGCGGAGATCACGCTCGACCTCGGGTTCGACCCGGTCGTGGTCGTCGTCGGCCCCCATCATCACCCGATCCAGGACGCGCTCCGGGGCGTCGGGGTCCAGCTGGTCGACTCCGAGGAGTGGTATGAGGGCCGGACCGCGTCCGTGCAGGCCGGCTTGCGGGCGCTCCCGCCGGCCCACGACGTACTCCTCTGGCCGGTCGACCACCCGTTCGTCGCCGCGCGGACGGTGGAGCGCCTCGCCGCCGCGCGGGACTCGGACGAGCTCGGCCTCTGGTTCATCCCGAGCTATCAGGGGGCGAGCGGCCACCCCGTCCTCTGGAAGGAGCGGGTCCGCGCCGACGTCCTCGAGCTCCGGCCGGACGCGCCGATCCGAGCGCTCATCCCCGAGCTCGGCCCTCAGGTCCGCCACGTGACCGTCGACGACCCCGGGATCCTCGCCAACATCGACACGCCGGACCGCTACCGCGAGGCGTACGACGCCTGGCGCGAGCGGCAGGGGGACGGATGGACCGACGACTGACCCGGGAAGCGCTCCGATTGATGGAGCTCCATCAGCCGTTCGTGCGCGCGACGGTCGTACGGACCTCGGGCTCGGTCCCGGGGAAGCTCGGGGCGTCGATGCTCGTCCGATCGGACGGCACGTTCACCGGGACGGTCGGGGGTGCCGCCCTCGAGGAAGAGGTCAAGGAGCTCGCGCGTTCGGCGTTCGCGACCCGCGCCGGCGACCTCCACCACTTCGACCTCGCCGCCTGGCGGAAGGGAGGCCTCCCGAGCCTCTGCGGGGGCTCGGTCGATATCGCGGTCGAGTACGTTCCGGCGCAGCCGAACCTCCTCCTCTGGGGCGGCGGCCACGTCGCGCACGCGCTCGCGACGATCCTCCCCACGCTCGAGTACGACTACAGCGTGGCCGACGACCGTGCGGAGTGGGTCGGAGTGGACCGCTTCCCCACTGCCGAGCGGCGCGAGGTCGTCGCGCCGGACGCGCTGTGGAGCCGGTTCGAGCCGTCCGCCTACACGCATCTCTACCTGCTCGGCTACGACGCGAAGCGGGACCTCGAGGTGCTGCACTCGGCGCTCGATCAGTTCCCGAACACGATCGGCCTGATCGCGAGCGCCGCGAAGCGCGAGCACATGTACGCCACGCTGCGCGAGCGGGGCGTCGACCGCGAGGCGCTCGCGCGGATCCGCTCCCCCGTCGGGATCGACATCGGAGCCCAGAGCCCGGCGGAGATCGCCGTCAGCATCGTCGCCGAGATCGTCGAAGGAATGCACCCGCGACCCGCGTCCGCGGAGCGA
The DNA here is from genome assembly GCA_030037855.1 of Thermoplasmata archaeon. Lineage (GTDB taxonomy): Archaea > Thermoplasmatota > Thermoplasmata > Lutacidiplasmatales > UBA184 > Lutacidiplasma. The sequence continues at coordinate 2,657 of JASHPY010000070.1, read as the reverse complement.
GCGCTCCGGGGGGAGGAGGATGTCGTCTCCCGAACCGCTTAGGTTCCGGTTGAACGGCCACGCGGTCGAGACACCGTGCCCGTCGTCGCGGATCCTCCTCGACCTCCTGCGCGAGGACCTCGAGCTCACCGGCACGAAGCGCGGCTGCGACCTCGGCACGTGCGGTTGCTGCACGGTCCTGCTCGACGGTCGGCCGACCCTGAGCTGCCTGTCGCTCGCGCGCCTCGTCGAGGGGCGGGAGGTCACGACGATCGAGGGCGTCTCCCCTCCCCAGGGGCTCTCGCCGGTGCAGGCGGCGTTCGTCGAGCACGGGGCGACGCAGTGCGGTTTCTGCACACCGGGATTCGTGATGACCGCGACCGCGCTCCTTCGGGAAAATCCGCACCCGAGCCGGCAAGAGATCGTGCGCGCGATCGGCGGCAACCTCTGCCGCTGCACCGGCTACACCAAGATCATCGAAGCGATCGACGCGGCCGCGCGCGGGAGCGCCTGATGGCGAGCGCGGAGCGGCCGACGTACCGTCTGCTCGGCGGGAGGATCCCGTACGTCGAGGGACCGCTGAAGGCGACGGGCCGCGCCGAGTACACCGACGACCTCCGACGGCCGGGGATGCTGGTCGCGCGGCTCCTGCGGAGCCCCTGGCCGCACGCGCGACTCCGGTCGATCGACACGGCGGAGGCCCGCGCGATGCCCGGGGTGTTCGCGATCCTGACCGGCGAGAAGTATCCGACCCCGTTCGGTGTCCTTCCGATCACGCACGACGAGACCGCGATCGCGGTCGGCAAGGCGCGGTACAACGGCGACATCGTCGCCGCGGTCGCCGCGCAGGACGAGCTCTCGGCCGAGGCGGCCCTCGCGCGGATCCGGGTCGACTTCGAGCCGCTGCCGGAGTACTCGGACCCGCGCGGGGGCCTGGAGAAGGTCACCGAGCCGATTCACGCGCGCGGGCTCAACGGCACGAACATCCAGAAGGAGGTCGTGCAGCATTTCGGCGACGTCGACGCGGCGTTCGCTCGGGCGGCCGAGACCGCCCGAGTGCGCGGGACGTTCGCGGGGGTGACGCACGCGTTCACGGAGCCGATGGCGACGGTCGCCGAGGCGACGCCGGACGGCCGGTTGACCGTGTGGAGCGCGACCCAGGTCCCGCACTACCTCCATCGGTCGCTGGCGGAGGTCCTCGGGATCCCGATGCACCGGATCCGGGTGATCAAGCCCGAGGTCGGCGGAGGGTTCGGCGGGAAGTCCGACCCGCTCCCGCACGAGATCGTCTGCGCGGCGCTCGCGATCGAGACCGGCCGGCCCGTGAAGCTCCTGTTCGACCGCGAGGACGTCTTCTACACGAACCACGGCCGGCATCCGACGCAGAACGACGTGCGGATCGCGGTGGACGCGGACGGGCGCATCCTCGCCTACGACATCGAGGCGTTGATCGACGGCGGTGCGTGGAGCTCGTTCGGCACGGTCACGACCTACTACAACGGCGTCCTCTCGATGGGCCCGTACCGCGTGCCGAACTTCCGGTACAAGGGCCGCCGCGTCTACACGAACCGCCCGCCGTCCGGCGCGATGCGCGCCCACGGCGGGACGAACATTCGCTACTCGGTCGAGGTCGCGCTCGACCTCATCGCGGAGAAGCTCGGACGCGACCCGTTCGACCTCCGCGCGGTCAACGCGCTCCCACCGAACTCGACGACGGTGAACGAGTTCCGGATCACGTCGACGTCGTTCTTGAAGTGCCTCGCCGCCGCGCGGGAGAAGAGCGGGTGGGACGCGAAGTTTCGGAAGCTTCCCTACGGCCGGGGCGTCGGGCTCGGCTGCGGCTTCTACATCTCGGGCTCGAACAGCCCGATCCATTTCACACCGAAAATGCCGCAGTCGACCGTCCACCTCAAAGTCGACATGGACGGCGGGATCGCGGTCCACTCGATGCAGGCGGACATCGGCCAGGGCTCGAACACGCTGCTCGCCGCGATCGTCGCCGAGGTGCTCGGCGTCGACCTGGAGCGCGTCCACGTACAGCGCGTCGACTCGGACGTGAGCCCGATCGACCTCGGGTCGTACTCGAGCCGCGTGACGTTCATGATGGGCAACGCGGCCCGCGCCGCGGCCGAGGAGCTCCGCGCGAAGCTCCTCCTCGCGGCCGGGGAGCTCCTCGGGCGGCCCCCGGACGCGGTCGAGGTCGCGCACGAGCGCTTCCAGCTGTACGACGACCCGTCGGTCGGCGTCTCGTTCCTCGAGGCGCTCGGCAAGGCGATGGAGCACGTCGGGGCGCTGACCGCGAGCGGCTCCTACGACACGACCCCGAAGGGCGGCTCGTTCAAGGGCGCGAAGGCCGGGACCGCCCCCGCGTACTCGTTCGCGGCGTACGTCGCCGAGGTCGACGTCGACCCGGAGACCGGCGAGTACCACGTCGAGAAGATCTGGGCCGCGTTCGACTGCGGGCGCGCCCTGAACCGTCTCGCGGTCGAGGGGCAGATCGAGGGCTCGATCCACATGGGCCTCGGTCAGGTGATGGGCGAGTCGATGAACTACCGCGGGGCCCGGCTGTTCAACCCGTCGCTCCTCGAGTACAAGATCCCGACGGCCGACCAGATGCCCGAGGTCGAGATCCTGCTCGTCGGCGACGACGACCCCGAGGGACCGTTCGGCGCGAAGGA
>JASHPY010000069.1 GCA_030037855.1 Thermoplasmata archaeon | reverse complement strand
CGACCGCCGCGGAGCGGGCGGAGGAGTCGGTCTTCCTCGACCTATTGGACGAGATCGCCGAGGTGTCGGTGGACGGCTACGCCGACTTGAAGGAGGTCGCGACTCGGCTCGAGGCGCAGGGGGTCGTCGCCGACCGAGTCGAGACCGTGCTCAACCGCCTCGAAGAGGAGGGCGTGGTCGAGGAGCCGATCGTCGGAAAGCTCCGGCGTGCCTGAGACTCAGCTCGAGGGCTATATATATGCCCCGGACTCGGGGGCGGGGGGAATGAGGAACACCTGTCTCTCCGAACCGATGACGAGACCAGCGACGAGCTGACCCCCCTCCTCCCGCGAGCGTAGCTAGATGGCCGAACCGCGCCCGTCTCCGACCTGGTCGATCGTCCTCGCGCTGATCGTGGTCATCGCGGGCGTCGCCGGCGGCGTGCTGCTCTACGAGGAGAACCACAAGTCGCCGGGCCCCGGGCCGCTCACGGTCCAGGTCGGCGACAACGTGACCGTGAACTACATCGGGCTGTTCGCGAAGGGCCCGCAGCAGGGACGCGTCTTCGACACGTCCGAGTACTCGGTCGCGCTCAGCAACCTCTCGTGGCCGAAGTCGTTGCAGTACGCGTCGCGCGGAGGGAAGCCGTCCGACTACAGTCCGCTCGGCGTCTACGTGGGTCCGAGCCCACCGTCCGGCGGGTACACGATCGGGAACCTGACGTTCGGCGGCGTCGTCACCGGGTTCTGGGAGGGGCTGGTCGGGCTCCCGGGGAACCGGACGGCGTACATCACGGTCCCGCCGAGCCTAGGCTACGGCAACGTGAACCAGTCGTGCATCGTCTCGCAACCGCTCGTGACGACCTATCCGGTGGTCGTGACGCTCTCCCCGAGCAACTTCTCCGCGCTGTTCCCGAACGTCTCCGCGACCGCGGGGACGGTCTACACCGACCCGGTCTACGGCTGGTCGGACGTCGTCCTGAGCGTCAACGCGAGCGCGTTGACGTACGAGAATCTCCCGACGCTCGGCATGGTCACGAATCCGTCGGGCTGGCCGGTCCAGGTCTCGAACATTTCCGCGACCACGATCACGCTGACGAGCCAGCTCTCCCCCGCCCAGGCGGGGCTGGTGCTCGGCCACGCGTCGGGCAGCGGGCTCTGCGGAACGACCTCGTTCATCATCACCGGCGTGAACCTGGGCACCGGAACGTACACCGAGGACTACAACTCCGAGGTCGACGGACAGACGCTGATCTTCATCGTCACGGTCGTGAACATCTATCGACCCTCGTAAGGCGCGGCACCTCGGACGGACGGTCGCTCGGGACGGTCGCGGCTCAGCCGCCGAGCGTGACCTTGCCGCGCTTCAACAGCTCCTGGAGGTTCGCGTCGGCCGCGCGGTCGATCATCGTCGACGCGGGTCGAGCTCGGTCGGGCGCATAGGCACGCACCGTCCGCCGCGCCTCGTCCCGCCGGGCGCGCGCTTCGCCGACGATCCGGTTCCCCTCGCGCTCGAGGTCGGCCATCTCGCGGGAGAGCGCATCGACTTTGGCCATCACGTCGGCGCGGGCCCGGCCCTTCGCCCGGAGCTCGGCGACGAGGCCACCGGCAGCGACCAGTTTCGCCCGAACCTCCGCCATCTTCGCGTCGCGCTGCGTGCGTGCCTGGACCGCTTCCGCACCGAGACGGTCGATCTCGGCCCGCGCGGTCGCCACGCGCGCCTCGGCGGCCTTTCGTAGGAGCTCATGCTGGGCGACGACCTCGCTCTGGGCCTCGGCGGTCTGGAGGTCCTTGTGACGCTGGCGCAGTCGCGCGATCAGCGCGTTCTCCTCGTCGAGAGGCAGCGCCCGGGTCTGTTGCCGGTGCTCGAGCTCGGCGATCTCGCGCCGGATCTGATCGGGGCGTAGCCGCTCTCCGGGGGCGAACGTCAGCCGAAGCTCGCGCAGCGCCACGACAGCGTTCTCGAGCTCGCGGCGCGCCGCGTCGCGCTGCCCGCGAAGCGAGGCGACCCGGTGCCCGAGATCCCCGTGCTCATCGTAGAGACGCTGGACCTCGTCCTGGGGAGCCTGCCGTCGGTCGTAGAGCGCCTTCTGCTCGGCGGAGAGCCGGCGCATCTCCGCAATCAGCGCGTTCCGTTGGGTCTGGAGCGCTCGGAGCCGGGCGTCGATCGTCCGCAGCCTCGCCCGCCCCTCGCGCTCCTGCTCGACCTCCTCGTCGGAGAGGACGGGACGCGGGGCCACGACGCGCAAAGGTTCCCTAGGTGAGAAAAGCCCTTCTCTTGGGGCCCGGACGCGACGTCCGGCGATCTACCGGCGGGTCGGCGGCCGAGACGGTCGCGCGCCCCGCGTCGAGAACCACTGGGCCGCGAACAGCGCCGCGGGCACGGCGGCATCGATGTTCACGACCGCGACCGGGGCGCATGACTGGAGCATCGCGTTCAGCGCCGCCGCTCCGCGGCCGCCGCGTCCGTACCCGATCGACGTCGGAACGCCGACGACCGGGGCGCGAACGAGCCCCGCGAGCACGGTCGGCATCGCCCCCTCGCGGCCCGCGAACGCGAGATAGAGTTCGGGCCGCGCTCGCTCGACCCGGTGCACCGCGTTCAACAGTCGATGGAGTCCGGCGACCCCGACGTCGTACTCGGTCACCGTGCGGACGCCGAGCTCCTCGAGCACGGCGCGCGATTCCTCGGCGATCGGCACGTCGCTCGTGCCTGCGGTGAGGATCGCGACGGTCCCCCGCCGGCGGGGGGTACCGAGGGGTCCCTCGAGGCGGACCAAGCGCGCCCCCGCGAGGAACCGCAGCCCGAGCCCACGCGCTCGCTCGCGCTCGAGCGCCCGGCGCTGAGCGAGCGTCGGTCGCGAGATCAACGCTCCGGCGCCCGCGCGCGCGAGCGAGCGAACGATCCCGATCAGGTGCTCGACGGACTTCCCCTCGGCGAGGATCACTTCGGGGACGCCGACCCGGCGCCCGCGACCCCGATCGAGACGGGCGTAGGGGGCGACGACGAGCTCCCGGCGGGAGACCGACACCGAGCGGCGACGGCGAGCGCGGGGCACGTCGCCGGTGACTCGCGTCGTCTCATAACCTCCCCGACGCCCGCGGTGCTCGGCGCCGACGGGCCGAGCGGACACCTCCGGGCGGAGCGGCGCCGGGCCGCCGCGTCGCGTCGAGGGCCCCGTCGTTTCTGCCGTTCCGGTCGCGTCCGGCGGCCGGACGGCCGCGCCTCACCCAAGCCATGATATAGCGGTCTTCGGTGGTCCGCGCGCCCACGGTCCATGCCGGATTTCTCGCTGACGCCCGAGCAGGAGAGCCTGCGGGACCTCGCCCGCAAGTTCGCCCGCGCCGAGATGGCGCCCCAGGCGGCGGAGTGCGACCGGATCGGTCGGTTTCCTGAGGAGATCTACCGGAAGGCGTACGAGCTCGGGCTGATGAACCTGAACGTACCGACCGAGTACGGCGGCAGCGGCCTCGGTGTGGTCGACCAGTGCCTCATCGTCGAAGAGCTCGCGCACGCGTGCGGCGGGATGACGACCTCCGTCATCGCGAACTGCCTCGCGCTCGAGCCGATCTTGCTCGGCGGGACCCCGGCCCAGAAGGAGCGGATCCTGAGCCCGTTCTGCGCGAAGTACCAGCTCGCGTCGTTCTGTCTCACCGAACCGTCGGGGGGGAGCGACGCGGGCGGTCTCAAGACTCGCGCCCGAAAGGACGGGGACCAGTACGTGCTCGACGGGGAGAAGTGCTTCATCACCAACGCTCCGCACGCGTCGCTCTACACGGTCTTCGCGACCGTCGACCCCGAACTTCGTCACAAGGGGATCACGGCGTTCGTCGTCCCGCGCTCGGCGGCCGGCGTTACCCCGGGGAAGGACGAGGAGAAGATGGGCCATCGCGCCTCCTCGACCAGCACGGTCCGGTTCGAGGGAGTGCGCGTGCCGGCCACCGACCGACTCGGCGCGGAGGGCGAGGGGTTCTCGCTGGCGATGCGCACGCTCGACCAGACCCGCACGCCGATCGGCGCGCTCGCGACCGGGATCGCGCAGGCCGCGCTCGACCACGCCGCCGCCTACGCGCTCAAGCGCCAGACGTTCGGCAAACCGATCGCCGAGCACCAGGCGATCCAGATCAAGCTCGCGAACATGGCCCAGGCCGTGCACGCGGCTCGCCTGTTGACCTGGCACGCGGCGTGGACGATCGACCACGGGGCGAAGGGAACGCTTGAGTCGTCGATCGCGAAGTGCTTCGCCTCCGACGCGGCGCTCGAGGTCGCGGATGAGGCGATCCAGACGTTCGGTGGATACGGCTACATGAAGGCGTATCCGGTCGAGAAGCTCCTGCGGGACGCCAAGCTCACCCAGATCTACGAAGGCGCGAACGAGATCCAACGGACCGTGATCGCCCGCGAGCTCCTGCAGAAGTACGCCTGAGCGGGGGGCCCCGTGGAGATCGTCGTCTGCGTGAAGCCGGTCCCCGACGCCGAGACCCGGCTGCGGGCGACGTCGGACGGGACGCGCCTCGACCCCGAGGGAGTGAAGTTCGTCCTTGCCGGCTACGACGAGTCGGCGGTCGAGCAAGCGCTCCTCCTCAAGGAGTCGATCGCCGGCTCCCGGGTCCACGTGGTGGCGTTCGGACCGGCGCCGCGGACGGAGGAGGTGCTGCGCGCCACGATCGCCCTTGGGGCGGACCAGGCGACGTGGGTCGACTCCGGAGCGGACGCGGGCGCGGAACCGGTTCGCGCGGCGCGCGCGATCGCCGGCGCGATCGCGAGCGCCCCGCACGACCTCGTGCTGTGCGGCAAGCAGGCGAACGACGACGAGAGCGGGCTCGTTCCGGCCGCGCTCGGTGAGCTCCTCCGCGTACCGGAGTTCAGTTGCGTCGTCGACCTCCGCTGGGACTCCGCGACGTCCCGGTTCCGGTTTCAACGACCGATCGAGACCGGCGTCGAGTCCTGGTCGGCGCCGGCCCCCCTCGTGGTCGGGCTTCAGCAAGCCTGGAACGACCCGCGGACGGCGAAGCTTCCGGCGATCCTCAAATCCCGGAAGGCGGCAATCGGTAAGGTCGCGGCCGCGAGCGCGTCCTCCGAGTCCCGTGTCGTCGCGGAGAGGTTCGAGCTCCCGCCGCCGAGGACCGGCGCGAAGCTGATCGAGTACAAGACACCGGAAGACGCGGCGCAACAGCTCGTGCGGATCCTCCGAGAGGAGGCGAAGGTATTCCCGTGACCCCGAACGCGCTCGTGGTGGGCGAGCTGCACGACGGCCACCTCGCGGCGTCCACGCTCGAGGTCATCGGCGTCGCGCGCGCGCTGGCCGGCGGCGCCGTGGCCGGTCTCGTCCTCGGCGCGGGCGCGAAGGCGGCCGCGTCGGAGTTCGGCCGGTTCGGCGTTCCGGAGGCGTACGCTCTCGACGACCCCCATCTCGACGCGGCCCCCGCCGGTGCCCGAGCCGCCCCGGTGGCGGCGACCGCGCGGGAGGTGGGGGCGAGCCTCCTCCTCACCGCGAGCACCACCGCGGGCCGCGACCTCCTCGGCCGTCTCGCGGTCGCGTGGGACGCGGCGGTCGCCACCGGCGTCACCGAAGCGACCGCCTTCGAGGGGGGCGTTCGGGTCCGCCGACCGGTGTTTGGCGGTCGGGCGACCGAGACGATCCGCCTCGAGGGATCTCGGGTCGCGATCGCGACGCGCCCCCACGCGTTCGCCGCCGTCGCGGAGTCGCCGGTCCCCTGCGTCGTCCACGAGGTCCCGGCGCCCGTACTCTCCGAGGCGTACACGGCCCCCCAGCGGACCGGGGTGGCGGTCACGGCGAGGGGGGCGGGGCCGAGCCTCACCGACGCGTCGATCGTCGTGTCGGGCGGCCGGGGGGTCCGGGCGCCGGAGAACTTCCGACTGGTCGAGGAGCTCGCCGCCTCGCTGGGGGCGGCCGTCGGCGCCTCGCGGGCAGTGACCGACGCCGGATGGCGACCGACGTCGTTCCAGGTCGGGCAGACGGGCCGGGCCGTCTCTCCGCAGCTCTACATCGCGGTCGGTATCTCGGGCGCGATCCAGCACATCGTCGGGATGGTGAGCTCGCGCGTGATCGTCGCGATCAACTCGGACGCCTCCGCTCCGATCTTCCGCGTCGCGGACTACGGCATCGTCGGGGACCTGTTCCAGATCGTGCCGGCGCTCACCGCGGAGGTCCGCCGCGTACGCGGCGCGTAGGCCCGTCAGAGGTCCCGGTAGAGGTCGACCCCGTCCCGCAGGAGCGTCGTCGTGCCGACACCCGCCGCCTTCTGCGCGCGCTTCAGGAGCCGGCGGACCGGTTGCTTCGGGGCGCCGCCGTCGTTGAACATCCCTCGGAACAGCTCGGCCGCCAACGCGGGGTACGCGGTGTAGAACCTCGGGTTCCATTTCACGCGGTCCGTCCGGGCGAAGTCCTCGAAGTCCGCGAGCACGCTCGACGCGCCGAGGCGCTGGTCGTACTCCGCGAGGTGCGCCGCGTCGGCGGCGCCGGCACTCTTCGCGGCGAGCGCGGTATCGGCGGCCGCGAGGCCGGTGCGGACGGCGTAGTTCATGCCCTGGATCGTGAGCCCGTTCGAGAAGACGAACCCCGCGGCGTCGCCGGCGATCATCCATCCGTCCCCGTGGAACGCCGCCGGCCGGCTTGCCCAGCCCGAGCTGATCAGCTTCGCGCCGTACTCGACGAGCTCCGCGCCGCGCAGCCGGCTCGCGATCGCGGGATGGAGCTTGAACTTCTCGATCAGGTCGTGGGAGTAGACGCCCTTCCCGAACATCGAACGAAGGTTCAGGATCAGTCCGACCGAGAGGGTGTCGCGGTTCGTGTAGAGGAACCCTCCGCCCATCACCCCCGGCGGAAAGATCCCCGTCACCCACTCCTCCGCGTGCCCCTCGTCCGGTCCCACGTTGAAACGGTCCTGGATCACCGAGGCGTCGAGGCGGTAGACTTCTTTCATGCCGAGCTCGGTCGCGTCCGCCGAGAGCCGCGGGTCCGGTCGGATCGGCGTCCCGAGCGAGAGTCGGGAGTTCGCTCCGTCCGCGAGGATCGTCACCGGAGCGGTCATCGTCTCGCCGCCCTGTTCGATCCCGTGGACCCGCGGGCCTTCCCAGTGGAGGCGGTCGACCGGCACGGAGCTCACGAGCGTCGCCCCGGCCGCCTCGGCCTGCTTCGCCAGCCACGCGTCCGTGCGCGACCGAAGGACCGTGTGGGCGACGTAGGGCTCGCGCCCCCACGCGGTATCCTCGAGGTCGAAGGAGACGGCGCTCTCGGCGGTGAGGAAGCCGAACCTCTTGCGGACCAGGTGCCGCTCCACCGGCATCTCGTGCCACCAGTTCGGAAGGATCCGGTCGAGGTCGTGCCCCCAGAGGACTCCGCCCGAGAGGTTCTTGGTGCCGGGCTCCGCCCCCCGCTCGACGAGGAGGACGTTCGCCCCGCCTTGCGCGAGCCGGATCGCGGCGGCGCTGCCCGCCATGCCCGCGCCGACGACGATGACGTCAAAATCGTCGGCCATCGATCGGCGGACGGAGGCGGGTCGATTTAACGATGCGCGCGCGACTCCGCGCGAGCGGCCGGTCCGGTCGTGCGCCGGGCCGCTACGAGCGGACCCAGCTGCCGCCGCCGGCGCTCTGCATGACGCCCTGGCTCGCGTCCTCGATCATCTTCTGGAACCGGAACGGTCGGGGGATTCCCTTCCAGTCCTCGTTGCCGACCTGCGTGCCACCCTCCGAGCTCACCCGGACGGTCCCGTAGCCGAGGATCCGCTGGAAGAAGCTCTGGTGGACGTCGACCCCGCGCACCTGCGTCACGGGGATCTCGTGGAAGTCCTTCCCGAGGATCCCGGTCTGTACGATGACCCGGTGGGACGTGACCGCGTAGACGGTCCGGATCCAGCGGAGCGCCCGCTCGAGGATCCAGAGAAGGCCGATCAGCGTGAGGAACGCGAACAGGTAGAGGATCCACGTCGAGAAATTCGCATTCACGTGCTGGGACGCCTGATTCAACAGCTGGCTCCAGATGCCGAGCTGGACTCCCCAGCCGTAGACGTACGCGGCCGAGACGATCGCGAGGAACGCCATGATCAGCGTGAAGACGATCGGGCCGGGAAAGTAGAACAGCTTGGTCGCCCGGGTCTCCTCGAGCAGGTACTCCTGGTCGGCGAGGTACGTCGCTTTCAGGAGCCGGGGCATCGGGCGGGACGTGGTCGTCGGGGCGGTCGCGGTGCGCGGGACCGAGCCGGCGGCGGGACCCGGGGCTGCCATCGGGCCGGGCATGAGCCGGGAGCGGTTGATAAACCCTCGTTTACGGCGGAGCCTCGAGCGGTCGGCCACTTATATCGCACCGAGGGTCGGGGGGGCCGATGGGGATCACCGACTGCCACGTCCACATCAATCCCCTCTGGGAGATGCGGCCGGACGCGGCGCGGCTCCTGGCACACGGCCACCCGGCGGAGTCGCGGATCCTCCGCGAACCAACGGCGTTCCTCGAGTACCTCGACCGCTCGGGAGTGGAACGCGCGGTGCTCGTGAACTACGTCGCGGCCGAGGTGATCGGGTACACCGAGTCGGCCAACGACTTCGTGAGCGCGTACGCGCGCGCCGACCCCGAGCGTCTGATCGCGGTCGGCGGCATCCGGCCGGACCACCCCGACCCGGAGCGCGAGATCGAGCGACTCGCCCGGGACCTCGGGATCCGGGGCATCAAGCTCCATCCCCCGCACCAGCTGTTCTCCCCGAACGCCTACGTCGACGGGAAGCTCCCCTCGTTGCGCGGAGTCTACGCGGCGTGCGAACGCCTCCGGCTCCCCGTGATCATCCACACGGGTACCTCGATCTTTCCCCGGGCGCGCAACAAGTTTTCCGACCCGATCTTCGTCGAGGACGTCGCGCTCGACTTCCCCGACCTCACGATCGTGCTCGCGCACGGCGGCCGACCGATCTGGATGGAAACGGCGACGTTCCTCGCGCGACGGTTCCCGAACGTCTGGCTCGAGGTGTCGGGGGTCCCCCCGTCGCGCCTGCTCACCTACTTCCCCCGGCTCGCGCAGCTGGCCGAGAAGACGCTGTTCGGCACCGACTGGCCGGGGCCGGGCGTCAAGGACATCCGCGCGAACCTGGACGCGTTCCGGGCGCTGCCGCTCCCGGCGGACGCGCAGCGCCGGATCTTGGATGAGAACCCGCGTCGCGTCTTCCCGCCGCTCAAGTCCTCCTGAAATACTGGACCTCGCTCGCGTCGTCGTGAACGAGGCGCCGAAGCCGTCGGACGGCGAGGGAGACGCCCCCGTCCCTCCGGTGACCGAGGAGCCGACCCCGACGGTCGAGGTCGTCGAGGGAGGCGAGGAGGTCGGTCGGCTGCCGCTCCCGCGTCGGAACCGCGGCGAGGCGTTCGGGATCGCGAGCCAATTGCTCGGAGCCGCGCGGATCCGCGTGATGTGCGAGGACTCGGTCTCCCGGATGGGCCGCATCACCGGGAAAATGAAGAAGAAGATGTGGATCCGGGAGGGTGACCTCCTGATCGTGCGGCCGTGGGGATTCCAGGAAGGAAAGGCCGACATCCTGTTCCGGTACAGCCGAACGCAGTCGCAGTACCTCGCCCGGAAGAACCTCCTGCCCGCTACCGTGAACCTCTTCGGCGTGGACACGGCGAGCGGACCCGCGCCGTCCGCCTGATCGGCGATGTGGGCCGCTTCCCCGCGTCCGCTGACGTCACTCGAGATGGCGGTCGTCGAAGCGAATGCGGTCGCGCTCGGCACCACGATCGACTTCCTGATGGAGAACGCCGGCCGGGCGGTCGCGGAGGAAGCGACCGCGCACCTTCCGTCCCCCCCGGCGTCGGTCGCGATCGTCGCGGGGAACGGCAACAACGGGGGCGATGCGACCTGCGCGGCGTACTATCTCCAGCAGTGGGGGTACGCTCCCGAGATCTGGATGGTGCGGCCTCCCGCGGAGATCTCGACGCGAGCGGCCCGACGGTGCTTCGAGCGCATCGAGCGACGCTGCACGATCCACCTCGGCGTTCCCCGGGCCGCGGAGCTCGCGCCGTTCCCGCTCGTGCTCGACGGTCTGCTCGGCACCGGCCAGGGCGGGCGACTCCGCTCACCGGTGCGAGAGGCGGTCCAGGCGATCCGCGAGAGCCGGGTGCCGATGCTCTCGATCGACGTCCCGACCGGTGTGAGCGACCCGGACGGGCTCCGCCCGTCATGGACGATCACGCTCACCTGCCCGAAGGAGGAGATGCGCCCGGGCACCTCGGGCGAGGTACGCGTGCACGACATCGGCATCCCCCCCGAAGCGTGGACCCGGACCGGGCCGGGCGAGTTCTTCTTCTTCCCCCGACCGAGCGGAACCGGGGACCGCGGACGGACCGGTCGGGTGGTGGTGATCGGCGGCGGACCGTACTCGGGCGCGCCCGCGCTCGCGGCCCTGGCCGCGTTGCGCTCGGGCGCGGAGCGGGCGACGGTCGTCGCGCCGGAAGGGGCCGCGGGGCGCATTCAGTCGTTCAGCCCGAACCTGGTGGTCCGACCGTTCGGCGTCGACCGCTTCCGACCGACCGATGTTCCCGAAATCCTCGAGTTCGTCCACGCGTCCCATCCGCGCGCGGTCGCGCTGGGAATGGGAGCGGGGGCGCATCCCGAGACCGTGGAGTCCCTCGGGCGGGTCGCGCAGGCGCTTCTCGGCGAGATTCCCCTGCTCATCGATGCGGACGGTCTCGCCGCGCTCCCTCGCCCGCTGGACTCCGCCGGGACCTCGAACGTTCCGGTCCTCGTCGCGACGCCGAACGGGGGCGAGTACGAGCGGTACTTCGGGGGGCGCCTCGACGGCGGTCCGACCGAACGGCTCGCGCGGGCCCGGGAGGTCGCGGCCGCACGGCACTTGACCCTCCTCGCGAAGGGGCCGAGCGACCTGATCTCGGACGGCGAGAGCGCCTTCGAGAACGCGCATCATCATCCGGCGATGACCGTCGGCGGGGTCGGCGACGTGCTCGGCGGGGTGGTCGCGAGCCTGCTCGCCCAGGGCGTCTATCCGACCCACGCGGCCCGGCTCGCGACCTGGTGGGTCGGTGAGGCCGGCACCCGCGCCGCCGCGCGCAAGAGCTTCGGGCTCCTCGCGACCGACGTGATCGAGGAGCTCCCGGTGGCACTGCTCGCGGGACTCGAGCGGATCCACTCCGCTGCGTGAGCGGCGCGCCTCAGGCGTACCGAACGCGCCCGCGGATCGCTTTCGCCCGGGCTCGGACGTCCTTCGCGCCGCTCGGGTTCCCCTCGGCGTACCCGTCGTGGAACGCCCGGATCAGCGACTCCGCCTTCGGGTGCAGCGAGCGAAGGTCCTCCTCGACGAGATGCAGGTCGATCCCGAGCTCCTCGAGCCCCGGGCTGCGCGAGCCCATCGACAGGTCGAGGAAGGCGGGCGGGCCCCCGGTACCGTCAGGGAACAGCACGTTCGAGCTCGTGAGGTCGCCGTGGGAGATCCCGCCCGCGTGCAGCCGGCCGAGCCCTTCGCCGAGTCGGCGGACGGCACCGGCCAGCATCTCGGGGCTCGATTCGGGCCCCTCGAGGAGCTCCTTCAGGGTCGGTCCGGCGAGCCGCTCCAACACGAGCCGGTGCTTCGCGAGGTCGATGTCGTAGACGATCGGCGTGCGGACTCCGAGCTTCCGCGCATCGACCAGGAGGCGGGCCTCCGTGCGGGTCCGCTCGCGTCGCAGCCGTTCGTCGAGCGGTTTCGCCCGATAGCTCTTCGGCTCGCGCTCCTTCAAGAGCGCGGAGAGCCCCATCCACTCGACGCTGCGCAACGTCGCCTCGGCTCCGCGCGACACGGTCCGACCCTCCGGGGAGTTCTCCGCCACCGTACCGCGTTCCGCTCCGGCGGGCGCGACGGGGGGCCGATATATGACGATGGTCAGCGCGCCCCGACCGGTGCGGCGGGGAGCCCGTCGCGAGGGGGCGGGCTCGACGGCGAGGCCCCGCGCGCCGCGAAGTCCCGCTCGATCGCGCGGGCGTAGTCTCGGAACGCCCGACGCTGGCGGCTCTTCAGGGCGTAGCCCGAGAACGCGAGCGCGAGCCGCCAACCGAACGCGCGGCCCACGAACTCGAAGTCGGCGATCACGCAGCTCCCCTCCGGACGCGGCTCGACCGAGTAGCTCGTCTGGAGGGTCGAGACCACGAATCCGTTCGAGACCACGTGGCCGGTCATGTGCCAGCTCCTCGGGCCGGTACGGGAGACCGTGCCGTCCGTCGTGCGGAGCCGACCGCCGAACTCCGCGGTCGTCGAGAGATGGATCCGGTTCTCGTCGATGCGCTCCACCTTACGTCGCGAGAGGCCGGGGGTCAGTTCGACGTCGTCGGACGAGTAGTCTAGCCACCAGTCGACCACGAACGGAGGCGGCGCGTGGATCTGCTGGGTGACGCGGAAGCTGACCATCCCCGCCGGACGAGCGGGCGGGGGTAGAAATGGCCGACGGGGCGACCGCAGAAGGGCCGGACCCCACGGAACGGGCCTCGACGGACGAACGGCCACCGGACCGACCCGGAGGCGCGTGGCCGAGCGCCCACGGGCAAGGTTCGAGTGCCGGTCGTCTTAAGAGGCGCCCCGGTCCTCGACCGAAGCGGGCGGGGCGATGTCGGAGGACGTGCTGGTCGGGCGGAAGAGCGAGGAGGGTGGGGTCGAGATCCTGATCCTCAACCATCCGCCGGTGAACGCGCTCAGCACCCGGCTGATATCGGACCTCGACCGCCGCGTCGGGGAGCTCGCGTCGGACCCGAACGTGCGGGCGGTCGTCGTGACCGGCGAGGGGCAGTACTTCAGCGCGGGCGCGGACGTCAAGGAGATGGCGACGCTCGACCTCTCGAACGCCCCCGAGGTCGCCCGACGCGGACTCGCGGTGTACGGCCGCCTCGCGGGACTCCCCGTGCCGGTGATCGCCGCGATCAACGGTCTCGCGCTCGGTGGGGGCCTCGAACTCGCGCTCGCCTGCGACCTTCGCCTGGCGGGCGAGTCCGCGAAGCTCGGAGCGCCCGAGGTCACGCTCGGGCTCATCCCGGCCTACGGCGGGACGCAACGTCTGCCGCGCCTGGTCGGGGTCGCCAAGGCGAAGGAGCTGATCTTCACGGGCGGGATGATCTCGGCGGCCGAGGCGCTAAAGATCGGGCTCGTGAACAAGACCGTGCCCGCGGGGCAGGAGCTCCGGGCGGCGCGCGACCTGGCGCACACGATCTCCCAGCGCGCCCCGAAGGCCGTTCGGGCCGCGAAGCGGGCGATCGGTGAGGGGATGGAGCGGCCGCTCGGTCAGGGCATCGAGAACGAGACCCTTCTGTTCGAGACCGAGGTGCTGAACTCGGACGACCTCGGGGAGGGCATCGCCGCGTTCGTCGAGCGGCGGCCTCCGAAGTTCGCGGGGAAGTGACGATGGCGATCGAGTTCGCGTTCAGCGCCGACCAGGAGGCGTTCCGCTCGGCCGTTCGCTCGTTCCTGGAGAAGGAGGTCGCCCCGATCGTCCCCGAGATGGACGAGCGCGAGGAGTTCCCGCGGGCGACGGTCGCGAAGATGCAGGCCGAAGGGTACTTCGGCGTGCCGGTACCGGAGGAATACGGCGGGCTCGGGCTTGGCAAGGTCGGCTACTGCATCCTCCTCGAGGAGCTCGGGAAGGTCGACGCGTCGCACGGGACGATCGTCGGCGCGCACACGTCGCTCGGCACGACCCCGCTCCTGTACTACGGGACCGAGGAGCAGAAACGCCGCTGGCTCGCGCCGGCCGCGAAGGGCGAGAAGTTGCTCGCGTTCAGTCTGACCGAACCGGGGTCGGGGAGCGACTCGGGGGCAGTGCACACGGCCGCGGAGCGGTCCGGAGACGACTGGGTCGTCACCGGGGACAAGATCTACGTCACGAACGGGCGGGAGGCCGACACGGTCGTCCTCATGGCCGGAAACGACGTGAAGCGTGGGCCGAACGGGGGCGTGACCGCGTTCCTCGTGGACACGAACCTACCGGGGTTCAAGATCGGGCGATGCGAGAAGAAGATGGGACTTCACGGGACGAGCACGGCGGAGCTCGTGCTCGACCACGTGACCCTCGGTCCCGAGCGCGTTCTCGGCGAGGTCGGGAAGGGCTTCCCGGTCGCGATGACGGCGCTCGACGTCGGCCGGGTCTCTCTCGGCGCCGCGTCGCTCGGAGGGATCGAGGCGGCCACGAGCCAGGCCCTCGAGTTCGCGAAGAACCGTACCCAGTTCGGCCTCCCGATCAGCGAGTACGAGGTCATCCAGTTCAAGCTCGCCGACATGGCGATGAAGGCGGAAGCGCTCCGCTACCTCGTCTACCACGCGGCCGAGCACCAGGACCGGCTCGGGACCGACCCCGCCCGATGGACCCGTCTCGAGCGCGCGCAGAAGACGCGCGAGTCGGCGATCGTGAAGTGCCTCGCGTCGGAGTGGGCCGGCGAGGTGATTGACGAGGCGCTCCAGATCCACGGCGGACTCGGCTACATCCGCGGCACGCCGATCGAGCGCGCCTACCGGGACGCACGGATCAGCGAGATCTTCGAAGGGACGAACGAGATCCAGCGGCTCGTGATCAGCCGGGACCTATTGTCGCGGGGCCTGTAGCCCGGCTCGCCGCGATCGCCTCGTCCCGGAGGACGCGGCGCAGCACCTTCTGGACGCCGCTGCGGGGCAGCGTGTCGCGGAACTCGACCGTCCGCGGCGCCTTGTAGTGCGCGATCCGCTCGCGCACGAACGCGATCAGCTCCTCCGCGGTCACGGTCGCGCCCGGCTGGCGGACGACGTACGCCCGCAGCACCTCGCCGTGCTCCGGGTCCGGGACGCCGACCACCGCAGCGTCCGCGACCCCCGGATGCTGGAAGAGGACCTCCTCGACCTCGCGGGGGTAGACCTTCATCCCGCCGACGTTCACCATGTCCTTCCGCCGGTCGACGATGTAGGCGTAACCGTCGGCGTCGACCTTCGCGAGGTCGCCGGTGCGGAACCAGCCGTCCTTGAGATACGTGGCCGTCTCTTCGGGGTGGCCGAAGTAGCCGAGCATCACCTGGGGACCCCGGACCGCGAGCTCCCCGACCTCGCCGACGCCGAGCTCGCGGGTGCCGGTCTCGAGGTCGACGATGCGCTCCTCCGTGTTCGGCAGCGGTAGGCCGATCGACCCCGGACGGCGCTCGCCCCGGAGCGGATTCACGTGGGTCGCCGGGGAGGTCTCGCTGAGTCCGTAGCCCTCGACCAGGCTCCCCCCCGTGAGCGACTCGAAGGTCTTCGCGACCTCGAGCGGGAGCGGTGCGGAGCCCGAGAGACAGTACTTGATCGAGCGGATGTGGTGCTTCGCGATGTCCGGCTGGTGGTTGAATCCGTTGTACAGGGCCGGCACGCCGGGGAACTGCGTCGGATGGTAGCGGTCGATCAGCCCGAGCAGCTCGGGAATGTCCGGTCGGTTCTGGACCACGATCGCGGCGCCGTCGGCGAGACCCATCAGCATCGCGACCGTCAGTCCGTAGATGTGGAAGAACGGGATCGCGGCGAGGACCACCTCGTGGCCCGAGACCCGGGTCGTGTTCCACGCGTTCGACTGCGTGATGTTCGCGACGAGGTTGCGGTGCGTCAGCATCGCGGCCTTGGGGAAGCCGGTCGTCCCTCCCGTGTACTGGTAGACCGCCACCGTCTGGGCGGGGTCCGCGCGGAAGAGGTCGACGGAGCCCTGGGTGCGCAGGGCGGCCGAGTACGGATGCACCCAGACGTCGGTCGGGAACTCCGTCGGCATCTTTCGCTTCCGGAGCACGGAGTTCACGAACGGGCGCTTGTACCAGGGGTAGAACTCGCGGACCCGCGCGACGTAGACGACCGGGATCGGGTAGTTCGGGCGGACCCGCGCGACGTTCGGCGCGAGCACCTCGAGCGTGACGAGCGCCTTCGGCCCCGCATCCTTCAGGATGCGCTCGAGGTCCTGGCCGAGGTAGAGCGGGTTCACCTGAACGACGATCGCGCCGAGGCGGAGGATCGCGAACACGGCGATCGGGTAGAGCGGCGAGTTCGGCAGATAGAGCGCGACCCGGTCGCCGGGACCGACCCCGTCGCGCCGGAGGGCGGCGGCGAACCGCTCGCTCTCGGCCCAGAAGCGCCGGTACGTCCAGGTCGCGCCGTAGTAGTAGATCGCGGGACGGTCCGCCCAACGCTCGACGCTCTGCTGGATCAGCTCGGTGAGGAGGAGGTTCGGGATCTCGACCGTCGCCGGCACGTCCGCCGGATACTTCTTCAGCCAGA
This sequence comes from Thermoplasmata archaeon, assembly GCA_030037855.1. Classification (GTDB taxonomy): domain Archaea; phylum Thermoplasmatota; class Thermoplasmata; order Lutacidiplasmatales; family UBA184; genus Lutacidiplasma. Next base: position 2,075 of record JASHPY010000069.1, on the reverse strand, counting down.
CGTGGTCGCCGAGCGGGGCCGCCGTCGCCATGCCGATCACTCCGTCGGGGGAGAGTCCGCCTCCTTTACAAACTGCACCCCGGGCTTATAGCTCGGGGAGAAGCGCACGCGCGTGCCGATCGCGAGGTCGGAGTCGGACTTCACGGAGGGCATCCAGCCGGTGACCCGCCCTCCGCCGTCCAGCTCGACGACGACGTAGGCGTACGGCGCATCGTTCAGGAACTCGTCGCCCGGCACGGTCAGCACGGTGAACGCCACGACCGTCCCGCGATCCGAGAGCGTTGCCTCTTCGAGGTCGGGGGTTCCGCACCGGGGGCAGGCGAGCGTCCAGGTCGCCGTGCGCAGTCCACAGTTCCGGCACTGGAACCCCCGGAGCCGATGCTCCTCCTCGTAGCCGTGGACGAACTCCTGGACCGTGTGCGCCGCGGACGGGAGCGGGTCGGTCGCGGCCATCCCCCCTCAGCGTCGGGAGAAGATGTGGACGGAGCAGGAACCGCCGGTCGCGCCGACGTTGTGGGCGAGCGCCGTCTCCGCTCGCGGGACCTCGCGACCCTTCGCGAGGCCATTGAACTGCTCGAAGATCTCCACGACCTGGCTCGCGCCCGTCGCGCTCACCGGATGCCCCTTCGCCTTGAGTCCTCCCGAGGGGTTGACGGGGAGCGACCCGTCTCGCGCCGTGACCCCGTCGGTCTCGGCGCGTCCCGCCGTCCCGCGCGGGAGGAACCCGAGGTCCTCGAGCGCGAACAGCTCGGCGATCGTGAAGCAGTCGTGCACCTCGAGGAAGTCGATCTGCTTCGGCTCCATCCCGGCCTGACGGAACGCCTTCTGGGCCGCGGTCCGCGTCGCGGGAAGGCCGAGCAGGTCCGGCCGGTCCTGCATCTCGGTGATCGACCCCGCGCGGGCCGACGCGCGCACCACGAGCGGCTCGGTGGCCGGCTGGCGGACGAACTCCTTCGCCGCGACGACCACGGCCGCCGCGCCGTCGGAGAACGGGCAGCAGTCGAAGAGCCGTAGCGGCGAGGCGATCATCGGGGAGTTGAGGTACGTCTCCATCGAGATCTCCTTCTGGAACTGGGCGTGCGGGTTCCGGGCCGCGTTCGCGTGGTTCTTGATCGCCACCGACCCGAGGACCTCTGGCTTCATCGGGAACGCCTTCTGGTAGGCGTTCGCGAGGGTGGCGTAGAGCCCGGGAAACGTTGCCCCGTTCTTCGTCTCGAACGCGTAGTCGGCGGCCTCGGCGAAGTAGCTCGTCGCCGTGAGGGTGTCGAGGTGGGAGAGCTTCTCCACGCCCACCACCAGCGCCGCGTCGGCGAAGCCCCCCGCGACGTGGACGAACGCCTCGTGGAGCGCGGCGCTCGACGAGGAGCAGGCCGACTCGATCGTGCACGACGGGACCTCAGGGATCCCGAGACCCCCGTTGATCAGCGGGCCGACATGGCCCTGCTTCTCGGTCAGCCCGAAGCAGTTCGAAACGAACGTGTAGCCGATGTCCTTCGGCGCGAGGCCCGACTGGCGCACCGCTTCGAGCGCGACCCGAGTCGCCGCCTCCCGGCCGGTCTCCTGCATCTTGCCGAACCGGTTCGAAGCGGCGCCGACGACCCACGTTTCGCGCATCGCTCGCTCCGGAGCAATCCAGACCGGCGCCGAACTTTAGGCTATGCCGCCCCGCCGCGGGACCCGCTCGTCCGGCTCGCGCCCCGGTAGGTCGAGCCAGCGCTGGAGTTGTCCGAACGCTCGTTCGGCGGCCGCGGGGTCCCGCGTCTTGAACAGGAGGCGCCCGGACTGGCTGATCGTCACCTCGGGGTCGGTGGCGGCGATCAGCATGACGCGCGCGTCGACCACGGCGACCCCCTCCCGCTCCAGCGTGGACCGCGCGGATCGCAGGTCCAGACGGAGCGGAGGGTCGGGGATCGCCTCGTAGCCTCCGTTGTTCGAGCAGAGCCGGAGTTTTCGGTACATTCGGGCCCGGGTCCGCAGAATCCGGGTCCACCAGAAGGTTTCGGGTCCCTCGGCGACGGGCCTCCTTCCGGCGACCGTCCCCGTCCTCGCGCGGGCGAATTTAGGTAAATTTATGT
>JASHPY010000068.1 GCA_030037855.1 Thermoplasmata archaeon | reverse complement strand
ACCTCGTCCACGTGATGAGCTTCCGTCCGGGGTTCCACCGGGTCGTCCGATTCTCGAGAGGTCCCGACCCACCCCCCGACCCCCGCCTGGAGCGGATCCTCGGCCGCCCGCTCGACGGACCGCTCGACGGGCGGCCGGCCCTTTCGCCGAGCGCAGACGGAAGGCAGCCGCGTTCGTCGCCCGAAAATCGCGACCGGCAGCAGAGAATTTCCGATTTCGCTAGTCTTTTAAGCCGCGAGTTATACGACCGAGTCCATGTCGGCCCGACTAAGTGTTCTGGTGCTGGCGATCGCGGCGATTACCCTACTGTCGCTCGGAGCAGGTCTCGCGGGCGCCCCCTCGGCGGGGGCCACCTCGACGGGAAGCCACCTGAGCACGGCGGCGACTTCGACGGGGGCCTCGGCGTCCTCGTCCTCCTCGCTGGCCAGTCGGGCGGCGTATGAGCAGCAGATCCTGAGCACCGCCAAAGCCGACCACATCCCAATGGCCGCCGTTTCTCTTCCTAACCTTCTCGGGCAGGCTTCCGTTTCCAACGGAGTCGTTTCCCCTCTCACCACGGTCGCCCCCGCTCCCATGGGCCTCGGCGTCTGGGGAGTCGAGAACACGACCGGAACCGCCGTACCGTACACGATCGAGACCAACAGCTGGGAGGGCACGATCACCATCGACAACGTGAACACGTTCCTCGTCAGCAACGACGGGGCGCTCTCGACCACCGGCGCGAACAACACGTTCGGCGTACAGCTCAACACGGTCACGACGGACACGACGGTCGGCACCAGCACGACGAACTCGTTCTGGACGCAGAACGTCGCGTACTGGAACCTGTATCCCGGCTCGATCACCCTACTTGACAACGTCTGGAACTTCTCCTCCCCGGCCACGGCCCTGACGACCGGGACGATCTACTCCGGGAACGGCACCCCCGTCTACCCCGAGTACTACTACGACTTCGGCCCGACGATCCCGGTGAGCCTACCGGTGACCGTTCACCTCTACCTCAATTCGAGCACGACCGACATCGCCGGCATCGGCTACACGACCGTCCGGTTCGGCTACGACATCGTCAGCGCGGCGACCTTGAAGAGCGAGGCGTCCGGCGTCTACGACACGGTGCTGTTCGCCTCAAGCCTGCCGGTCAAGGACGTGCCGAACTCGCCGTTCCTCGTCGACGGCTCCGAGCTCACTCCGACCGACTTCCTCCTCTACGATGCCGAGCTCATGATCGGCGGGCCCGGAGGCGGCACGACCACGTCCGTCTACGGCATCAGCGGGTCGGAGAGCCTCCAGTACTGGAACGCGAAGGACCGGGAGTACGTCACGCCGCCCTCGGCGTGGAACGTCGCGACCGACACGGGCGAGAGCTCGGAGGGGATCGCCGAGACCTACACGACCCCCGGCACCGTGAACCTCGCGGCCGGCCCGTCGATTCCGGCCCCGCTCTGGGGCGCGACGCCCGGCGGGAATCTCGGCGCTACGACGTTCGCGGGACCGCTCTCGCCGTCGAACGCGTTCGTCTTCTTCACGCCGGGGACGACGTTCGACACGTCGATCTCCGCGTGGGCGCCGACCCAGACCGCGTCCTCGGTCTCCTACGCCCTGCCGCCCGGGACCTACACGATCGACGCGATGCTGAGCGACTACACGCCGATCCAGACGACGGTCCACACGGTGGCCGGCGAGACGGTGCACCTCAACCTGAACCTCGCACGCAATTACGCGGAAGGGGTCTACACGCCCCTCGATGCCTGGAACAACGGCCAGCTCGCCGCGCTGTCGTCCTACGGGAGCGGCACGGCCGGCAACCCGTACGTCATCGAGAACAACCCCGCGCCGCACGGCCTCAATCCCGCGTTCTCGGAGATGAACGACTATCTCTACCCCGTGTTCCCTGGACTCCTGATCGCGGGGACCACCGCGCACGTTGACCTCAACCAGCCGTCGTTGTTCCCGATCACCTACGCCTCGGGATACGACGCGGTCCTCGCGGAGCTGGGCCTCCCGACGACGAACAACCTCGCGTTCGAGATCTTCGACTCGTCCAACGTCGCGATCTGGGACGCGAAGGGGATCACGGGCTGGTTCTTCTACGAGGACTACGGACCGACCGGCGGGGTTCCGCTCGCGAACGTCATCATCTGGGGCGGGACGAACGACCTCGTCGGCGACAGCACGTTCCTCAGCCAGGGGAGCTCGCTCCTGCTCGCGGGCTCGAACCCCGACGCCGCGACCGGGAACGTCATCTGGGGGAACACGTTCGTCAACAGCACGGTCCTGAGCCCGACGATGTACCCCGGGGACGGCGCGGCGAACGGCCCCCCGATCGCGATCTTCGCCTTCGAGGGCGGCGACCTGATCTACAACAACGCGGTCGAGACGTCGATCACCGCCTACGCCCCGCCCGAGAACATCTTCACGGGCGCCTTCCAGCCGAACCTCGAGAACTGGAACCTCCCGATGGTCGAGCCGTGGTACTACGTGAACGTGGTCGACGGCTACGCGCTGTCCGGTACGATCGTCCCGTCGTTCTGGCAGGGCGGGAACTACTGGGCCGACTACATCCCGGCCTACGGTCTCCCGTACGACGAGTACGGCTACATCTATTCGGGCGGCGACTACTTCCCGCTGCCGATCACGGCGTACTCGGTGACGTTCGAGCTGAGCGGGGCCGGCTTCGGCGTGACGTGGTCGGCGACGGTGAACGGCGTGACCGAAACGACCCGCGGCTCGTCCCTCGTCTTCTACGAGACGCCGGGCGCGTACGCCTACACGGACGCGGTCGTCTCGGGTCGCGGCACGATCTCGCCGGCCTCGGGGACCGTCAACGTCGTGAACCACAACGTCGGCGTGTCGCTCCACCTGAGCGGGGGCGGGTTCTTCCGGTAGGGAACTGTTTCCACGGCGCGGGGGCCCCCGTCCCGGGGGCGCCCGCGCAAACCCTTTAGCCGCCGGTGCGGGAGCGGGTCGCCGTGCCCGACGAGCCCCTCGACGCGATCCTGATCCAGGTCACGGTACCGCTCCCGATCCCGATGATCTACGCGGCGTTCACGGACCCGGAGAAGTTGAAGGGCTGGCTCTGCGACGCGGCCCGCGTCGACCCGAAGGTCGGCGGCGAGTACGCCCTTGTCTGGACCGGGGATCCCGCGTTCGAGAGTCGGGGACGGATCCTCCAGATGCAGCCCGACCTCGACATCGGCTTCTCCTGGCAGGGGCCGGCCGCGTTCGCCGCGCTCCTCAACGGGCCCGAGCCGACGACGCACGTCTACGTTCGGCTCTCGGAGTCCCCCGAGGGGATCGACGTCACGCTCGAGCACGCGGGCTGGGGCGCGGGCGACGACTGGGAAGAGGCCCGCTCCTGGCACTTCCACCTGTGGGACGACCGGCTGCACCAGTTGAAGGACTACCTGATCAAGGCCGCGTACGGTTAGCCGCCGGGGGCGAACTTCCGGCAGACGGCCTCGCCGCAGATCGCGCACGGGCCCGACGGTTCGAGCCGGAAGTTGCCGCTCGCTCCGACCGCGACCACGACCATGTGGTGGGTCGGGAGGTGGCCGCACCGGCAGCGCGCGCGGTTCGGCGCGGGCGGCTCGTTCGTCG
>JASHPY010000067.1 GCA_030037855.1 Thermoplasmata archaeon | reverse complement strand
GATGACTGGCGGGAGGAGCTGCTTCGGGCGAGCCTCGTGCCGCCCGCCGACCTCCACCGACTCGGAACGCGCGTCGGCGAACGCCTCGCGCGCGGTAAGCAGGTGAGGGTGAGCCACCCGAACGGGACCGATCTCAGCTTCCGACTCGGGAAGTTCCCGCTCCAGCTCGACGACGCGCTCGTCGATGCCTCCGACCTCAAGGCCGGGAACAACATGGCGAGCATCCCGGGGGGCGTGGTCGGCGTGTGCATCGATCATACCTCACCCGAGGGCCGGGTCATCGGTAATCACACGAACTATCCTCCCAGCGGACCGGTCACCGGGGCCCAGTGGAGCTTCACCGACGGTCACCTGACGTCGCAGTCCTACGAGACCGGCGGCGGACCCATCGAGGCCGCGTACGCGAAGGCGCCCCGGACGGGAAGGGATCGGCTCGGCTACTTCTCGGTGGGGCTCAACGCCGAGATCCGAAAGCTCCCGATGATGGAGGACCAGGAGATCGGAGCGGTCCTTCTCCAGCTCGAAGCGAACAGCTTCCGGGGCGGTAAGGTCGAGTCCCCGTTCGGGGCGTGGCTGGTCCTCAAGGGCGCCGACGTGAGCGTCGACGGAAAGTCGCTACTCGAGGGCGGTCGGATCGTCGCCTGAGCGCCACCGCTCCGGCGGTCGCCGCCCGCGCGGTCGAGGTGCGTCGAGCGAGTCGAACCTCCCCGGGACGAAGGACCTCGGGTGCGGGAGAGCCCCACCCCTGAGGGACCGGGTCCCCCCGGTTCGCCGCCCCCGACGGTCGGTAGGGACCCGGGGTACCGCTGGATTGTCCCGACGAGCGGATTCGAACCGCGCTGCCGGTCATCGTGCGGCGGACGTCCGGTGCGCGCCCGACGGTCAGGGCAGGACCACGAAGTCGGCCCGAGCGAAGTCGGCGTCGAGGGAGAATGCTGTGTCGGCGGACGATCTCATTCATGGGCTCACCGCGAGCCAAGGCGAGCCGGCGCAAGGGCCGATACTCTGTCTCGGGCAACTGCGCCGGCACGAGTGTCATCGCACATCGCACCTGCTCAGTACAGCGCAACCCCCTCAATGTCGACCCGGCTCCGCCCCGGAGCGTGAGCGGGCACCCTCGACGCGGCCGCTCCGGTGCAGTACCGGCCACCGATCGCCCGAGCGGAATCCATCGTAAATCCGCGTACGGGGGTGATTCCCGAAGAGAGGTCCTCGGGGGTCCGAGGCGTCGAGAGCACTCGCCGGCTCGCTCCGCCGGGAGAGTCCGGGCGCCGACAGGACTTCGATGGGCGGCGATGAGTCAACCGACCAGTTTCCGCAACTGCTCGTATAGCGGCAGAACGCGTTCGTACTGCGCGTCCGCCCGGATGTACTCCCAGTTGAGGACGTCCTTGTATCGATGGGCAAGGAGCACGGCTTCCCGGAACAGTTCGGTCGATCGTTCGGCACCGGCTCGCATGAGGCGGCGAGTGATGAGGTCCTCCGGTGGGCCGAGGCGGACGCTCCCGTACGGGGTCCGGACCGTCTGGGGCGGAAGGTCCGACTTCATGCGGGCACCGACCAGGTCCACCAGCCCGAGCGGTTTCTTGACCCAGTAGGTCCGACTCGACCGCCCCTCTGCTCGATGGAAGCCCCACCGACGGAGGACCGCGGCGAGCTTCCTCGGGTCACCCACGATATCAATGTCCTGCGAGACGTATTCGCCCTCAGTGTACACCTCGATCGCAGAGCCGCCGACGATGACGACCGGGACGCCGGACTCCGTCGCTAGGAGCGCACCGAACCATGCGACCCGCTGGTCGGGTGACCTCGGCCTACGGAGGATGAAGTCGAGTTCACGCTCGTCCATGGGTCACGCTGGGCTTCAGGCCGTGGCGGAGTAGAAGTTCGTCCTTCTCCTTCCGTCGGGCAACGTCGAATCGGATGGCGTCGGAGTCGATCTGACTCCAATCGGGGGGCGGTAGATTCTTCAACCGGGACAGGAAGCGGCGGTCCTCGGCATCCCGCTTCGGCTTGTCGCGGAACCAGTCCCCACTATCGACGATGCGAACCCGCTTCCGGAGGAGCGCCGCCACGTCCTCATCCCGGATGGACCATCCCCGCGCGGACCGGATGACGAGTTTCGATGCGGCCAGCCGCTCCAGTTCCGGGTAGGCCTTGGAGATGGAGACCGCGCCGGTCTTCGCCACCCGGTAGCCGCTCAGCGGACGTTGAGCGTTCGCTAGGACCGCCAGGACTCGGAGGCGAGTCTCGCTTCCGACGAGACCCGACAGAGCGGGGTCGGTCTCCATGTTGGGACGAGGAGATCGGGTCGATATAAATATTCCCCTAAGTGGGGAGTATTACTGAGGTAAACGGCAGGACCTACGATTGGAGGAAGAATCGCTCGCCACCCGGGGTCAGCGGACCGTCCGACATCCCAGCTACGAGACTAGCTCACCGGGGCCCGACTCGTGGCTCTCCCTCGCTGGTCGGAGGGGCATGGGAAAGAGGCGATCTGCGACGCCAGCTCAATGTTAGAACCAGTAGCCCCGAGCGGATTCGAACCGCTGTCGCCGGCTCCAAAGGCCAGCATGCTTGGCCACTACACCACGGGGCTAGCGCGCACCACGGTTGCCGGAGTTTAATTAGGCCTCCCCGGAGCGCGCGTCGTCGGATTCACGGCGGCGTCGCGCGCCGGGAGGCGGGGACCGCGCCCCGCGAGCCCCGGACCCAGAGGAGGAGCGGCAACGGGAGGACTCCGACCGCGCCCGCGAAGATCCAGGCGGACGTGTACCCCCACGTCGACGCCACGTAACCGAACGCGATCGCGAGCGCGCTCCCGGCGGCGATCTGGACGGCGTTGATCAACGCGAGCGCGAGGGTGAGTCCCTCGCCCTGCACCTCCGGATGGTACGTCGGGATCAGGTAGAGGTTCGCGAACATGACCCCGCTGCCGAATCCGAGGAAGAGGAACAGTGGGACGAGCGCGACGAGCGGGAGGAACGGGATCGCGAGCAGCACGAGCGACGTCGGGATGCCGAAGATGACGAGCAGGGAGCGCAGGTCGCGCGCCCGTTCGGAGAGGACCCCGCCGAGGGGGCCGCCGAGGATCTCCACGAGGATCATCACGGTCGGGAGCGCGGCGGCGAGCGTGAGGCTCCACGCGGGGTGCACGTCGGACGCGAACTGCACGAAGTACTGGGCGACGATGTAGAACACGGCCCACGCGCCGGTGAGGGCGATCGCGAGCGACCAGATCGAGCGGGACCTCAGGACCGGCCCGGCCGCGCGGAGGAGCTCCCCTCCGCTCCGGGGCGCCGTCGGGGGGGCGACTCGAGGAAGGAGGAGCTCGAGCGCGAGCGTGCCGACCAGCAGGATCACCCCCCCGATCCCGAGCGCCCACGCCCAGCCGAACTCGACGCCGATGATCGCTCCGACGATGACGCCGAGACCGGAGCCCAAGCTGAACCCCGCGTTGTAGAGGCCGATGATCGGACCGCGCGAGCCCGACGGGTAATAGGTCGCGACGAGGCCGAGCCCGGGCGAGAAGAACAGGCCGGCTCCGGCCCCCGTCGCGAACCGGAGCGCCGCCAGCACGTACCAGTTCGGGGAGAACGCGGACGCGAGCGCGAAGATGCCCATCATCGCGAGCGCGGCGACGCAGACGGGTCGGCTGCCCCATCGCAAGGCCGCGAACCCCGCCGGAAGTTGGAAGATCGCCGCGCCGACCAGGAACGCCGCGAGAACGATCCCGAGCTCGATCAGTCTCGCATGGAGGCCGACTTCGATGAGCGGGAGCACGGCGCCGATGTTGTACCAGTTGAACGCGTAGACGGTTCGCGCGAGGAACAACGTGAGGGCCGACGCGCGCCGTGCCCGGGGGTCGAGCTCCGTCAGCCCATCTCCCGCGGCACGAGACCGTGGGTCTCGAAGTAGCGAAGGAATCCCCGGGCCGCGAGCTCGTATCCCGAGACGAGCGTCGAGCGGTCGTCGGCGGCGCCCGACCGCGCGCTCGAGCCGGCCCGCAGCCCCGCGTCGTGGGCCCGGAGACGCTCGGCGATGAAGTCGGCGTCCGGGCGCTCCCGGGCCGCGCGCAGCGCCACGTCCCGCCACTCTTCGACGATCCCACGATACCGGACGAGGTCCTCGGCACCGTCGGGGCTCGGCCCGAAGTGACTGTAGAGCACCCGCCTCGGCTCCCGTCGCCGCATCGCGTCGAGGCTCGCGAACAGTTGGTCGAGGTCAAGATCGGGCGGGGGGACGGCGGGGCGGATGCGGGAGCTCTGCTCGAGCCGGACCCCCGCGCCGTCTCCCGTGAACACCGAGCGGGTGCGGGTGTCAAAGAACGCGACGTGGTGCTTCGCGTGGCCGGGGGTCGCGATCACCTCGAGCGCGCCGTCCCGCAACGGGAAGCTTTCCCCGCCCTTCAGGGGTACGACGCGCGGCGACGGCGCGGGAACGATCGGCCCCCAGAGCGGGTCGGCTGCCGCGCCCCACGCGCGGCGCGCGCTCGCGATCAGTTTCGTGGGGTCGACGAGGTGCGGCACTCCGAGCTCGTGCGCGTAAAAGGTGGCGCGGGGGAGCGCCTCGGCGAGCGCCCCGACGCCGCCCGCGTGGTCGAGGTGGATGTGGGTCACGAAGACGTGCCGCACGTCCTCGCGCGCGACGCCCGCCCGCTCGATCCCCGCGAGCAACGCCTCCCGGCACGACGCGGGCCCGGTCTCGACCAGGGACCACCCGCTCTCCTCCGGCAACAGGTAGGCGGCGACCAGTCCCTCGGTGTCCCGGAAGTCCGTATCCACCAGCTGCCGGTCCTCTCCGAGGTCGAGCACGCGCGGACGGGCCATGGTCGATCCTCCGTACTCTAGACTAGAAGACCGGGGTCCCGAAGTACAGGAGGGCGACGAAGCAGACCCCCGCGATCGCCGCGCTGGCCGCGAACGCCTCGATCCAGACCGGGGTGCTCCAGCGAAGCACCTTTGCTCCGTCGAGCGGACCGAGCGGGAGCAGGTTCAGCGCCCCGAACCAGCCGTTGAAGAACGCGATCACAAGCAGCGGGAAGTACGAGGCGCTGCCGAGGTACCACGCGGTGAGCGATCCGGCGTAGAACGCCCCCGCGAACGCCATGTTGGTGGCCGGTCCCGCGAGGCTCGTCCGGCCCCAGTCCCGGGGGTTGCCCATTCCGCCGACGACCGTCGCGCCGGGGGCGGCGAGGAGGAACCCCAGGTAGGAGGTCAGGACCGAGAACGCGAGCCAGATCGGCGACCACCGGAACTCGGCCCAGTACCCTCCCCGTTGGGCGGAGATCTTGTGGGCCATCTCGTGGGCGACGAACGCGGTCAACGCGGCGACCCCGGCCACGAGGATCCCCTCCCAGAGAGGGAGGGCGCGAAGGATCCCGCCGTCGGCGTAAAAGTAGCCGCCAAAATAGAGGATGAGAACGAAGTCGAGAGTGAGCACCGCGAAGGCGCCCGCAATCTGGTAGAGCTCCTGCGGCGACGTGGTGATCCGGGGGCGCGCGGTCTGCGTGGGCGCCCAGGTGTAGCCGTAGGTGTACGGGTAGGAGGGGCCGGACGTCATGCCGCGATCTCCCCCGTCGACTCCCGGACGGCCTCGAACGGCATCGGAGGCCGCCACGTCGCGCCCGCGAGGAGATGGCGGATCAGGTCGACGCCGTCCGCGAGCCTCGGGCCGGGGCGGCTGAAGTACGCCTCGTCGGCGACGAACGTACCCCGGGGAGGCCGCACCGACGCGATCGCCGCGCGGAGCGACGGGTCCTTGAGCTCGGCGCGGCTCCGCTCCACCGGGAAACTGCACGGGCTGAGCACCACGAGATCGGGCGACGCCGCCGCGATCGCGGACCAGTCCGTACGGACGCCCGGCCGGCCCCGCCGAACGCCGACCGCTTCGCCTCCCGCGGCGCGCACGATCTCGGGCGTCCACAGGCCGGCGAGGATCGGAGGGTCGAGCCACTCCACGACCGCGACCCGCGGTGCCGACGGGGGTCGGCGCGCCGGGGCCGACCTCGCGCGCAACCGCTGGGCGAGCTCCCGGCCCGCGGACGGGTCGTCGAGAACGCGGCCGATCCGCTCGACGGTCGACCAGACCTGGGTCAACGTCCGAGGCGTCAGCGATACGACGAGGGGTGCCACGTCCGCCTTCGCGCACGCGGACGCGACCTCGGCTTCAGTGACCGAGCAGACCCCGCACAGGTCCTGGGTAAGGATCACGTCGGGTTCGAGCTGGCGCAGCCGTTCGATGTCGAGCTCGTACAGGCTCGCTCCGGTCGATCGCACGGCACGGACGCGTGCGTCGATCTCGCGCGACGGCCGGTCGGCGTCCCAGACCCGCGGGCGCATGACGACCGGCAAGCCGCGCACCGTGGGAGGAAAGTCGCACTCGGCGCTCCGGCCCACGAGGTCGGAGCCGTGCCCGAGGGCGCAGACGATCTCGGTCGCGCTCGGGAGAACGGAGACGACGCGCATCTGGACCTCGAGTCGGTTGAGAGTCGGGAGGGGCCTACTTACGTTTTCGGGCCGGCGGCCGCGGCTTCGCCTCGCGGTGGCGAGTTCGCCGGGCCGTTCGGGCCGTTCGCGGCGTCGAACGCGGGGCGGTTCGGCCGCGCGGGGCGCGCGTCGGTGCCGCACGACGCGGCGCCCGACGGACCGCCGACACGCTCGCCTCCGTCCCGGGCCCCGGGGGCGGCGGGAGGCCGAGATGAAGGCAGAGCGCGGTCTCCCGCTCGTGCGTGAGACCGAGACGTCGAGCTTCCTCTCGCTCGCGGTCCGCCGTGCCGCTCTCGCCGGTCCGCGTCAACGTCGCGGAATGGAGGAATCTCAGCTGGGGGTCTTCCGGGGTGGCGGCGAGCATCGCCTCGACCTCGACCCGAGCGGCCGACCAGTCGCCGAGCTCGACCAGTGCGGCGACGAGGTGGGCGCGGACCTCGACCCGCGCGTCGTCCTCGGCGAGCAGCGCGCGATAGAGCTCGATCTCCTCCTTGGGCTTCGCGCGGGCGCCGAGCACCGCGGCCTTCCCGAGTCGCGCGTCGAGGTCGCCCGGGCGCTGCGCGAGGACCTCCGAGAAGATCCGGTCGGCGTCGTCGGCGAGGCCGAGTCCGAGGAGCGACCGCCCGATTCCGATCTTCGCCGGTAGGAACCCCGGCTTCAGTTCCGCGGCCTGTCGATAGAATCGGAGCGCGAGCGCGGGCACGCCCCACTCGAGCCAGCTCCGCGCCCGGTCCATCGCCGCGTCGAGCAGCTGCGCGCTGGGAAGGAGTCGCGGTCGGCTGGCGGCCGGGGGACGCGGCTCCTGGCCCAACATCGATTCGAGCCCGAGCTGGCGAGCGAGCTCGGCGAACCGAGCTCCCTCCACAAGCGTACCCGAGCGCTGCTGAACCTCCGCGATGATCGCCAGCGGAAGGTGCCCCGGGGTGAGGACCACGAGATGCGCCGGCGTACCGTCGCCGGCCTCCAGCACCCGGCGGATCGTGTCGATCGACACCTGGTCCGGGTCCTCGAGGAACGCGTAGAGGAATCCGTCGCCGGTACGAAGGACGAGTCCCTCGGGGAGCGGCTTCGCCGCGTCCATGCGCTGGCCCATCGCCTCGACCAAGCCGCCGGAGAGCTGGACGAACGCCGCCGACGCCACGAAGCGTGCGAACGCCCGCCGCATTAAATATGTGGGAGTCCACGCGCAGACGTCGTGAACTTCGCTCAGCTCTCGGCGTACCTGCGGCCGCTCGAGTCCGAGCTGCGCTCCTCGTTCCGGCGGGAACGCTCCCGCGCCCTGCCGACCCTCCGTCCGTACCTCGACGTGAACGAAGAGTTCACGCTGCGCGGCGGGAAGCGATTCCGCGCGATCCTCGTCCTCGCCGGCTACCACATCGCGACCGGCCGCGCCCCGAGACCGGTGCTGCCGGCGGCGGCCGCGCTCGAGCACTTTCAGAGCTGGATGCTGATCCACGACGATATCATCGACCACTCCGAGGAACGGCGCGGCGGCCCCACCGTCCACCGCGCGCTCCGAGCGACCCACGAGCGCGAGCGGCGGCAGGGTTCGAGCGACGACTACGGCACGGGGATCGCGATCACCCTCGGGGACCTCGAGGAGCCGTTCACGGTCGCCGGACTCCTCGCGGTCCGGGTCGGACCGGCGGCGCGCCTCGGCGCGCTGGCCGAGTACGTTCGGATGACGCGCCTGACCGCCTACGGCCAGTTGCTCGACATACGGAACGGTACGCTCGACCCCGGCGGGGTGACCGAGGACGATGTACTCGCGGTACATCGGCTGAAGTCCGCGATGTACACGGTCGCCTGCCCTCTCCGCATCGGGGCGACCCTGGGGGGCCTGTCGCGGGCCGGACTCGACGACCTCGACTCGATCGGCACCGACCTCGGGATCGCGTTCCAGTTGCGGGACGACGTGCTCGGCGCGGGCTTCGACTCGGGGGCGTCCGGGAAAAGCCCGAACGACCTCCCCGAAGGAAAGCGCACGCTCCTGGTCATCCGTGCGTGGGCGGACGCGGGTGAGACCGACCGGACCCGCCTCGCCCGGGTGCTCGGGAACGCCCAGGCGACGCCCGAGGACGTCGAGCGGGCCCGCGAGGTGATCCGGTCGACCGGCAGTCTCGCCTACTCCGAGCGCCGGATCGAGGAGCTCGCGTCGCGAGCGCTTCGGCGCCTGGACCGGAGTCGGAGCCTACGCCGGTCGGCGAAACCGTTGCTCCGAGAGATCGCGGAGCGTCTGGTCCGTCGGAAGAGCTGAGCGCTCACTCGGGAGCGGGGCCGGTGGGCGAAACGCCGGCCGCCTGCAGCGCCTGCGAGAGCTCCTGCTGCATGGTCGAGTAGCGTTCCTTCAACTGGTTCTCCTGTCGCTCGATCGCCTTCACGCGGACCTCGAGCGTCTCCTTGTCCTCGGTCAGGAGGTCTTCGACCTCCTTGCGGTTCTTCGCGCGGACGAGCAGACCCCCGATCGGCCGGTACACGACCGTGTCCTCGGCGATCGACTTCAGCTCCTCGAGCGTGTGGGTGACCTCGCGCAACTTCAGGTCCATCTGGAGGCGTTGCTGCTGCGTGTTTCCGAGCTCCTGCTGGAGTCGCTGGAACTGCTTGATGTCGTTCTGGAGCTTCGCCGGTAGGGCCACGGCCGGTTCACCCGGGAGCGAACATAAGCGCTTCGCCGGTCGTCACGGGGCCGGCAGCGCGGAAGGGCGGTTCGACGCGGACCGAACCGTAGCGAGGGAGAGCTGGATCCAGCCGAGATACGTGTTCAGCGCAGCGCGCATCGCGCCGGAATCCCGCGCCGCCACCGAGAGCTCGAGGGTCCCGTCCTCGGTCCGTCGGAGCGTCGCTCGGGCTCGGGGGACCTCGCGTTCCGCCTCGGGTCGGAGCGCCCGCTCGAGGGCGAGGACCAAGTGCGGGTCGCGTAGGCGGACGGTGACCGTCGCGGTCCAGCGCTCGTCGCTCGGCGTCATCGACCGAGCGCGGGCTCGAGTCCGGCGAGGATCCGGTCGGTCTTCTCCGCCGCCGCGCGCACGTAGCTCGCCGGGTCGAGCAGCGCGTCGATCTCCTCGGGGGAGAGGTGCCGGCTGACGGTCGGGTCGGACCGGGCGCGGGCGGCGAGCGGCGGCGGGTCGCGGGGGTTGCGCGTAAGGCGTCGCATCGCCTCGTGCGCGTCGGCGCGTGCGAGTCCTTTCGACGTGAGCGCGAGCACGAGGCTTTCGGTCATCGCGATCCCGCCCGAACGATCGAGCTCCTCCGCCATCCGCTCGGGCGAGACCGTGAGGCCCTCGAACACCTTCGTCAGCCGGCTCAGGAGGTCGTCCTCGAGGACGATCGCGTGCGGCAGCACGATCCGCTCGTTGGCGGAGTTCGCGAGGTCCCGCTCGTGCCACTGGATCATGTTCTCCATCGGCGGCAGGGCGAACGCACGGACGAGACGCGCGAGGCTCGAAACGCTCTCACTGACGATCGGATTGCGCTTTTGCGCCATGGTCGAGCTGCCGACCTGGCGAGCCTCGTCGAACGGCTCGGCCACCTCGGCGATCTCCGTTCGCTGGAGATTGCGCACCTCGGTGGCGAGTCGCTCGGCCGTCGAGGCAACGAGCGCGAGCCAGTTCGTGAACTCCGCGATGCGGTCCCGGCCGACCAATTGCGTCGGCGCCTCGTCCGCGCCCAGCCCGAGTCGTCGCATCACGCCCGCCTCGACCTCCACGGCGTGCCGGCCGAAACCGGCGCCGCTCCCGACCGCGCCCGACATCTTGCCGACGGCCAGCCGGGGCACGAGCTCGTCCAGCCGCCGGCGGTGCCGCGTCACTTCCGCAGCCGCGACCGCCATCTTGAGACCGAAGCTGATCGGGACGCCGTGCTGACCGTGCGTGCGGCTCACCTCGGGGGTCGCCCGGTGACGCTTCGCGAGCTCGGCGAGCGCGCGCGCGAGCGCGGTCAGGTCCGTTCGCAGGATCGCGGCGCTCTCCTGGAGCTCGAGCCCCAGCGCCGAGTCGGTAATGTCCTGACTCGTCGCGCCGAAGTGCACCCAGCGGCCGCCCTCGCCCGCGGCGTCGGCGAGCGCCCGGGTCATGGCCATCACGTCGTGCTGCAGCGACCGCTCGTACTCGTCGACCCGGTCGATCGATACGTGCGAGAGGTCCGCGGCCCGTCCGATCGCCCCGGCGGCATCGGCCGGGATCATACCGAGCTCGGCCTCGGTCGCCGCGAGCGCCGCCTCGACGCGGAGCGCGCGCGCGAGTCGGGCGCCCCGGGTGAACAGCGCGCGAACCGGCGCCCGGCCGTACCGGAACTCGAGCGGGCAGAACAGATCGACGGAATCGTCCGCCACGGGCGGGGACCCGGGCCCGGATATATAGGCGTACGCCCGGCGGCGATTCTCGCGTCGTCAGCGCCGCGATTTCGATGTCGGTCTCGCGGGGGAGGACGCCGTTACGGCTCGATCCACACCGCTCCCGTACTGGAGCGCTCGCTTCGGCCGCGCCGCGACGCCGGCCGGCAGCCCTCGATGGATCGCCCAGCGTCGGAAGAGCCGCTTCGGCTCGTCGCCCGGAAGGCGCTGTTCAATCGGGTACGACTGAGCCTCCCGAACGAACTCGGGGTCAAGGTACGGCGCGAACAGTTCGCGACCCAGGGAGCGGGCGAGATCCTGGGCGAGGGGCCAGTCCCGCTCGCGCAGCCGGGTGAGATCCGCTTCCGACCTCGACGCCGCCTCCCGGAGTCCGAGCCCACGGAAGTGGGCGTAGCCCAGGAACAGTTCGTCGGCCCCCTGTCCGCACAGCACGGTACGGCTCGGCGCGTGCGCCATCGCGACCGCGAGCGCCGTGAGGACACTCCTCTCGACCCGGGACAGACCACCGTACCGGACGCCGACACGGTCCCCCGTCGCGCGGACCTCTTCGACCGTGACCGCCACTCGCAGCCATCCCCCGGGGATGAGACGAGAACTCTCCTCCGCCTCGCGAAGGTCGGGGCTGCCGTCGACCCCGACGGTGAGACAGGTCACGTTCGGGCGCGTTCGTAGCTCCCACGCGAGGAGCCCCGAGTCGACGCCGCCCGAGGCGAGTACGGTCACGGGCTCGGTGGAATCTCGCCATCGACCGAGCGCGATTTCGAGTCCGCGGTCGAGCGGAGCGAACTCGGACTCCCCGCGGGGGACGTTGCCATCGACCTCGCCGGCGCTCACGTCCGAACCCTCACCGCACGACGAACGCTTATCACTCACCGGGCTACCCACGGCCCATGGCGGAGGCGCCCGGCCGGACCCCCGCGGACCGGCCGCTCCGTCGGGCGCTCTTCACGGACCGGGACGGTACGCTCAACCCCGACCTCCACTACCTTAAGGACGCCGACCGCCTCGAGCTGTTCCGCGGGGTCGGGAACGCCGTCGCGCTTGCGCGGCAGCACGGGTTCGTCGTGATCTGCGTCACGAACCAGTCCGGCATCGACCGGGGCTTCTACTCCCGCGAGGACGTCGAGCGGATTCACCGCCGATTGAACGAGGTCCTTCGACCCCGGGGCGCGGAGATCGACGCGTTCTACTTCTGTCCGCATGCGCCCGAGCGGCGGTGCGAGTGCCGTAAGCCCGGCACGCTCCTCTTCGAGGAGGCGCGCCGGGACTGGAACCTCGACTTCGCGACGAGCGCGATCGTCGGCGACCGACGCCTCGACATCGAGGCCGGTCGGCGGCTCGGGCTCTTGACCGCCCTGATCCCCGCTCCGAACCACGACGCCGAGACCCGCGCGGAGTTCGCGAAGGGGGACCTCGCCCCGGACATCGTCGCGAGCTCGTTCGAGGGCGCCGTGCTCCGGGTTCTCTCTCGGGGCTAGCGGGGCCGGCGGGGCGTCGGGAAGCCATTAAGGACTCCGCCAACTGGCGGGCCCGGAGCACTCGTGACACTCGAGACCCTATCGGCCACGGTCGGAGTGCTGGTCACGGTCGCGCTCGCCCTCGGCGCGGTCGTGGCGCGCGCGCTCACCCCGCTCGCGGGCGCGGTCGCCGCGGTGTTCGGCTCCGTGATCGTCGTGCTCGTCGGCTACCCCTACCTCGCGCTCCTGATCCTCTTCGTGGTCGGGAGCGTCCTCGCGACTCGGTTCCGCATCCAGGAGAAGCGACGCAAGAACGTCCAGGAGGGCACGGCCGGCGAGCGCGGCGTCTCCAACGTGGTCGCGCACATCGTGCTCCCCACGGCCCTCGCGATCGCGGCGGGCTGGATGCCGCCGCTCCTCGCGTCGACGCCGCTCGCGGTCCTGTACGCGAGCGCGCTCGCGTTCGGCGCGGCCGACACGTTCGCGAGCGAGCTCGGGGTGCTCGCCGGCCACGCCCGAAGCATCCTCACGCTTCGACCGGTTTCCCCCGGAACCAACGGGGGCGTCTCGGCGGTCGGCGAGGCGTGGGCGTTCGTCGGAGCGGGGCTCACGGCGGTCGTCGGGTTCGCGCTGTTCCGCCTCTTCTCCGCCCCGGTGCCCGAGATCGGCCTCTTCCTCGGCACCGTCACCGCCGCCGGTTTCCTCGGGTGCCAACTCGACTCGGTGCTCGGGGAGACGCTCGAGAACCGGGGGTATCTCTCGAAAGGTTCGACCAACTTCCTCGGGATGCTGGGCGCGGTCGGGATCGCGGCCGCGATACTCGCCGCGTTCGGAGCGATCGGATGAAGCGGGGCCGAGCGCCCGGGACCGTGGTCCTTCTCTCCGGCGGCATGGACTCGGGGACGTGCCTCGCGCTCGCCGTACGCGAGCCCGGTCCGGTGCACGCGCTGACGATCCTGTACGGTCAGACCCACGCGCGGGAGCGGCGCTCCGCCCGGGCGCTGGCCCGCCACTACCGGGTCCGGGACCACACCGTCGTCCGTCTGCCCGTGGGACCGATCCTCGCGTCGTCCCTCACGGACCGCGCCCGCCCGATCCCGACGCGCTCCGCCGGCCCCCACCGGATCCCCTCGACGTACGTCCCGGCCCGCAACACGATCTTCCTCGCGATCGCCCTCGGGTACGCCGAGAGCCATCGACTCGGCACGATCACGATCGGAGCGAACGCGATCGACTACTCGGGCTATCCCGACTGCCGCCCGGCATTCCTGCGCGCGTTCGAGCGGCTCGCGCGGGTCGCGACGAAGGAGGGGGTCGAGGGTCGCGCGCGGTACCGCGTGCGCGCGCCACTACTGTCGCTGTCGAAGGCCGACATCGTGCGACTCGGCGAGCGGCTCGGCGTCCCGTGGGCGCTCACCTGGAGCTGCTACGCCGGCGGCCGTCGCCCGTGCGGCCGGTGCGACTCGTGCCGGCTCCGCGCGCGCGGGTTCGCGCGCGCCGGGGTGCGCGACCCGCTCGTCCGATAGCGTTAGGCCGCGGCGGCCGCCGTCGGGGCGGTCATGGGCGTGACCACCGACGTGCAGAACGAACAGCGCTTCGCCGCGAGCGGGATCTGCGACAGGCACTCCGGGCAGGCGCGCGTCGTCGGCGCCGCCGCGGCTTTCTTGGCGGCCTGCCGCTCGGTCCAGCGCTGGTACGGCAACGCGATCACGAAGAAGACGACGAGTGCGACGATGACGAACGTGATCACGGCGTTGAGGAACGCCCCCTGCATGATCGTGCTCCCGTTGATGGTCAGCTGCCACGAAGCGAAGTTGAAGTGGCCGGCCGCGCCGATCAACGGAGTGAAGATGTCTCCCACGAGCGCGCTGACGAGCGTGGAGAACGCGACGCCCATCACGAAGGCGATCGCCAGTTGGATCAGATTGCCCTTGTTGATGAACGTGACGAAGTCGTCCTTGATGGATGCCATCCGTGCCCTCGGGTCCGTCGGAGGGGGCTGACGTATTTGGATGTTTGGAGCGCGGACGTCACATCGTTTCGAGTCGGGGGATCCCGAGCAGTTCGAGCGCGCTCGCGAGGGTGTGCCGCACCGCGGCGACCAGCGCGATCCGGCTCGGGCGCTCGGACTCCGACCGGAGCACGGGCACGGCGTGGTAGAACCGGTTGAATTGGTCGGCGAGGTCGTGGGCGTACGCCGCGAGCGTCTGCACATGCATCGTCCGGGCGGCGTACTCCACCGTACGGGGCCACCGCGCGACGAGGCGGACGAGCGCGAGCTCCTCGGGGTCGATGAGCTGTCGCGCGTCGAACGGGAACGGCCCGTCCGCGATGCCGGACTTGCGCAGGACGCTCGACGCCCGCGCGTAGGAGTACTGCACGAACGGGCCGCTCCGCCCCTCGAACGAGAGCGCGTCCTCCCAGCGGAACACAACCGGCTTCTCCGGCGCGACCCGCACGATGTGGTAGCGTAACGCTCCCGCCGCGACCGCTTCGGCGATCCGCTCGGTATCGCCCTCGGAGAGGTCCTCCCGCCGCGCGATCACCTCCCGTCGCGCCCGCTCCACGGCCTCCGCGTAGAGCTGGTCGAGCCAAACGGCCGAGCCACGGCGGGTCGACATCCGACCGCCGTCGGGCACCGTCATGTCCTGATAGATCAGGAACTCGGGCCGCCGTGCGTCCCCGGCCTCGGCGAGCAGCGCGTCGAGGGTCCGCGCGTGCAGCTGGTGGTCTTGGCCGAGCACGTCGATGACGCGGTCGAAGCGGGCGAACTTCGCCTCGTGGTAGGCGACGTCCCGCAGGACGTAGAGGCTCGTGCCGTCCGCCCGCTGGAAAACGACCTTCGTCGATTCTTGCGGCAGCCCGTACGATGCGGCGTCGATCGCCCACGCGCCGTTCTCCTCCCGGACTACGTGCGGAGCGTGATGCATCCGTTCGAGGACTCGCTCGACGGACCCGTCGCGGAGGAAGTCCGATTCCCACACGAACTCGTCGAATCGGATGTCGAGTCGCGCGAGCGAGAGGAGCATGCCGCTGAGGATCGACCGAGCGATCTCCCGGTGCTGGGCCGGCGCGTTCCCGAGCTCGATCTCGCGCACGACGGCGGCGACCTCGGTTTGGGCGTCGGGGTGCTCCTTCAGGTAGGCGCTCACGGCGGGATACGGTCGACCCCAACGGGCATCGGCCTTCTCGCCGTCGACCTCCTTCCCCTCGACGGCCTCACGGACCGGCGCGGGCCACGCCTCGCGTGGTTTCGTCCAGATCCACGTGACCATCGATGCCTGGCGACCCATGTCGTCGACGTAGTACTGCGTCGTGACCGGTGTGCCCGCCGCGCGAAGGACCCGCGCGAGCGTGTCGCCGATGATCGCGTTGCGTACCCTCCCGATGTGGAACGGTCCGGTGGTGTTCGCGCTCGTGTGCTCGACACAGCTCGGCGCACCGGACGGCGGCCGGTGACCGTACTGTTCCCCCCGCGCGAGGACGAGCTCGAGCGTCGCGGCCGTGAGCTCTTCGGAACCGAACGTGAAGTTGACGAACGCGCCCTTCGCCGCCACGCGGAGGAGCCGGGGCGTCGACGGAAACTTCGACGCGACCTCCTGCGCGAACTCGGCGGGAGGGCGCCGGACCGTGGCGGCCGCGCGGTGCGCGGGGAACGCGACGTCGCCTTCGGGTCCGCCGTCGAGGTTGAGTCGATCGAGCAGGCTCTCGGGCGGGACCGGCGCGCCGAGGTCCTCCAATACCTGCGCGAGCCCGGAGACGACCTCCAGGACGAACGGACGCGTCGGGTCCGTCGTCTCTTGCGGCGGGTCGTGCGTTCGAGTCGCGACCATCGCCGTCCGGGAAACCGTTTAGCGGAGCCGCCGACTTAACGATTCCTCGTGTCGAGCCAGATTCTCGTGCGCTACGGCGAGCTCGCGCTCAAATCCGCGCCGGTGCGCCACGAGTTCGAGCGACTGATGCGGCGCAACATTCTCGACCAGTTCGTCCGCGAGGGACTGACCGGCCGCCTGCGAGCCGACCACGGGCACCTCTACGTCGAGGTCGACGACGGGCCGCGCGCGGCGCGCGTCCTGCAACGCGTCTTCGGGGTCACCTCGCTGAGCCTCGTCCACGAAGTGCCGAGCGAGCGCTCCACGATCCGTGACCGGCTGCTCGAGCTCGCCGATCCCCGCCTCGGCCCCGGCGCATCGTTCGCGGTGCGCGCCCGTCGCACCGGCGGACAGCACCCCTTCACGAGCCAGGAGCTCGCGCGAGATCTCGGAGGGGATGTCCTCGAGCGGTTCGCCGATCGCCGGCTGCACGTCGACCTGGAACGCCCCGACGTCGAGCTGTTCGTGGAGGTCCGGGGACCCCGGACCTATCTCTCGTTCGACCGGGTCCGCGGGCCCGGCGGGCTGCCCCTCGGAGTGGCGGGTCGGCTGGTCGCCCTGGTCGAAGGGCCGCGGGGCGCGCTCGGGGCCTACCTCATGATGAAGCGTGGCTGCCTTGTCTCGTTGGTCGCGCTTCCGTCCGGCGAGGCGCTCGCGCGTGACGTTCTAGGACGGTTCGACCCGAGCGCAAGGATCTCCCCCTGCGAGGCCGACCCCGACACGTGGGGGCGGGCGATGAGGGAGGTCCGGGAACGATTCCACGCCGAGGGCGTCGTGCTCCCGCTCCGGGTCGAGGAGTATCCGGCGGCGCGGGCCCAGTGGGGGGAGACCGTGCTGTTCTCTCCGACGGTCGGACTCAGCGACGCAGAGGTCGAGGAGCGATGGGGGAACGTAGCGGCGCTCGCCATCTGAGCCAGCGGCATCTCGGCGAGGACGCCCCGGAGGCCGAACCGCCGGAACCGCCGGCCGAGGGGGAAGTTCCGACCACCGAGGTGCCGGCCGTGTCGGGATCCGAGAAGGTCGTGCCCGCGCTCGAAGGACCTTCCGATGCCGGTCTCCGAGAGCGCCGGCGCGTATGGTGGCAGGAGCGCGCCCGTTTCGAAGCGTCCCAACGACGTTCGGAGGCAGGGGACCCCCCGCCGTCCTAAGTTCGGCTCTGGCGAGATCGAGGTCTCCGCTGGGGCCCCGACCTCGGGCCCGTCCCGCTCGCCGGCATCGTTAAGTGGGGCGCTTCGGTGCGCGCCGCCGGGAAGGACCCAGCGATGTCGACGTGGAAGGTCGAAGGGTCGTTCTACGCTCGGCGCGGCTACTGGCAAACGTTCCGAAAGCAGTGCGAGGCGGCGTCCGAGGCCGCCGCGCGCGACTGGGTCCTCTCGGAGATCGGGAGCTGCCACCACGTCAAGCGCCACGAGATCCGCATCGCCCGGGTCGCCGCGGAGACCGGCGCATGAGCGGGAACCGGGCCGAGGTCACGGAGCAGCAGGTCCAGGAGGACCTGATGCGGCTCGACGCGTACCGCAATCAACTCAACGGCCTGCTCCAGCAGTACCAGATCCTCACCTCGTCCCGGACCGATCACCTGCGCGCTCGGGAGAGCCTCGAGGGGGTCGATCGCGCGGACCCCGGTGCCGAGTTCCTGCTCCCCCTCGGCGGCGAGACGTTCGTGCGCGGATCCGTCGCGGTCGGCGCCCCGGTGCTGATCGGCATCGGTTCCGGCTACGTGGTCGAGATGAACCGGGCGAAGGCGAGCGAGCTACTGGCCGAACGCCTCGCGCGGATCGACCAGGCCGCGCGCGAGGTCGAGGGCCAGATGGCGACCCTGGACGAGCGGATCCAGATCCTCTCGCGACGGCTCGACGATATCGCCCGCTCGGGACCGGGCTCCGATGTGGGCGGCGCTTAAGGCGCGGCTGCGCCGGTCTTCGGCCGACGCGCCCGAAGACGCCCCGAGCCCGTCGGCCGGGACCGGGAAGCCGGCGAGTGGGCCGGCGGCCCGGGCGGCCCCGCCCGCCGCGGCGGGCCGGCCCGCGTCGCCGGCCACGCCGCGCGAACCGTCCGAGATGTTCTCCGAGGGCTTCCTCGCCCGAGGGCTCAAGGAGACGACCGTCGACGAGGTGCTCGACGACCTCGAGATCGTGCTGCTCGAGTCCGACGTCGCGCTGCGCGTCGTGGAGCGGCTGAGCCGCGACCTCAAGAAGGAGCTGACCGGCAAGAAGCTCCGAATCGGAGTCGACGCGGAGGACGCGATCCGCTCCTGCCTCGAGCGGTCGACGCGCGCGATGCTGGTACGCCCGACGATCGACCTCGCGACGGCGATCCGGGCGCAGACCCCGAAGCCGTACACGATCCTGTTCGTCGGGGTCAACGGAACCGGCAAGACGACGACGGTGGCGAAGATGGCGGGCTGGCTCCGGGCCCAGGGCTTCTCGAGCGTCATCGCCGCCGGGGACACCTATCGCGCCGGGGCGATCGAGCAATTGCTCGTCCACGGGGAGCGCCTGGGGATCCGCGTGGTCCGCCAGCAGGAGGGAAGCGATCCCGCGGCGGTCGCGTTCGACGCGGTCCAGCACGCGCGGGCGAAGGGCGTCGACACCGTGCTGGTCGACACGGCCGGGCGCCAGCACACCAACGAGAACCTGATCGAGGAGGCGAAGAAGATCAAGCGGGTCGTGGCCCCGGCGATCACGATCTTCGTCGGGGACGCCCTCAGCGGGAACGACGTGCTCGAGCAGGCGCGCCTGTTCGACACGGCCGTGGGCATCGACGGGCTGATCCTGACGAAGCTCGACGCGGACACGAAGGGCGGGGCCGCGCTGAGCGCGACCTACATCACGAAGAAGCCGATCCTCTTCGTCGGCGTCGGCCAGGGCTACGCGGACTTCCGCCCCTTCGACCCGGACTGGCTCGTCCAGCGGCTGTTCGCGGAAGGGGCGGCCGCGTGACCGCACGGATCGAGGTCGTCCTCGTCCGGCCCAAGGAGGACGGGAACGTCGGCGCCGTCGCGCGGCTCGGCCGGAACTTCGGTGCGGAGCGGCTCGTGCTGGTGGCGCCGCGCGCCCCGGTCGGCGCCGAGGCGCGTCGCCGGGCGATGGCGGGCCTTCCGCTGCTGCGGGGCGCTCGCAAGCTCCCGACGGTCGCGCGGGCGGTCGCCGACTGCGACCTCGTGGTCGGGACGACCGACCTCTCGACCGGCCGCTCGAGCGCGTATCTGCGCCGTTCCATCAGCCCCGAGCGGCTCGGAGAGATCCTCGCGCCCGTCACCGGCCGGATCGCGCTCGTCTTCGGGCCGGAGGACAACGGCCTCTCGCGAGAGGAGCTCGCGCTGTGCGACCTCCTCGTCCACGTCCCGGCGCGCCGCGAGTTCCCGACCCTGAACCTCTCGCACGCGGCGGCGGTCGTGCTCTACGCCGTCCACCGGGCCCGCGGAGCGACGGACCCCGAGACGACCCCGGCGCCGCTCGAGCTCGAGCTGAACGGGCGGGAAAAGGAGCTGTTTCTGGCGCGGATCGAGGAGCTCCTGGCCCGAATCCGCTACCCAACCCACAAACGACGGGGTTTAATCCTCCTGTTTCGTCGTGTCCTCGGCCGAGCGACGCCGACTGAGGCGGAGTATCGGATGATGCTCGGGCTCTTCCGGAGCCTCGAGCGTTCGATGGACCGGGACGAACATGGGCGAAGGCAACGGTGATTGGCTCCGGGCCCGGGGTATCGGCCGAGAGCGGTTCGCGTCGTACCTCGTCGACTATCTCGGGACGATCGGCTACACCGTGGAGCGGACCGACTCGGTCGACCCGTCCCTGAGCCGGGTGCGCGGCCGTCTGGAGAAAATGAACCCCGCCGTGCCGCCGGCTGCGCGAGAGCTCGCGTTCCGTTTCTATCCGACGAGCGGCGGGGCCGCGGTCGTCTGGGAGGCCCCGACCGAGATCCCCGTGGACGAACGCCCACGGATGGACCGGCTCGTGGCGGAGATCTCGAGCCACCTCGTCCGCGCGGTCGCGACCGAGAGCCACGCGACCGCCAAGGTGGCACCGCCGCCGGAGTCGCGCCTACCGTGGCAGGGGAACGGCCACGCGTCCCCACCGCCCGACCCCGACGCGCCGGCCACGAATTAGTCCCCGAGGTCCGGTCGGGCTGCGCGGGTCCGGCATTCTCGCTCCGAGCTTCCGTACGTCGGTGCGCCCCGCTCCCACGGGCGTTCCACGGGGTCATCGAGAACGCCATAACGGGCGGGACCGTGACCGACGACAGGGATGCAAATGCCCAACTCGGAGTCGAAGAAGCGGCCCTGGATCGTGAGCATACCGATCGTGGTCTCCGACAAGACCGTGTCGAAGGCCTGGTACTCGGAGAAGCTCGGCCTGCGGGTCATTGCGGACGACGGTCACTGGGTGACGGTCGGCCCTCGGAAGGGCGCGACCGTGTTCCACCTCTGCCAGGCCTCCGAGAACCGCCCGACGCCGATCCCGCTCGAGCCGGGGCCTTCCGGGATCGTGATCGCGGTGCCGGGGGAGTTCGGGACCGAGTGCGCGCGTCTCAAGGATCGGGGGGTGGAGTTCGCTCACCCGCCCGAGAAGGCGGCGTGGGGCTGGTGGGCTTCGGTGAAGGACCCGGACGGAAACGTCCACTACCTCGCGCCCGAGCGCGGGTAACCCCGGGCGACCGCCGCGACTCGGTCGCCGCCGACGCGCGTCGGGCGCCGCCCGGCGTGCGACCCGGGCGCGCCCGGCGTAGCTCTTATAATGGGAACTCGGGTCGCCCCCCCGCCCTCGATGAGCGCTTCCGCGTACCGCTACATGGCCCGGTCGTTCCGGCAGACCCTCGGTGACGAGGGGTCGGAGCTCCGGCACGAACGCCTCCTGACCTGGCGGCGCCAAGGGACGGTGACTCGTCTCGAACACCCCACCCGGCTCGACCGCGCGCGGGCGCTCGGCTTCCGCGCGAAGGGCGGGTTCGTGCTCGTGCGCGTTCGGGTCCGCCGGGGCGGGCAGCGCAAGCGCGAGATCATCGCCGGGCGCCGACCGAAGCACAAGGGGGTCGCGCGGATGACGCTCAAGAAGAGCCTCCGTCGGATCGCCGAGGAACGCGCCCAGAAGCACTACCCGAACCTCGAGGTCCTGAACTCGTACTGGGTCGGGGAGGACGGGAAGCAGAAGTTCTTCGAGATCATCCTCGTGGACCCGGCGGCCCCCGAGGTCGTCGCGGACCGCCAGATCGGGTGGATTGCGGCGCCGGTGCAGAAGGGCCGGGTCTTCCGCGGGCTCACGAGCAGCGGCAGGGAAAGCCGGGGACTCCGCTGGAAGGGCAAGGGCGCGGAGCGGTTCCGCCCCTCGTATCAGCGCAACCGGCGGGACATTCGCCGCACGCAGCGCAAGGTCATCCCGTAGGCGACGGTCCGTCGTCCGCGGTCGAGCCGAACAGGTCGTCGACCGATCGACCGCTTCGCTCGGCGAGACGACGGGCCCAGCCGAACAGCCCTTCGACGTGGACGAGTTCGCCGCGCACGATCCGAGCCAGCTTCCGACGGTACTCGAGGTCCAGCCGCAGGCGCTCGGCCTCGAGGAACTCCCGGAGGCGGTGGGCGAGATGGCCCCCCTCGGTGTCCCAGTCCGTCAGTACGATCACCCGCCGGCTTCGGCCGACCAGGTCGTGCGCCGTCCCCGCGAGCGCGCGTCCCCGATGCACGAGGACGATCGTCCCGGAAAGACCGAGTCGACGCAGTGCCCGAAGGTCGCGTTCCCCCTCGACCACGACGACCGTGCCGGGCTCCGCGCTCTCCGAGCGCAGGCGCTGCCACAGCTCGATGAACTCCTCGAGCGGGTCGGCGCGGACCGGGCCGTTGCGCGACGTCAGAGCCTCCGCGCGGGTCGGATCGTCCGACCTCGCGCGACCGGGACCGCACACCTCCTATACTACTTCGAGTCTGCTCGAATCCCGGCGCGTCCGATCATGCCCGATCACTACTCCCAGCTCCTCGAATGGCGTCGCAACGAAGCGGCGGTCCGGGGCCTCGCGAAGCTGCCGCACGATTTCTACCGGGCGACGTCGGCGTATCTCGCCGAGGTTCGGAAATCCTACGAGATCGACCTTCGCGAGAACCCGTCCGGTCGAAAGGGCGAGATCTCCCGGCAAACGTACCAGCGTGCGAGCCAGATCGCCCGCGACATCGTCGAGGCCCGAGCGCAGAAGGTCCTCTCGTCCGCGTTCCAGGCCAGCGTGGGCGGTTCGCGCGAGCTCCTGAACGCGCTGGGGGAGGAGCGCGCGATGTTCGACTCGATCCTTGCGACGCTCACGGCGCACCGACGCGAGTCCGCCCCGTACCTCGAACCCTTGACCGTCGCCCCGGCCGGCGCCTCCCTGTCCCCCGCCCCGACCGTCGCTCCCGCGCGGCCCGAATCCGAGCCCCGACCCGCGCCCGCGAGCGCGGGGCCCGCTCGAACCGCCCCTGCGACGAGCTACGTTCGCGTGCTGAAGAGCGGGCGCCCCCTCGAGATCGGGTCGGAGACGATCGACCTCCGGGAGGACGACGTGCTCTCGCTACCGGAGGACGCGGCCCGGCTCCTGATCGAGGCGAAGGTCGCCGAACCGGTCGCAACCGGACCGGCCCGTCCGGTCACGTAGGCGTCGCGAGCCGCTCCGCGGTGCTCGGCGGCGCGAGCTCGAGCACACGGAACTGCTCGAATCCGAAGAGCAGGTTCTTCGCGGCGAGCTGTCGCTTCACGCGGGTCGCGGCGTCCGGTGCGGCGGCCAGGGCCCGCTCGAGCCGAGCGGCGAGGCCCCAGGCGCCGAGCGCGTCCGCCTGGCGTCGGAACGACAGCTCCACGAGGCCTCCCGCGCGAGCGACCGCCCGGATCCGAGAGAAATTCACGAACGTGGAGAGGTCGGCGTCACCGGGGTCCGCGTACGGGTCCGGTAGCGATCGGTGGCCCCGCACCGCGGAAAGCGTGCCGGCGGGGTGACCGCGCACGAGCTCGGACTCCTCGAGGCCGTAGTCGATGATCAGCGCCGCGCCGTGGGCCAGGTGGTCCGCGACCTCCCGCACGATCCCTTCGGCCTCGGGCGATACCTCGACGACCTGATCCACCGGGACCCCAGTCGGAAGCGCGGGGAACGGCACGGGCCGGGCGGGGCCGTCCTCGGCCGGGGTCACGAGGTCCGCTCCGACGCGGACGCCGAGCTCCTGCCAGGCCGAGCCGTCCCATCGAAGGCGCCGCGCGGGCTGGGCGTCGAGGAGCTCGTCCGCGAGCACCGCGCCCGCGAACGGCCCGAGCTCCGAGAGCGAGCCGACCGAGCGCACCCCGACGGCGCTGCCCTCGAGCCGGGCGGACGCGTCTCGGAGCCGGGCGGGCGATCGGTCGACCAGGACGTACTCCCACCGTCCGGCGTCGTCGGCGAGCGCCGCCACGATCCCCGCCGCGAGCGTCCCGTCGCCCGGACCGAGCTCGACGATAGCGAACGTCCCGGGATCCCCCGCGGCGCGTCGGATCTCCCCGAGCCGGGCGGTGACGCATTCGGCAAAGATCCGGTCGACGTGCGCCGCCGTGTAGAAGTCGCCATCGGTCCCGAGCGGGGAGCGGGGACGGTCGTAGTACC
Organism: Thermoplasmata archaeon; assembly: GCA_030037855.1. Taxonomy (GTDB): domain Archaea; phylum Thermoplasmatota; class Thermoplasmata; order Lutacidiplasmatales; family UBA184; genus Lutacidiplasma. The sequence goes on along the minus strand of JASHPY010000067.1, from coordinate 3,798 downwards.
CGACGCCCTCGGCGTAGAGCGCGACCTCCATGAATCGGTCGAACGGAACGAACCCGTCGGGCCCCGCGATCGCGCGCAGTCGGTCGAGGACCGCCCGACGGCGCGCCGAGTCCGGTCCGAGTGCGGGCGCGGCCATCCGGAACGGTCCCGTCGGCGTCGGTCCGTCAGCCGATGTACCCGAGGTCGTCCCGCGCGGCGGGGCTCCCCGGCGCGCTCGGCTCGCCCGAGTGCTGCTCGGCGTCGTGGATCTTCTGCGCGATCCGGTCGATCTCCTTCGCCTTCGCCTGCAGCGCGGTGAAGTCGAGCTCGATGTGCAACACCTGCGCGAGCACCTTGAGCACCGCCTCGGCGCTCCGCGGGTCGACGAAGTAGCCGCTCGTCTCGCCCATCAGGCAGACGCCCTCCATCCCCGCGAGCCGTCCGAGCCCGAGGAAGAGGCCGCTCGCGCCGATCAGGCCGCCCCCGGGGTCGTTCCGGGAGAAGACGACCGAGAACTTCTTCATCAGCTCCACCCGCGAGGAGTTGGTCGCGGCGCCGAGCACGCGCGGCTGCTCGACCACGCGGCCCTGGGCGAAGCCCGCGAGCGTGAAGACCTCGCGGACACCGAGGCCGTGACAGTAGTCGAGGACCCGCTCCGTGATCTCGTACTGCCCCTCGGGGCTGATCCCCTGGTAGTCGCCGCCGAGGATCAGGAGGTCGTGCTGGGCCGCGGCGGGGGCCCGCCAGTACGAGAGGTCGTTCGAGACGAGGCGGATGATCCCTTCCTCGGAGACGTAGACCTGGGGCGGGAAGAACTTCGAGTAGATCGTCGCGAGCGGCTTCGCCGCGAGCTGGTCGCGCAGGTAGTCGGCGGCGAGCTTCCCGACGTTGCCAACGCCCGGGAGACCCTCGACCAAGATCGGGTCCCGGAGCGTGACCTTGTCGAGCGTGCGAATGACGACGTCCTCCACGGGCCCCCCGCCGAGGGACCGGCGGCGGAGCGATAAAGCCTCGGTAACGCGGACGTAGGCCGCTATCCCGACTTGCCCTCCGCCGCCCCGGCGGCCCAGCCGCCGACCCCGACGTGGACCGGCGTGATCCGGCTGAGCTCGGGGCGGTTCGCGACCTTCTCGGTGAACAGCTGGTGGGCGTAGAACGACCCGCGCGGCTCGGCCCGGAGGTCGAACGCGAGGTCCGCGAGGTCCTGGAGGAGTCCGTAGACCGCCCGGTCGTGCGCGACCGAGTGGAGCGTGAGGAGCGCCTGACCCCCGATCGTCTGGCAGCGGTGGCGGATCTGTCGGGCGACCGTCGTCACGTCGTGGGGCTCCAGCACCTCGAAGAAGAAGTCGACCGAGTCGAGCACGAGCCGGAACGGCTGGTCCATGCCCGCGAGGTCCGAGAGCATCCGGTTCGTGAGGCTGAACGACCGCGCGGTGACGTCGCGCGGGACCGCGCCCACGAGCTCGTCGAGCGTGAGCCCCTGCTCGCGGGCCCGCGCGATCTCGAGGCCGCGCACGAGGACCCGCTCGTAGTACTCGTCCGCGAGGTTCACGACCTTGACCTCGGCCGGGTCCCAGCCGAACGTCGTGAACGCGCGCCGCACGTCGTCGGTCCGCTCGAACGTCGTGTAGAAGAGGACCGGGACCCGACCGATCCCGGCGTGCGCGAACTGCTTCGCGAGCAACGGAGCGCCGGTCCCCGAGTGACCGGAAAGGAGCGCGAGCCACCCCGGCGGCAGCGCGGCGTAGAGCGGCCCGTCGATCTCGGGGATGCCGAAGATCTGGTCGTTCTCGTCCACGGTCAGCGCCCGCCTCCGACGTCGATCGTCTCGTCGACGAGCAGGCTCAGCATCTGCTCGAGGCCCCCCGCCTCCTCGTCGGAGGTCATGAGGATCAGGGTGAGCACGTTGCGCGACTTCAGGTTCGTGAGGAAGATGTGGAAGAACTCGGAGAGGAGCTCGCGCGGGTTGTGGATCGCGAGCGCGTTCAGGCTGTCCACGACCACGATCGCCCGCGGATGCGGGAACTTCCGCAACAGGTAGTCGACCCGCAGCATGATCTCCTCGAGCGCCCGCGGGGTCTCGATGTACGTCGCGTTCGCAAGCGGGTTCGAGTAGTTCATCATGATGTGGCTGATCACGTCGACGAACGAGATCCGGTCGGCCGGCACGTCGAGCGCCTGCGCGAGCCCCCAGACGAACGAGGCGGGGTTCGTGACGGTGATGTAGATCACGTGGGCGTCGGTCTCGCCCCCGATGTCGCGGAGCGTCGCGTTCAGCACCGCGAAATAGTGGTCGGCGTACTCGCGCGGGTCTAGCTTCAGCGCGACCGCGCTGCCTCCCGGGAGGCCGCGGAGACGATCCCCGATGTCGGCCGGGGCCACGGCTCTACACTCCCTCCTGCTGGCTCCCCTTCAGGTGGGGCGCCATCAGGAGGCCGATCGGGGTGAGTTCGATCACGTACTGCGCGCGCGAGTGCGCGGTACCGCGCATCTTGACGATCTGGAGTACGCGCAGGATGTCGCCCTGGCGGCGCGTGTTCCAGAGCAGGATCACGCCGTCCACGATCGCCTCCTCGACCCCGTGCATCGAGTAGCGGCCCTGCGTCGGCCCGATCTCGGAGACGAGGAGCGACGTGCAGCCGAGGTCGCTCAACGACTGGCCGAGGCGGAGCATGAAATCGCGGATCGACTCGTCCCGGCGGATCCGGTAGCAGACCGACGTGAGGCTGTCCAGCACGAGCCGCTTCACGCCGAGGGTCCGCACCAGGTCGTGGATCGTGCGGATCACGATGTCGATCTCGTCGGCCGAGAGCTCCTCGCCCTCGAGGCCGAGCTTGTTGTACAGCGCCGGGAGGTCGACGAAGACGAGCGATCCGTCGCTCACGAGGTCGGCGCGGAAGAACTCGAACGTCGAGAGGTTCTGGATCAGCTTGTCGGACGCCTCCGTGACGGAGAGGAGCAGCGAGCGCTCCCCGCGCTCGGCGCCCCGGACGAGGAACTCGAGGCAGAGCGTGGTCTTTCCCGTGCCGACGCTGCCCGACACGAGCACCATGTTCCCCCGGGGGATCCCGCCCCCAAGGATGTCGTCGAGTCCCGAGATCCCTGTCGCGCAGCGCTCGAGTACCGTCGCCGGGGCCATCAACGCCCGGGGAGCGGCGGGAGCGGTCGGCGCCGGCTCGGCGGGAGCATCCATCGAGCGAAACGAGCCGGCGCGGGCTTTTCAGGGTTGTGCTTCGTCGGCACCGCCGGGGACCGGCGCGGGGGCCGACGCCGGCGGCTCGGCACGGAGCCGGGCGGGGTCGACCCACCAGATCGAGCCGGTGTCGTTGCGCTCGCTCCGGAGGATCGCGCCGCTTCGGCGCAGACGATCTCCGAGCGCCCGTACCGCCTGACCGTCGGGGTCGGCCTCGGCACGGAGCTCGGAGAGCGAGATCGGCCGCGGGCCGTCGCCGCCGGTCCGAGTCCGACGCTCGATCGCCGCGAGCACGGCAGCGACCCGATCGGGCGAGGTCGTCGGGGAAGGTTCGCCCGCTTCGCTTCGTGTATCCAGGGTGCCTTCGGCAGACGGGAGTCCTTCGGTCGCGGGCGCGAGGTCGACCTCCCGGTCCGGCGCACGAAGCACCCGGGCCGCGCGGACCCATCGGAGATCGTTCCCCTTCCCAAGCAACAGCGCCGCCTCCCCGCGCGGAAGCGACAGGACACCCTCCGCGGAGAGGCCCCGGCTCACGCGCCCGAGTTCGCGCGCTTCCTCCGGCGACCCGCGGAACGCGACGAAGTCCGCGACGTTCGTCCAGACCGCCTCCCCCACGGCCTCGGGCA